>NZ_JBQOIF010000061.1:0-301 GCF_052665395.1 Stenotrophomonas sp. 3(2025) | reverse complement strand
TTTCATGGACACTTTACGCCGTATTGTGCTGTTGGTCATGCGCATTCGCAGAAACACCATTAATTCTACTTCCGGTTTCAAAATGGACCTCAAATTCGGACTCCTCGTACCGACAAACATATACACACGCGGAACTTGGGCCTTAAAACTGCATTTTAAAGGCATTTTTCGCCGTTTTTCATGATTTTATTACTGCGCATGCGCAGAAACACCATTAATTCTACTTCCGGTTTCAAAATGGACCTCAAATTCGGATTCCTCGTGCCGAAAAACACGTAGGTTGTCAAATTTTGCCCTAAAA
>NZ_JBQOIF010000060.1:0-314 GCF_052665395.1 Stenotrophomonas sp. 3(2025) | reverse complement strand
GCGTGAGCGGGCCCGGCCAGAATTTGTCGGCGAGCTTTTTCGCCTCCTCAGAAATGCTTGCAGCCCATTCGAAAGCGCTGGCCGCATCCTTGAAGTGGACGATGACCGGATGATCCGGAGGGCGGCCCTTGGCGGCGTAGAGCTTCGCGATCGCGGCCGCGCTCGACGCATCGGCGCCCAGGCCGTAGACGGTTTCCGTGGGAAAGGCGACGAGGCCGCCGGCGAGCCAGACCGCCGCGTGCTTCCCCCTGGGCCGCCCGACTCGGGCGAGGACGAGCCCGAGCGCCGCGAGCGCCGGTCCCTGGAGCCATTCC
>NZ_JBQOIF010000059.1:0-321 GCF_052665395.1 Stenotrophomonas sp. 3(2025) | reverse complement strand
TGGCAGCCGCATCCATGCGGCTGACACCCCGCAATCCGACACCGCCCCGCCATCGACAGTTTTCCGGTGTCTGATTGATCCATCCCATGCAGGATGAATCTCCATCAAAGTCCAATAATTCGACAATTGAAAGTAGAGCATCCACGCATGGCGTGGATCTACGTGTCGACCACGGTCGACACCTACCAAAAGCAGGCCATGTCATCCAGACAGATTGCGGAGATCTGTCGAAGGCGGGGTGGGGGGCGGGGGGGGGGGGGGGGGCGGGGGGGGGGGGTGGGGCGGCGGGGGGGGGGGGTGGGTGGTGGGGCCCGCACCCCC
>NZ_JBQOIF010000058.1:0-322 GCF_052665395.1 Stenotrophomonas sp. 3(2025) | reverse complement strand
CCTGAGCCGGAGGTAGCGCCGGGCCATGCCCGGCGAGCGCGCAGCGCGGGCTGCATCCGGAATGGAAGGTGTCTGATTGGAAAGCCGCCGGGCGTGGCCCGGCGCTACCAGAGCGGAGCCGGCCGCTGGCCGTCAGTAGGGCAGGCCCTGAGCCGGAGGTAGCGCCGGGCCATGCCCGGCGAGCGCGCAGCGCGGGCTGCATCCGGAATGGAAGGTGTCTGATCGGAAAGCCGCCGGGCGTGGCCCGGCGCTACCAGAGCGGAGCCGGTCGCTGGCCGGCAGTGTCGACCAAGGTCGACACGTGCCGGTGGCATTCCCCCCG
>NZ_JBQOIF010000057.1:0-323 GCF_052665395.1 Stenotrophomonas sp. 3(2025) | reverse complement strand
CGGTGAAACCGTTCATCCTTGCCATTGGTCTGCGGGTGATACGGGCGGCTATAGCTCACCTGGATGCCCAGCCGGATCAGCCAGACCGCGAGCTCGGTGAGCTGCCCCGGCGCACTGGGCGAGCCCCACGGCGCGCCGTTGTCGGTGTTGATGCGCGATGGCAGCCCGTAGCAGCGAAACGCCCGCTCAAGCTCTGCCTGCACGATCCCGGTGGTGGTGCGCGCGCAGGCGCTCAGCACGATGTTGTAGCGCGAGTGGTCATCGATGACCGTCAGCGGCGCGCAGCGCCCGCTCTCCAGCGTCGGGAAGTCGCCCTTGAAGTC
>NZ_JBQOIF010000056.1:0-356 GCF_052665395.1 Stenotrophomonas sp. 3(2025) | reverse complement strand
CGTCCATTGATGAGATCTGCGTCCCCATCGTCTAGAGGCCTAGGACATCACCCTTTCACGGTGGCGACCGGGGTTCGAATCCCCGTGGGGACGCCACTCATCATGAACAACGAGGACCCGGCCGATAACCGGGTCTTTTTTGTTCACCGCCCACCGGCATTCAGGTTGTGGCGTCGGAACGCTCCCTGCCCTTGCGGCAATGAACGATTCGATGAAAAAGCTTCAAAAAAAGCTTCCACAAATGTGAACAGGCAGGTATGATAGGCGGCTCGGTAACACGGGGCCATAGCTCAGCTGGGAGAGCGCCTGCATGGCATGCAGGAGGTCAGCGGTTCGATCCCGCTTGGCTCCACCAC
>NZ_JBQOIF010000055.1:0-345 GCF_052665395.1 Stenotrophomonas sp. 3(2025) | reverse complement strand
CGACCGCGCCGGGCCCGCGCACGGGCGCCGGGCGGGCCGCCAGCCGGGCGTACCAGGCCCGGCCCGGGCGATCCGCGGTCGTGGTCCCCGACCTCGCCGACCTGCGGGGCGCGGTGACCGGCACCGTTGAACTGCCGCTGTGGCTGTTCTGGAGCCAGTCCGACCGCACCTTCGATCTCGAAGCGACGGTGAAGGCGGTGCAAGGGAAGGATTTTTCCGCGATGGTCGATGACCTCGCCGCGCCCCTGGACGGTGGCGAGCATCTCGCGCGAAGGCTTGAGTGCCACCTGCACGGTGATGGTTGGCAGGATGAAACGGTCGGCTCCCACGCGGACAAGCAGGCCG
>NZ_JBQOIF010000054.1:0-346 GCF_052665395.1 Stenotrophomonas sp. 3(2025) | reverse complement strand
CCTCGAGATCGACGAGATCCTGGGCAAGCTGCGCGACTCCTGGGCGGCGATCGCCGACCAGCCCGTCGATGAGCGCTGAGCCCCTCGAGCCCTACGACGCGCTCGCCGCGCTCAACCTGAAGCCGATCAAGGACTCCACCCCGACGGAGTCCCGGGAGTCCATGCGCACCCACACCGCCGCCCTCGGCCCGTTCGAGGACGTGGCCGCGGTGGCGGTGACCGTCGCCCAGGACGGGAACGGCGTCGTGATCGTGATCACGTAGACGCCCGTCGCCGTGCGCGTCGACGTGTAGCCGCTGCCATGGGACGCGGCGCCGTCGCTGGCGACCACGCCGCGGATGATCCG
>NZ_JBQOIF010000053.1:0-362 GCF_052665395.1 Stenotrophomonas sp. 3(2025) | reverse complement strand
CCGACACCATCTTCAGCGCCTCGCGCAATTTCGCCGAGGCGATGCCGGAGCCGCGCTCGAATTCCAGGAGATATTTGCCGTAGGTCCAGCCCTTGCCTTCCTCGCCGACCCGGTTGGCGACGGGGACGCGGACGTCGTCGAAGAACAGCTCCGAGGTGTCCTGGCCCTTCAGCCCCAGCTTGTCCAGCACGCGACCGAGCCGATAGCCGGTGCAGCCCGCGGTTTCGACGATCAGGATCGACGTGCCGCGGGCGCGCTGCTGCGGATCGGGCGGCACGGTCCACTGCTCCCAGATCGCTGCTTCCAGCGACTGGACGGCGACGGGATCGGTGGCGGTCTGCAGCTTGGCGAACAGGGTGTCG
>NZ_JBQOIF010000052.1:0-414 GCF_052665395.1 Stenotrophomonas sp. 3(2025) | reverse complement strand
CCCCCCCCGCCGCCCCACCCCCCCCCCCCCCCCCCCCCCCCCCCCCCACCCGCCGCCGCATCCCCGCCACCCCCCACCCTGACCCCCCCGGCCCACACCCCCCACCCCCACCACCCCGCCCCGCGGCGCCCCGCCACCCGCCGCCGCGGCCGGCCCTCGCCACGACCGCCCGCCTCCAGCGGTTCCGCGGGTCCGCGCCGGCCCCCAGCACCGCGACTTGCTCGCACACCTTGACCTGGCGCTGCCCGAGGGCCAGCAGTCATTCTGGCCCGAGCTGGTCGGCGCCGCTACCGGCCCGATGCGCACGCTCCTCAGCATCGTCTCCGAGCAGGCCGCGCAGATCGCCACGCTTGAGCGCGAGGCCGGCGCGCTCCGCCGCATCGACGACGGCGGAGACATCCTTGTACGCGCCGG
>NZ_JBQOIF010000051.1:0-445 GCF_052665395.1 Stenotrophomonas sp. 3(2025) | reverse complement strand
TGGCGTCCCCACGGGGATTCGAACCCCGGTCGCCACCGTGAAAGGGTGATGTCCTAGGCCTCTAGACGATGGGGACGCACGAAAAACTTCAAGTTGTAGAACTTTCGACGGCCTAATGCCGAAAGTGGTGGAGCCAAGCGGGATCGAACCGCTGACCTCCTGCATGCCATGCAGGCGCTCTCCCAGCTGAGCTATGGCCCCATGAAACCAGGATTCCTGCTGGGAGCAGGATCCTCTTTGAAACTGGCGTCCCCACGGGGATTCGAACCCCGGTCGCCACCGTGAAAGGGTGATGTCCTAGGCCTCTAGACGATGGGGACGCACGAAAAACTTCAAGTTGTAGAACTCTCGACGGCCTAATGTCGAAAGTGGTGGAGCCAAGCGGGATCGAACCGCTGACCTCCTGCATGCCATGCAGGCGCTCTCCCAGCTGAGCTATGGCCCC
>NZ_JBQOIF010000050.1:0-790 GCF_052665395.1 Stenotrophomonas sp. 3(2025) | reverse complement strand
GAATCATCAAATGCATTTAAGAGCCATCTGAAAACGTTTTATTTCTCAAAATGCACGTAATTGACGTTTTTTGTGGTCACCTGGCGACTGCCCGCGCCTCAGATTCGTGTTTGCGACATTGTGCGCGTTACAAATAAATGTATTGATTGATTGATATTGATTGGACTTCCGGTTTCACTTTCGGTTTTTAAGGCGACGCCGTCTGCGGCATCGCCTTTATCCGATCGTGCATGTCTGTAGTAGTCTGTAGTAGTAGTAGTAGTAACGAAATGATTCTTGGTCCATAGTGCTGAAACGGTAAGAGGTAGACCCATAGTTACTTAGGGACACTAATAGGAACTCGGTACCAAGGATTCAGAATCCGCAATGACCTTGACCTTGGATGACCTCTAAGGGGTCATTTCAAGGTCACGAAAGTGAAAATCGCCCATAGCGGCCAAACCGTTGCCCGTAGGCCATAGGTGCCTCTAAGAAAAAATGTTCCCCATGGCCGACTTAGTTAAAGTGCGTCATGACCTTTGACCTCGGATGACTTTTCAAGGTCATTTCAAGGTCACGAAAGTTAAAATCGCTCATAGCGGGTAAACCGATGCCCGTAGCCTATGGGTGCCTATTGACAAAAATGTTCCTCATGCCCGGGTTGGTCAAAAGGCACATTTACCGTTGACGTCGAATGACCTCCAAGAGGTCAAAGCGATGCCTATTTAATATTAGTCACAGCTGGTGCTGGGCATCTTGTTAATAGTTGGAAAAGGCGTCGTCAAATCGGCATAAACTACACGTATAGTCC
>NZ_JBQOIF010000049.1:0-1253 GCF_052665395.1 Stenotrophomonas sp. 3(2025) | reverse complement strand
TGATCTGGCTCCCTGAAAACGGACGCCATGAAGCCGTTTCAGGCGGCAGCCCTGAGCTGCCGGGCGTAGGCATTGGGCGATTGATAGCCCAGTGCCGAGTGTAGCCGGGCGGGATTGTAGAAGCCGTGGATGTAGGTGGCGATGGACTGGCTGGCCTGCTCCCGGTTTGAGTAAGGATCAGCGGCCTCTTCGGCCTTGAGCGTGGCAAAAAAGCTCTCGGCTACTGCGTTGTCCCAGCAATTGCCAGGCCGGCTCATGCTTTGGACCACCCCGTGGGATTGCAGGAGCTGGCGAAACTCATTGCCCCAGTATTGCCCGCCTCGATCCGAATGGAAGATCAGGCCAGGCCGTTGTGGATGCAGGGCCCAAGCGTTGGCAAAGGCTTTCACCACCAGGTCCTCGGTCATCCGGTCGGAAGTGCTGTAGCCCAGCACCTGTCGGGTCTGGACGCTGATGACCACCGCCAGATGCAGCCAGCCCTGACGGGTGGCGACATAGGTGATGTCTCCGACCCACGCCGTCGGCCCGGCACCAGGAGCGAATTTTCGATCCAGCAGATTCGGGGCGAGGGTCGAACTTCCGGCCGAAGCGTTGCGCCGCCAGCGCCCCTTGGTCTTACCCTGGATGCGCTCCTCGGCCATCAGCCGCGCCACGCGCTTATGGCCGATGTGATGATTCCGGTCGCGCAGGGCCCTGACCAGCCGATGTCGTCCATAGCTGCGCTTGCTGGCCGCATGGATAGCCCGAAGCTCGGCACGGAGTGCTGCATCGGGGTCGGTGGCTGCGCCGGACTGTCGGCGCAGATAGTCATGGAATCCAGAGACGGATACTCCGAGAACACGGCACAGTACCCGGGTCGGGTAGCGAGTCCTATGGCTGGCGACGAAGGCGTACCTCACTTGGACTCTTTGGCAAAGAACGCCGCCGCTTTTTTTAGGATTTCCCGCTCCATCCTCAGGTTGGCGTTCTCGGCCCGCAGGCGGCTGATCTCGCTTTCCAGGTCGGTGGCCGGTCTACGGGCCTCCGAGGTCAGCGACCGGCCGGCCCGAACAGCGTCGACCCAATTGGCCAGCGTTTTGACCGACATCTCCAGTTGTCGGGCCGCTGCGGCTGGGCCGAGTGACTCGGCCAGCGCCACAGCCTGGTGCTTGAACTCATCGGTGTAGCTACGGCGGGTGATACGGGACATAAAAGGACCTCCAAGTGCGATCAAAGTATCGCTTCTTGGCGTCCGCTCACGGGGAGCCAGATCA
>NZ_JBQOIF010000048.1:0-1264 GCF_052665395.1 Stenotrophomonas sp. 3(2025) | reverse complement strand
TCCCTGGAGCAACTGTGTTGCTGGAGGAGCGCCAGCCCTTCCGGTAAACGGGCACGGTAGTGCCGGCCGCTGGCCGGCAGCCTCAGGAGCAACGCCCTCTGGTGCGCTCAGGCGGGGATCGATCCGCCTTGAGCGTCACGCATACGGGCGTTGAGAATCACCAGCATCTTCCGCATCACCGCCACGATGGCCACTTTGCCTTCCTTGCCCCGCGCTCGCAGCGACTGGTAAAAGTCCCGCAGGCGAGGTTCATGCCGCATGGCCGACATGCTGGCCATGTAGAGCACCTGACGGATCTCAGCCCTGCCGCCATGGATGCTTCGTTTGCCACGCATGGTCCCGCTGTCATGGGACATCGGTGCCACACCGACCAGGCTGGCGACGGCCTTGCCACTGATCTTGCCCAGCTCGGGAAGATAGCTGGCCAACACGGCCTGCAGGCCCGGGCCAACACCTTTCATCGACTTCAGGACAGCCAGTTGAGGCTGCTTGGAAACCTGTTCGGAAATCCGCTTTCCCAAACGTTCCACCGTTCTCTGCAAGCAAGTGATGTTGGCCTGAAGCAGTCGACGTAATTCACGATTACCCACCATTTCCTGCTGCTGCCGCGCGACGGTCAGCGCGTGCATCGCCTGTCGGCGTGCCCGCACGAAGTCACGCATTTCCCGCTGCCAAGGCTCCAGTGGCTGATAGGAACGCAGCTTCACCAGCGCGGCCATCTTGGCCAAGGCATAGGCATCCAAGCGGTCGGTCTTGGCCATGTGGCCAAGCCCCTGGGCCAGTTTCCGCGCCCGCAGGGCATTGGCGCGGACTACCGGATGACCAGCGTTGTGCAGGAAGTCCAGCACAGGCTGTTCGTAGCCACCAGTGGCCTCCAGCACGATCTGGACGGCCGGATGCCCTTGCAGCCAGAGGTCCAATTCAGCAAAGCCGGAGCGGCTATTGCTGACCTGCAGGGTCTTTCCGTCTGTCGTGCCAACGTCCAGCTGGCGCTTGCTGACATCAATCCCGATCCCGTTCATCACCGGACTCCGTATAGTCTGGAAGGGTCGAGAGCTCCCCCGCTTGCCCAGTCTTATCACTGCGAGTGTCAGCTCCAGCAACTGTTCGGGCGGATCAAGGGAGATTCCGGCGTGGGCGCCAAGCTCCATGGCGATCGTCGAGATCCAGGCTTACACGGCGGCCCACGCCGGCTCTCGACACCTACGGTGCCAGATTCCAATCAGATAAGGCTTGGCCGCGGCATCCATGCCGCGGACACCCC
>NZ_JBQOIF010000047.1:0-1434 GCF_052665395.1 Stenotrophomonas sp. 3(2025) | reverse complement strand
TGAAGTGACCCCCAGGAGTTGGACACCTGATCCGACCCCGAGGGTTACATGAATAGATATGAGGTTTGTTTCAAATTGCAGGTCGCCAAAGAGGCCTGCAAGACCGCCACATCGGTCAAGGCGGTTGCCCGCCGCCATGGTCTGGAGTTCTCCACGGTCAGGCGGTGGGCAGCAACCTACCGGCTGCATGGCCGGCAAGGGTTTCAGCGCAAACCCCGGTCCTACGATCTCCAGTTCAAGCTGGATGTCCTGGAAAAGATGGGCCAGCTGGGCATGTCGGCACGAGAGGCCACGACGTACTTCCAGATCGGAGATGCCGGCGCGGTGGGGCGATGGCAACGGTTGTATGCTCGCGGGGGCGCTCAAGCGCTGGCACCACCTCCACCACCGCCACCAAGACCGATGAAAAAGACCCGCTCGTCCAAGCCCGCCGAGGACATGAGCCGCGATGAGCTCCTCAAGGAAGTGGCCTATCTGCGTGCGGAGACCGCCTACCTAAAAAAGCTCGATGCCTTGATCCAGGAAGAGCAGGCGGCGCAGCGCGCAAAGCGCAAGCCGTCCAAGGATTGAGGCAGGCCCATGCGCTGCCGTCTTTGCTCGAGGCGGCCGAACTGTCACGCAGCACGTTCTATTACCAGGTGAACGCCTTGGCCCATCCCGATGAGGGCGAGGAGGAACTGCGTGGGCGTATCCGCGCGATTTACGATGAGAACCAAGGGCGCTACGGCTACCGTCGCATAACGCTGGAACTGGCCAATCAGGGCGAGGCCATCAACCACAAGCGGGTGCAGCGGCTGATGGCCGAGCTGGGCCTGCAATCGCGGGTACGCATCAAGCGCTACCGCGCCTTCAAGGGAGCGGCCAATGTCGTGGTCTCCAACGATCTGGGCCGCCAGTTTGAGGCCCAGACGCCCAACCAGAAGTGGGTGACCGACGTAACCGAGTTCAAGGTGCAGGGCATGAAGCTCTATCTTTCGCCGATCATGGATCTCTACAACGGCGAAATCGTGGCGTACCAGATGAAGCGCCGACCGGTGTTCGACCTGGTGGGGGAGATGCTGGACCAAGCGATCAAGAAGCTTTCGCCCGAAGATCGACCGATGATCCACTCCGACCAGGGCTGGCACTACCAGCACGAAAACTACCGCCACAAGCTCGCCAAGCACTCGCTGAAACAGAGCATGTCCCGGCGTGGCAACTGCCTGGACAACGCGGCCATGGAGAGCTTCTTCGGGACACTGAAGTCGGAATTCTTCTACCTGAACACCTTTGACAGCATCGAAAGTCTGGAAGCCGGACTGGTGGAGTACATCCGGTACTACAACGAAGACCGTATCCGACTGAAGCTAAAGGGCCTGAGCCCGGTAAAGTACCGGGAACAGGTCGCGCTGGCCGCCTGATCCCCCAACTGTCCAACTTTAGGGGGTCACTTCA
>NZ_JBQOIF010000046.1:0-1759 GCF_052665395.1 Stenotrophomonas sp. 3(2025) | reverse complement strand
GGGTGGTGGGGGGGGGGGGGCGGGCCCAGCCGCTGTGTTTCCCCGTTGAAGAGAAGTATCCGCTTGCACCCTGGGTTTGAAAAACGGATAGTTTTGACAGCCATCATCGAAAATTTCGAATGCTCAAGCTTAGCCTCGATGCCCTGCAGATCCTGGACGCGATCGACCGCCGAGGCTCCTTTGCCGGCGCCGGCAAGGCCCTGCACAAGGTGCCTTCGACCATTTCCTACACCGTGGCCAAGCTGGAAGAGGATCTGGGGGTGCAGCTGTTCGACCGGATCGGCCCGCGGGCGGAGCCGACCGAGGCCGGGCGCGCGCTGCTGGAGGAGGGCAGGCACCTGCTGCGTGCGGCCCGGGAGCTCGAGCTGCGGGTGCGGCGGGTAGCCTCGGGCTGGGAGGCGGAATTGACCCTGGCGGTGGATTCGGTGTTCCCGACCTGGCTGCTGGGGCCGGATATTGCCGCGTTCCGCGAGGTGGCGGCGCCCACCCGGCTGCGCCTGTTTGGCGAAGCACTGTCCGGTACCTGGGAAGCGCTGCTGGACCGGCGCGCCGACCTGCTGGTGGGCGCGCCCGGTGAGGGGCCCAGTGGCGGGGGCTACGTGGTCGAGCCGCTGGGCAGCGTTGATTTTGTGTTTGCGGTGGCGCCCGGGCATCCGCTGGCGTCCGTGCCGGGTGTGCTGGGCCGCGAGCAGTTGGCGCCGTATTGCGCGATCGCCGTGTCCGACTCGGCGCGGCGGCTGCTGCCACGAACGGTGGGCCTGTTGATGGGCCAGGAGACGTTGACCGTGCCGGACATGGCCAGCAAGTTGAAGCTGCAGTGCCAGGGGCTGGGATTCGGCTTCCTGCCCGAGCCTTGTGCGCGCGCGGCGGTGGCGCGCGGCCAGCTGGTGATCCGCGAGGTCGAGGAGCACAAGCCGGAAGAGACCTTCTGGCTAGCCTGGCGCACCGGTGAAGATGGCGCGGCCCTGCGCTGGTGGCGCGAGCGCCTGCGGCGGCCGGAGCTGCTGGCGCAATGGTGGCAGGCGATGGCAGAGGGGTAGGGTTCGGCAGGGCTGCGCCCTGCACCTGCGGTAGTGCCGGCCGCTGGCCGGCAACCTCAACAGCAACAGCAACAGCAGAAGCAACAGCAACAGCAACAGCAGAAGCTGGTTTCCTGTGGGGAGGCGGGGTGGGTCCGGTTGCGGGAGACGCCGTAAACCCGTCCATGGGGGCTTGGCCGCGGCATCCATGCCGCGGACACTCCCGCAACCGGACCCACCCCGCCTTCGACAGATTTCCGCGATCTGCCGGAATGGCTTGGCCTGCTCTTGGCCTGCTCTTGGTGGGTGTCGACCTTGGTCGACACGTAGATCCACGCCAAGCATGGATGTCCTTCGTTCAACTGTCGAAATATTCGAATTCAATGGAGTCATCCACGCACGGCGTGGATCTACCGCAGATCGCGGTGATCTGTCAGGGGCGGGGCGGTATGGATAGGCAGGACCGTTGGCGCCATGGACGGCGCCATCGAGCCCCCATGGATGGGTTTACGGCGTGTCCTGCCTATCCATACCGCCCCGCCATCCCACGGAATGCCAGCTGTTGCTGTTGCTTGCGCAGTGGCTTCTGCAGGTGCAGGGCGCAGCCCTGCCGAAAAACACACATAAAAAAACAGCAGGCCGAGGCCTGCTGTTTCGGTGTAATGGTGCGCCCGGAGAGATTCGAACTCCCGACCGCCTGGTTCGTAGCCAGGTACTCTATCCAACTGAGCTACGGGCGC
>NZ_JBQOIF010000045.1:0-3366 GCF_052665395.1 Stenotrophomonas sp. 3(2025) | reverse complement strand
GCCATACATCGCGTGGGCCGCAGGCAAGAACAAAATCAAAATCAAAAGCGGGTCGCGCGCTGCGCGCGCTCGCTGCCATTTCTTTTCTTCTTTCCCGGTTACTCCCACTGCTTCTGAACTGCCAGTCGAGCAAGCTCGACCCTACGCAGCGCGTCCCTCCGTCACCAGGAAACTGTCGAAGGCGGGGGACTGTGGGGTTGCGGGGTGTCCGCGGCATGGATGCCGCGGCCAAGCCCCCAAGGACGGGTTTACGGCGTCCCCGCAACCCCACAGTCCCCCGCCAGTCCCCAGTACAACCCAGAGCCATGAACAGCGCTGTTGCCGTTGCTTGTGCCCCGGCTTGAAACGGGTGCCGGGCAGCGCCCGGCCGGGTATCCTTTCCACCTGATGTCCGACCTTGTCCATGCCAGCCGCGAAGCCCTCAGCGAAGGCGGCGCGCTCGCCTCCCATCTGGATGCGTTCGTTCCGCGTCCTGCGCAGCTGCGCCTGACCGAGGCCATTGCCGCGTCGATGCAGCAGCGCGACCTGCTGCTCGCCGAAGCCGGTACCGGTACCGGCAAGACCTTTGCTTATCTGGTACCGGTGCTGCTGTCCGGAATGCGCACCATCATTTCCACCGGTACCCGCGCGCTGCAGGACCAGCTCTACCACCGTGACCTGCCGCGCGTGCGCCAGGCACTGGGCGTCGGCGGGCGCAGCGCGCTGCTGAAGGGACGCAGCAACTACCTGTGCCGCTACCGCCTGCAGCAGGCACGCGGCGAGCCGCGCTTCTCCAGCCCGGAACAGGCGGCACAGTTCCAGCGCATCCTGGCCTGGTCCGGTCGCTCGGAATCAGGCGATATCGCCGAACTCGATGGCCTGGCCGATGACTCGCCGCTGCTGCCGATGGTCACCTCCACCGTCGACAACTGCCTGGGCAACGAGTGTCCGTTCTGGGATGACTGCTTCGTCGTGCGTGCCCGCCAGCGTGCACAGGCCGCCGACCTGGTCGTGGTCAACCACCACCTGCTGCTGGCCGACCTGGCGCTGAAGCAGGAGGGCTTCGGTGAACTGCTGCCCGGTGCGCAGGCGTTCGTCATCGACGAGGCCCATCAGTTGCCCGAACTGGCCGCGCAGTTCTTCGGCGAAGGCTTCGGCATGCGCCCCTGGCAGGAACTGGGCCGTGACTGCCTGGTTGAAGCGCGCGGCGTGGGTGGCGCGCAGTCTGCACTGCAGGAACCGGTCGATCATCTGCAGCAGGCCTTGTCTGCGCTGCGTGCTGCGATGGAGGGACTACCCGCGCGTGGCACCCAATGGCGCGCGTTGGCAATGCCGCAGGTGCGCGAGGGTTTCGATGCGGTGATGTCCAGCCTGGTGGTGCTGGAGCAGGCATTGCAACCGCTGCGCGAAGCCGCTGCTGGCCTGGATGCCTGCCATGCGCGCGCACGTGAGGCGATTTCGCGGCTGGGCCGTTGGCTGGGGGATGAAGAACCCGCGCTCGACTTCGATGCCGATCCTGCAGAAGCGACCGCCGCCGCTGCTGACGTGCTCTGGTATGAATTGACCGCGCGCGGTTTCCGCTGCCAGCGCACGCCGATGGATGTGTCCGCGCCGCTGCGCGAACATCGCGAGCGCAGCCATGCTGCATGGATTTTCACTTCCGCCACGCTGACCGTTGGCGGTGGCTTCGAGCACATCGCCACGCGCCTGGGCCTGGATGATCCGCAGACGCTGGTGCAGCCCAGCCCGTTCAACTGGCCCGAGCAGGCACTGTGCTACCTGCCTGAAGGCCTGCCGGATCCGGCAGCACGCGGTTTCGGAACCGCACTGATCCAAGCGCTGCGTCCGGTGCTGCAGGCCTCGCAGGGCAGGGCATTCCTGTTGTTTGCTTCGCATCGGGCGCTGCGCGAGGCGGCCGAGGCGCTGCGTGATGGGCCCTGGCCGCTGTTCGTGCAGGGCGAAGCGCCGCGCGCGACCCTGCTGCAGCGTTTCCGCGAATCCGGCAATGGCGTGCTGCTGGGCTCGGCCAGCTTCCGCGAGGGCGTGGATGTGGTCGGCGAGGCATTGAGCGTGGTGGTGATCGACAAGCTGCCCTTCGCCACGCCCGATGATCCGGTGTACGAAGCGCGGCTGGATGCCATACGTTCGCAGGGCGGCAATCCCTTCCGCGACGAGCAGCTGCCGCAGGCGGTGATTGCCCTGAAGCAGGGCGTTGGCCGCCTGATCCGCAGCGAGACCGACCGTGGCGTGCTGGTGCTGTGCGATCCGCGCCTGCTCAACCGCGGTTATGGCAAGGTCTTCCTGCAGTCGCTGCCGCCGTTCCGGCGAACCCGGGCCCTGGCCGATGTGCAGGCCTTCTTTGCGCCACAATGGGCGCCCGTGGCGGATGCCGCTGCCCCGACCGCCGCCGTGGCGGGGCCGGAGCCGGCTCCCGGCGCCACGTTCCCCCTGTTCTGACCCGATCCGATGAAACTGCTCGCCTTTGAAACCGCCACCGAAGCCTGTTCCGTAGCCCTGCATGTGGATGGGCAGGTACGGGAACGCTTCGAGATCGCCCCCCGCCGGCATGCCGAACTGAGCCTGCCGTGGGCGGAGGAGCTGCTGGCCGAGGCCGGCATCAGCCGCCGCCAGCTGGACGGCATCGCGCTCAGCCGTGGTCCCGGCGCGTTCACCGGTGTGCGCCTGGCGATCGCGTTGGCGCAGGGCATCGCGCTGGCGCTGGATCGGCCGTTGCTGCCGGTGTCGACGCTGCAGGTGCTGGCGCTGCGCGCGCCGGTGGAAGAGAAGCAGATCCTGTCGGCGATCGATGCGCGGATGGGCGAGTTGTACGTGGCACGCTTCGAGCGCGTGGATGGACTGCCGGTGGCGCGGGATGCCGAGCGCGTGTGCGTGCCGGCGGCGGTGTCGTTGCCGGAAGCTGCGTCCGTCTACGGCGTCGGCACCGGGTTTGCTGCGGCCGAGGGCGCGCTGGTCGCGCAGCTGGGGGCTGGCCTGCGCCGCTTCGATGCAACGGCGCTGCCACGTGCAGCGGATGTGCTGGCACTGGCGGTACCGGCGTTCGGGCGCGGCGAAGGCATTGCGCCGGAGAAGGTCGAGCCGGCGTACCTGCGGGACAACGTGGCGCTGACGCTGGTCGAGCAGCAGGCGGCGCGGGACGCCAAGGCGAAGGCCAACGGTTGAGCACCTCGTGGCGGGGTGGTGGGTCGCTGACAGCAGAAGCCGTGGGTTGGCCGGGGGGGGGGGGGGGGGGGGGGGGGGGGGGGGGGGGGGCGAGGGGGGGGGGGGGGGGGGGGGGGGCGCGCGGGGGGCGGGCCCCCCCCCCCCCCCCCCCGCGCCCCCCCCCCCCCCCCCCCCCCCCCCCCCCCCCCCCCCCCCCCCCCCCCCCCC
>NZ_JBQOIF010000044.1:2500-5341 GCF_052665395.1 Stenotrophomonas sp. 3(2025) | reverse complement strand
CCATCGGCGCAGCTACGTTTCACTTCCGAGTTCGGGATGGGATCGGGTGGTTCCATAGCGCTAATTTCACCAGGGAGGCGGTTGGAGTGTCGCCTGGGCGTCGTGTCCTTGCAGGGGCGGGCATGGTGATGCCAGCGTTGCAAAGAGACGCGCCTGAGCGCCTGCCTCTCGTTTGGTCTTGTGACGTAGCGTGCACTTGGATCTATCGACATGTCATGTCGGCCAAGGCAACTTGAGGTTATATGGTCAAGCCTCTCGGATCATTAGTATCAGTTAGCTCAATACATTGCTGTACTTACACACCTGACCTATCAACCACGTAGTCTACATGGTTCCTTCAGGGGGCTTGTGCCCCGGGAGATCTCATCTTGAGGCGCGCTTCCCGCTTAGATGCTTTCAGCGGTTATCGCTTCCGAACATAGCTACCCGGCAATGCCACTGGCGTGACAACCGGAACACCAGAGGTTCGTCCACTCCGGTCCTCTCGTACTAGGAGCAGCCCCTCTCAAATCTCCAACGCCCATGGCAGATAGGGACCGAACTGTCTCACGACGTTCTGAACCCAGCTCGCGTACCACTTTAAATGGCGAACAGCCATACCCTTGGGACCGACTACAGCCCCAGGATGTGATGAGCCGACATCGAGGTGCCAAACACCGCCGTCGATATGAACTCTTGGGCGGTATCAGCCTGTTATCCCCGGAGTACCTTTTATCCGTTGAGCGATGGCCCTTCCATACAGAACCACCGGATCACTAAGTCCTAGTTTCCTACCTGCTTGATCCGTCGATCTTGCAGTCAAGCACGCTTATGCCTTTGCACACAGTGCGCGATGTCCGACCGCGCTGAGCGTACCTTCGAGCTCCTCCGTTACTCTTTAGGAGGAGACCGCCCCAGTCAAACTACCCACCATACACGGTCCCCGACCCAGATAATGGGCCCAGGTTAGAACGTCAAGCACGACAGGGTGGTATTTCAAGGATGGCTCCACCACAGCTAGCGCCATGGTTTCATAGCCTCCCACCTATCCTACACAGACGAACTCAACGTTCAGTGTAAAGCTATAGTAAAGGTTCACGGGGTCTTTCCGTCTTGCCACGGGAACGCTGCATCTTCACAGCGATTTCAATTTCACTGAGTCTCGGGTGGAGACAGCGCCGCTGTCGTTACGCCATTCGTGCAGGTCGGAACTTACCCGACAAGGAATTTCGCTACCTTAGGACCGTTATAGTTACGGCCGCCGTTTACTGGGGCTTCGATCAAGAGCTTCGCCTTGCGGCTGACCCCATCAATTAACCTTCCAGCACCGGGCAGGCGTCACACCCTATACGTCCACTTTCGTGTTTGCAGAGTGCTGTGTTTTTGATAAACAGTCGCAGCGGCCTGGTTACTGCGACCCTCTTCAGCTATAGCTCGCACGAGCCACCAAAAAGGGTGCACCTTCTCCCGAAGTTACGGTGCCATGTTGCCTAGTTCCTTCACCCGAGTTCTCTCAAGCGCCTGAGAATTCTCATCCTACCCACCTGTGTCGGTTTACGGTACGGTCTGCGTAAGCTGAAGCTTAGGAGCTTTTCCTGGAAGCGTGGTATCAGCAACTTCGCCATAAAGGCTCGTCTCGGTGCTCGGTCTTAGAGGATCCCGGATTTGCCAAAGATCCAAACCTACCGCCTTTCCCCGGGACAACCAACGCCCGGTATGCCTAACCTTCTCCGTCCCTCCATCGCACTTACGCGAGGTGCAGGAATATTAACCTGCTTCCCATCGACTACGACTTTCGTCCTCGCCTTAGGGGCCGACTCACCCTGCGCCGATTAACGTTGCGCAAGGAAACCTTGGGCTTTCGGCGTGCGGGTTTTTCACCCGCATTATCGTTACTCATGTCAGCATTCGCACTTCCGATACCTCCAGCAGACTTCTCAATCCACCTTCAACGGCTTACGGAACGCTCCTCTACCGCGTACATATAAATATGCACACCCCAAGCTTCGGTTCTGTGCTTAGCCCCGTTAAATCTTCCCCGCAGACCGACTCGACCAGTGAGCTATTACGCTTTCTTTAAAGGGTGGCTGCTTCTAAGCCAACCTCCTGGCTGTCTGTGCCTTTCCACATGGTTTTCCACTTAGCACAAAATTTGGGACCTTAGCTGTGGGTCTGGGTTGTTTCCCTTTTCACGACGGACGTTAGCACCCGCCGTGTGTCTCCCATACAGTCCGTCTCGGTATTCGGAGTTTGCAATGGTTTGGTAAGTCGCGATGACCCCCTAGCCATAACAGTGCTCTACCCCCGAGAGGATACATATGAGGCGCTACCTAAATAGCTTTCGAGGAGAACCAGCTATCTCCGGGTTCGATTAGCTTTTCACTCCTAATCACAGCTCATCCCCGTCTTTTGCAACAGACGTGGGTTCGGGCCTCCAGTACCTGTTACGGCACCTTCACCCTGGCCATGACTAGATCACCCGGTTTCGGGTCTACTGCCCGCGACTATGCGCCCTTATCAGACTCGGTTTCCCTTCGCCTCCCCTATACGGTTAAGCTTGCCACGAACAGTAAGTCGCTGACCCATTATACAAAAGGTACGCAGTCACCCCTTGCGAGGCTCCTACTGCTTGTACGCACACGGTTTCAGGATCTATTTCACTCCCCTCTCCGGGGTTCTTTTCGCCTTTCCCTCACGGTACTGGTTCACTATCGGTCGGTCAGTAGTATTTAGCCTTGGAGGATGGTCCCCCCATGTTCAGACAGGGTTTCACGTGCCCCGCCCTACTCGTCTTCACTGAAATGGCCCTTTCAGATACAGGGCTATCACCTTCTATGGCCGCTCTTTCCAGAGCGTTTTCCT
>NZ_JBQOIF010000043.1:0-7457 GCF_052665395.1 Stenotrophomonas sp. 3(2025) | reverse complement strand
CTCATCCACGCATGGCGTGGATCTACTGGGTGTGTGTTCTACGCGGGATACCTCATCCACGCATGGCGTGGATCTACTGGGTGTGTGTTCTACGCGGGATACCTCATCCACGCATGGCGTGGATCTACGGGAATGTGGGGCTGCGGTAGATCCACGCCATGCGTGGATACGCAATGTCGGCCACTCCCGCAAATCCCTGAAAAAAAGCGCTTGACGCAATCCTTGGAACAGGTAAAATTTCGCCTCCCAAGCGGGAATAGCTCAGTTGGTAGAGCGCAACCTTGCCAAGGTTGAGGTCGCGAGTTCGAGTCTCGTTTCCCGCTCCAGATTCAAGAAATGCGCTCCCGAAAGGGAGCGTTTTTCGTTTGGCCGGAGCGGCTTCATCCCAACTTCACCGCCACTCCATCGCCTCACCATGTGCCGATCCGACGCTGTGCTCCCGGATCCAGCAAGGCGAAGCAGCAATGCCATGTTTTTCCCCTGCCAACGACTACGACGTGGTCATCGTCGGCGCCAGCTTTGCCGGTGCCGCCTGTGCACTGGCCGCTGCCCAGTACGGCCTGCGCGTCTGCGTGCTCGAACGCAAAACCGACCCTGGCGAACGCCTGCACACCACCGGCATCGTAGTGAAGGAGGCGATGGAACAGACCTGGCTGGGGCGCGTGCCTGATCATCTCGTGCAACGCGTCGCACGCGTGCGCCTGTATGCGCCGAACCTGCACAACGTGCTGCTGACCGCGCCGGGTTACTACTTCCTCACCACCGATACGCCAAACCTGATGCGCTGGCTGGCCAGCGAACTGCGTGCCAGTGGCGTGGACCTGCGGCTGCAGCAGTCGTTCACCGACGCCTGCCGCGACGGCGACGCGTGGCAGGTTGAAGGGGTGGGGCGCACGGCCTGTCTGGTCGGCGCTGATGGCGCACGATCACGTGTTGCCCAGCGTACCGGCCTGGGCCAGGTGCGCGACAATCTGTATGGCGTCGAGCGCGAGTTTGCCGGCGTGCAGCTGCCGCAAGGCGATGCGTTGCACTGCTTTGTTAGCCGCCGGTTCGCACCCGGCTACATCGGCTGGGCCGCGCAGAATCCCACCGGCGTGCAGGTGGGATTGGCGCTGCGGCATGATCCCGCACATGCACGCGCGCCGGATATCGAGGGATTCCTTGAACACGTGCGCGACGTTGTGGGACTTCCGCACTCGGCCCAGGTTGCCGGCACCCGCGCGGGCCTGGTGCCCTGCGGGTTGCCGGATGGCCCGATCACTGCGCCGGGCGTGATCCTGACCGGTGATGCGGCAGGTGTCGTCTCGCCGCTGTCGGCCGGCGGCATCCACTCGTCATGGCGGCATGGCTGGGCGGTCGGTGATGCGATCGGGTTGCACCGGCGCGGCAAGGGGCCGGCCGCAGAGCAGGTGGCGCGTCAGGCCGCCCCCACCTTTCACCGCAAGCGCATGCTGCGCTGGGCAATGGACCACCTGCAGCGGGACTGGCCGGTCAATGCGCTGCTGCGTACCGGCCCGATGCGCCGGCTGGCCGAGCAGATCTACTTCCATCGGCGGGGCGTGCGGATGTGATCCTGAAGCTGAACGCTGCTTCATGAGGGGGCAGCAGAATCCTGTTGACGCCGTGCAGCAATCCCGACACAATAGCGCTCCTTCGACGCAGGTCGAACGGAATCTGCGGGAATAGCTCAGTTGGTAGAGCGCAACCTTGCCAAGGTTGAGGTCGCGAGTTCGAGTCTCGTTTCCCGCTCCAGATTCAGAAAAACGCTCCCGCAAGGGGGCGTTTTTCGTTTGCGCACCGGAAAGGGATTGCGATCGCGCTAGCGCGGGCTGCCTCGGCCCGCACCGCACCAGGTTCGCACGTCCGCACGATCGAAGCCGGCGCAGGCGTTCTTCCGCGTGATGTACAGATACGGGGCGTCGGCCTGATAGGTGAAGTGGTAGTAGCAGTTCCGGTCCTGGCCGTACACCCAGTAGTTCGACGAGCCCTCGTTGATCACGTAGGGCTCGAAGGAAAAGATCGACGACTGCGCGGGAATGAAGTTGCTGCGGTCCATCAGCAGCATGGCCGCGTTCGACGCCAACGGAGTGGTCAGGCAGATCGCCGTCGTGCCCACGATGAGTACGGTCGCGAAGATGCCGAGCGTGCGGCGAAGGGCGGATTTCAAGCGTATTGCCTGCCGGTGGAAGCGTTCAGGACAATGTGCCGCAGCGCCCGCGGGCAGTCCAGCGTTCAGCTTGGCGGCGCCGATGAAAGGCTGTGGAAAGGCCGAGGGTTCGCAATGCATGCACCGCACACGCGCTGTAACGCACCTCCGACCGATTCTCCATGTCCACTCCACAATCGCGGCGTAGCCTCCTCGGCTTCTCTCTCCACGAAGGCGGGCGGGTGGCCAGTCGCATCACTTTCCCGGCAGCGTTCGCGCGCCGGTATGCCGTCGTCCCACGCATCGTCCTGGGTACCGGGGCGCTGCTGACCAGCATGATGCTGGTGGGCTGCATGTCGGTGCCGGTTCCCGATCTGCCTGATCGCGTACCAGCAGTGTGGAGTCAGACCGCGGCAGGACAGGGCGTAGCGGTCGACGCGCGGCAGTGGTGGAAGGTGCTGGCCGATGCGCGCTTGAACGCGCTGGTGGACGAGGCCATCGCCGGCAATCTGGACCTGCGCCAGGCCACCCTGCGGTTGCAGGCGGTACGCCTGCTGTCGGGCACTTCCGATGCGCGCTTCCGTCCGGAAATCTCCGCCAGTGCCAAGCAGGTGCAGGACGCCGCCGCGGTCGACACGTACTTCCACGCCGGCGTTGAAGCGATCTGGGATCTTGGCCTGTTTGGCGCAGCGGAGAGTGCCCGTCTAAGCGCGCAGGCGGCCAACGGAAATGCCGAAGCACTGCGCGATGCGGCACAGGTGGCGGTCATCGCGGATGTGGTGCGCAGCTACCTGGATCTTTCCGTCGCGCAGGCGCAGGTGGATCTGCTGGGCAGGCAGCAGGCCGTTGACGCACGTGGCGAGCAACTGGGCCTGGTGCGGCAGCGCCTGCATCTGGACGAGCCCGGTGAACTGGATCGCCTGCGCGCGCGGCGGGCGGCCACGCGCGCGGCCATTGCACAGGCGAATGAAAACGCGGGCAACGCCGCCCGCGCGTTGGCGCTGCTGCTGGGTCGCGATGGTCCGGATCCGGCCTGGAATGCCTATCGCACGCCGCCGCAGCTGAGCGCCTTCAGCCTGCAGCAGGTGCCGGCCGATCTGCTGCGCCATCGCCCGCAGATCCTGCTGACCGAGGCCGATGTGCTGCAGGCTGCCGCCGAAAAGGGCAGTGCACGCGCGTCGATGTTCCCGAAGCTGAGCCTGGGCGGTTCCATCCTGTACGCCTACAACCTGACCCAGAACGCTCGCTCCAATTCCGATTCCAGCCCATCGATCGGTCCCTACATCGATATCCCTCTGTGGGATTGGGGCCAACGTCGTGCGCGCTATCAATCCGACGACAAGCAGCTGGATGCAGCCTTGCTGGGGTATCGCAAGGCAGTGCTGCAGGGCGTGGCGGAAGTGGAGGGTGCACTGGGCAGCCTGGCCCGCCAGGACAGCAGCATCCAGTCGCTGCAGGTGGCCGACGAAGCAGCCCGGCAGCAGGCCGCGCGGCAGGCCCGGCAGGTGCAGCTTGGTCTTTCCAGTGAGTTCGACGGGCTGGAAACCCAGCGTGCCGCGCTGTCCGCGCAGGCCGACCTGATCGGCGCGCAGGGTGCTCGCGTACTTGCCTTCGCATCGCTCTATCGCGCAGTGGGCGGTGCTCCCTTGCCAGCCGAGCCTGAAGGCGACGCGCAATGATCGCGCTTGCCCGCAAGACCCTGGTTTACGAGTGGCGCCGTTTCCTGCCGGTGGTGCTGGCCATGTGTTTCGCCGGCGTGTTGCTTATCGTGCAGGCGGCGCTGGTGCTGGGCATCTTCGGCACCGCCGCGATCTACGTGAAGGCATCCAGCGCCGATGTCTGGGCGGGCTTTGCCGGCACGCAGAGCGTGAACTACGGTCATGCGATCAGTGCGGATGTAGAGAATCGCCTGCGGATGGACCCGGATGTCACCCGCGTCGAACCCTACGAGTGGGTCGATGGCGAGTGGCGCTCCAGCGCACAGGGTGCCGGCAACGTGTCGGTGTATCTGTCCGGCATCTCCACGGGAGGCGACGCGATGATGTTCTCGCGCATCCTGTCGCCCGACCTGCGTGCCCGGTTGCGCGAACCGGGTGCGGTGATCGTCGACAGCGCGGACCTGGATACGCTGGGCGTCGATCTGCACCGCAACCGCGCGTGGATCAATGGCAAGGCCGTGCGTGTGGTTGCCGCGCAACCCGGCCTGCGTGGCCTTGGCGGCGTCAACGTGCTGGCGTCTTTGGATACCGCGCGTGCCATCGCCGGAACCGATCCGCATGAAGGCAGCACCTATTTCGTGGCGGGCACGCGCTCACCGGAGCTGGCCGCGCGCGTGCGCGATCGACTCGGTGCATCGACGGGCCGCGCCACGCCCGTCGAGTTCTGGACAGCGCCGGAGTTCGCCAGTCGTTCGCAGCAGTACTGGCTGTTCGATACCGGCGCCGGCATCGCAGTGCTGTTCATGGCGGTCATTGTCTGCTTCGTCGGCGCGGTGATCACCAACCAGTCGTTTGCCGCGGTGGTGGCCGGATCGGTTCGCGAGTACGCCACCCTCAATGCGCTCGGCGCAGGCCGCTATGCGCTGGCCCGTGTGGTGTTCGAACAGGCCGTGCTGATCGGTGGTGTCGGCATGCTGCTCGCCGCAGCCTTCAGCGCGGTGGTGCTGATGGCCGCGCAGTCCCAGCGCGTACCGGTACAGCTCACGCCGATGGTGGTCCTTGGCTGCGTGGCGCTGGTCGCGGTGATGGCCATGCTGTCGAGCATCATGGCGGTGCGCAGCGTCGTCCGTTCCGATCCATCGCTGCTGCTGCGTTGAGGGGCCACCGATGACGAATGCTCCCATCGCGATCCCGACCCTGCGTGCCGACGCACTCGAAAAGGGCTTCGTGTCCGGCGATGTGCATGTGCCCGTGCTGCGTGGCCTGTCGCTGGACATCTATCCCGGCGAATTGACCCTGGTATCGGGCCCCTCCGGGTGCGGCAAGAGCACGCTGCTGTCGCTGATGTCCGGGCTCTCAACGCCTGATGGCGGTCGCGTGCATGCGCTTGGCCAGGACGTCAGCCACATGACCCGCAGCGAGGTGGAGCGCTTCCGTCTGCACCACGTCGGTTTCGTGTTCCAGGGCTTCAACCTGTTCCCGGCGCTGACGGCGCTGGAGCAGGTGCAGCTGCCGTTGGGCTATCGCGGCATGCGCAACCGCGACAGTGAGCCGTTGGCGCGGCAGGCGCTGGACGAAGTCGGCCTCTCGCACCGCAGCCACATGCGCCCGGCGCAGCTGTCCGGCGGCGAAAAGCAGCGCGTAGCCGTTGCCCGTGCGTTTGCCAAGTCACCCACGCTGATCTTCGCCGACGAACCCACCAGCGCACTGGACGCCGAGAACGGCCAGCGCGTGATCGACATCCTGCACCGCTATGCACGCGCGCATCAGGCCACGGTGTTGTGTGTAAGCCACGATCCACGCCTGATCCGCCATGCGGATCGGGTGATCGCCATGGAAGACGGCACGGTCCGCGATGACCGCCGCCAGAACGAAACCGTAGAGCCCAGCCCATGACCAGAATGCCGCCGTTGTTCTCCCTCAGCTTCTCCTTGGGCGCGGCATTGCTGCTGGGTGCCTGCAGCAAGGATGCACCCGTACCCGCGCAGCCGACCGCTGCCACGTCCGCCAGCGCGGACAACGCCGCCGTCGCGCGCGGCATCATCGATGTGGAAGGCGGGCTGATTGCACTGGTACCAGCGATGGAGGGTTCGGTCAGTACCGCGCCGGTGAAGGAAGGAGCGGTGGTGCGCAAGGGCGATGTCCTGCTCACCCTGGATGGCGCACTGCTTGAACAGGAGGTGGGCATGGCCAATGCCGATCTCGCGCTGGCCATCGATCGGCTGAAGGGCAGCCAGGCGCAACTGCGCGAACTGGAGCGCAACGCCACCCGCCTGGCCACCGGCGCCAGCGAAGGCGTGTCGTCCAGCCAGCAGGCCGACGCAGCCAGGCAGCAGCTGGCCGGCGTCCGCGCCGATGTGGATGTGGCCGGAGGGCAGGTCGACATGGCCCAGCACAAGCTGGAGCACGCCAGGCTCAAGCTGCGACAGATGTCGCTGACCGCACCGGACGCCGGCATCGTGGTCGGCCAGGTGCCGGGCGTGGGTGCGTTCGTGCAGGCCGGCAAGCCGGCGATGTCACTGTTGCCGGCGCGACCGTTGCAGGTGCGTGCCGAGCTGAGTGCGGCCTACGCCGATGCCGTGCAGGTTGGCATGCGTGCGACGGTGGTGATCGATAGCGATGGCGCAGAGGGCAAGCCACTGCCGGTGGCACGTGTGGTCCGCATCAGCCCGGTGTTCGCGCAGGCACGATTGCCCGAAGACGCAGGGCGCGGCGTGGCCAAGGTGGTGGAGTGCGTGCTGGAATTCGAGAGCGCCGCCAAGGCGCGCGTCGGCCAGCATGTGCGGGTGGAGTTCCACAGGTAGGGGCGTGCTTCGCTAAGGGCGTGCGCGTCGGGTCTGTTTCCCGGTCAGCGCCCGCCACGCACTGGCCAGCGACACCACGCACAGCGCCAGCAGCACAGCCAGGTCGAGCAGCAGCAGGCACAGCAGATGCATGCCCTGCACCGGCGCCTGGTGCAGGGCAGCGGCCAGCCAGGGGAACGACCAGGCCAGCAGCAGCACCAGGGCGATCAGCAGCCGCAGCCACAGTCGCCCTGGTTTCCTGGGACGCACGATCAGCACGGTGACCACCAGTTCCGCTCCGGCCAGTACAGCGAACTGGATGACCGCGCCGGTGGGGTAGGGCAGGGTGGCGCCTTCGAAGTGGCGCAGCATCCAGTAGTCCGGGGTGAAGCCTGCATTGATCAGTGCAGCAATCACCGCAAGCCAGGCCAGGGCGACAAGGCTCCAGCACAGGCGGGCGAAACGAGGTCTCGCGGGCGGGTTCATCGGTGCTGCGGACTGTTGACGGCGTGAAGGAATTTGGACACAATAGCGCTCCTTCGACGCAGGTCGGAGAATCTGCGGGAATAGCTCAGTTGGTAGAGCGCAACCTTGCCAAGGTTGAGGTCGCGAGTTCGAGTCTCGTTTCCCGCTCCAGATTGCACAGGGCCCCGGTTGGGGCCTTGTTTTTCTCCCGCCACGGCAAGGCGGGGCACGTTGAGCCACAAGGCTCTTCGCGCAGTCAGAAAAGTGAAAACTGTTGTGAAATGGCTGGTGTGTGTCCCGGGCTTCCGGTACCATGACGGCTTATGCGGGAATAGCTCAGTTGGTAGAGCGCAACCTTGCCAAGGTTGAGGTCGCGAGTTCGAGTCTCGTTTCCCGCTCCAGATT
>NZ_JBQOIF010000042.1:0-9802 GCF_052665395.1 Stenotrophomonas sp. 3(2025) | reverse complement strand
CGCCCGGCCCACTCGCAGCACCGCACCCGGCCCCAGCCACGAGGGGCTCAGCCGTTGGCAGCAAACCCGCCACCCACATGAACGCCGGAAAACAGCCCCCGCCCTGCACACCCCGCATCACCCGTTTTTCGCCTGCGATTAACCGTGCCAGGACCACGGTGGACCTGCGCCGGCATCCCTGTCGTCGCGCTTCCCTCGTCCCCTTGGAATACGATCATGGCCAACCAGCAGAACCGTCATCCCGGCAAGGAACAGCAGGGCAAAACACCGCAGGAACCGCAGCGCCAGCAGCAGCAACAGCAACAGCAGCCGAACGAGCAGCAGAAGAAGCATCCGCAACAGGGTTCCATGAAGAACCCGCAGCAGCGCTGATGCAACCAGGGGCCAGAGCCCGCGTCGCGGGGTCTGGTCCCGCTGCCGCCGGTCGTTTCAATCCGGAATCGGCAGCGCCCAGGTCTCCTTGACCTCTTCCATCACGATGTAGCTCTTCGACTCACGCACATGCGGCAGGGTCAGCAGAGTGCTGCCGAGCAGCTTGCGATAGGACGCCATCTCGCTGATCCGTGCCTTCAGCAGGTAATCGAAATCGCCCGACACCAGATGGCATTCCAGCACGTTGGGCAGCTTCAGCGCCGAACGCCGGAATTCCTCGAAGATGTCGCCGGATTTGTAGGCCAGGCTGATCTCCACGAACACCAGCAGGCTCGCTTTCAGCGCAGTGGGGTCCAGGTGCGCGTGGTAGCCGGTGATCACCGCTTCGCGCTCCAGCCGGCGCACGCGCTCGGTGCATGGGGTGGTCGACAGGCCGACCCGTTCGCCCAGCTCGGTGAAGGAAATGCGGCCTTCGGCCTGCAGGATGCGCAGGATCTTGCGGTCGATCTTGTCCAGCTCGCGGGGACGGGTGGCCATGGGCGTCAAGCTCGGGGAATGAATCACAGGGAAATATCCTGACTCCCTTGCTGAAATCAGGCAAATCATCTGGATACGGAAGAATATACTTCCCCGATTATGGCCCCTGCGCACGCAAATGCAGGGAATGATCGGGTTGGAGAATTCCCATGCGAGTCCTAGTCCTCGGCAGCGGCGTGATCGGCACCACCAGTGCCTGGTACCTGCGACAGGCCGGGTTTGAAGTCACCGTCGTCGACCGCCAGCCCGGTCCCGCGCTGGAAACCAGCTTCGCCAATGCCGGCCAGCTGTCCTTCGGCTACACCTCGCCGTGGGCTGCCCCGGGCGTGCCGAAGAAGGCCATCGGCTGGCTGTTCGAAAAGCACGCACCGCTGGCGATCAAACCGGGCATGGACCTGGCCCAGTACCGCTGGCTGTGGCAGATGCTGCGCAACTGCACCCACGAGCGCTACGCGATCAACAAGGCGCGCATGGTGCGCATGTCCGAGTACAGCCGCGACTGCCTGAACGAGCTGCGTGCGCAGATCGGCATCGATTTCGAAGGGCGCGACCTGGGCACCACCCAGCTGTTCCGCACCCAGCAGCAGCTGGATGCATCGGCGCAGGACATCGAGATCCTGGCCCAGTACGGCGTGCCGTACGAAGTGCTCGATCGTGCCGGCATCATCAAGGCCGAGCCTGCGCTGGCCCACGTCGATGGCCTGGTGGGTGCGCTGCGCCTGCCGCGCGACCAGACCGGCGATTGCCAGCTGTTCACCCGCCGCCTGGCGCAGATGGCGGCCGAAGCGGGGGTCGAGTTCCGTTACGACCAGGACATCACCGGCGTGGAATCCGACGGCGACCGCATCACCGGCGTGCGCATCGGCGGCACGCTGGAAACCGCGGACCGCTTCGTGGTCGCACTGGGCAGCTATTCGCCGGGACTGGTCGCGCCGCTGGGCATGCGCCTGCCGGTGTATCCGCTGAAGGGCTACTCGCTGACCCTGCCGATCACCGATCCGGCGATGGCACCCACCTCGACCATCCTCGATGAGAGCTACAAGGTGGCGGTGACCCGCTTCGACAACCGCATCCGCGTCGGCGGCATGGCCGAGGTGGCCGGTTTCGATCTGTCGCTGTCGCCGCGCCGCCGCGAGACGCTGGAACTGGTGGTGCGCGACCTGTACCCGAAGGGCGGTGACCTGGCCAAGGCCGAGTTCTGGACCGGCCTGCGCCCGGCCACGCCGGACGGCACGCCGGTGATCGGCGCCACGCCGTTCCGCAACCTGTTCCTCAACACCGGCCACGGCACGCTGGGTTGGACCATGGCCTGCGGCTCGGGCCGCTACCTGGCCGACCTGATGAGCGCGCGCCAGCCGCAGATCAGCACCGAAGGCCTGGATATCTTCCGCTACGGCCAGTACCGCCACGCCCCGCAACATGAGAACCGCACATGCGTCCTGCCCGCGCGCTGATCGACCTGGGCGCACTGCGCAGCAACTATCGCCTGGCCCGTGAACTGGGCGGTGGCAAGGCGCTGGCGATCCTCAAGGCCGATGCCTATGGCCACGGTGCGGTGCGCTGTGCGCAGGCACTGGAAGTCGAGGCCGACGGCTTTGGCGTGGCCACCATCGAAGAAGCGCTGGAACTGCGCCAGGCCGGCATCCGTGCGCCGATCCTGCTGCTGGAAGGCATCTTCGAGCCCAGCGAAATGGCGCTGGTGGCCGAGCATGACCTGTGGTTCTCGGTCGGTTCGCCGTGGCAGCTGGAAGCGCTGGTCGCGTTCGACAGCCCGCGCCCGCTGACGGTGTGGCTGAAGCTGGACAGCGGCATGCACCGGCTGGGCCTGGACGTTCCTGGTTTCCGCGCCGCGCACGCACGTTTGTCTGCACTGCCGCAGGTGGCGCGCATCGTGATGATGACCCACCTGGCGCGCGCGGATGAACTGGACAGCGAGCGTACCCGTGAGCAGGCCGCGACCTTCGTCGAGGCCATCGATGGTCTTGAAGGCGAGACCAGCATCTGCAATTCGCCGGCGCTGCTGGGTTGGCCGGACGTGCGCAGTGACTGGGTGCGCCCGGGCCTGATGCTGTACGGGGCCAATCCGCTGCCGGACAACAGTGAACTCACCGCGCGACTGCGCCCGGTGATGACGATGCAGTCCAAGGTGTTCGCCGAGCGCTGGATCGAAGCCGGCGAGCCGGTCGGCTACGGTGCGCGCTTCGTGGCCAAGGCGCGCACACGCGTGGGCGTGGTCGCACTGGGATATGCCGATGGCTATCCGCAGTTCGCCCCCAATGGCACGCCGGTGCTGATCGATGGCCAACCCGGTGGGCTGATCGGGCGCGTGTCGATGGACATGCTGACCGTGGACCTGACCGCGCATGCGCAGGCCGGTGTTGGCAGCGTGGTGGAACTGTGGGGTACGGCGCCGACCCTGTCCGAGCTGGCGCCGCGCTGCGGTGTCAGTGCCTACCAGCTGCCGTGCGGCGTCAAGCGCGTGGCACGCATCTACCAGGACTGACCGGTTCTGGTAGCTGCCGACCCTGGTCGGCGCTGCGAATGTGTGTCGACCAAGGTCGACACCTACCGGGCAGCGGTAACGCGCGAGGTCAGCTGGCGCTTCACCCAATCATCGATCAGGCGCTTCTCATAGCGCAGCGGATCGGTATCGCTCTTCAGGCCGATGTTGTGCAGGTAGCCGCTGTCGCTCAGGCGGGCGTCGCCTTCATCGATGATGCGCCCGCTGGCGTCCTTCAGCGTGTACTGCAGGGTGATCCGCGGCGGGTAGATGTCGCGCATGATCCGGATGTCGCGGCCACGCGGGCCATGCCAGGGCTCGTAGTCGCCTGCGCGCTTGACGTCCACCAGGGTCACCTCCAGCGTCTGCCCGGCCTGCAGCGGCTTGGCGGCGCTGGTCTGTACGTAGCGTGCCAGCTGCTGCACCCAGTCCCCGCGTTCAGCCTCGAAGCGGTTGGTGCTCTGCCGGATCTCGGTGAAGTTGGCTGGATCGTTCCATTGCACGCTGACCGGGCCATCGGCCTGCAGCGCGCGCGGCGCATCGGGCGCGGTCACCGTCCGCGGCGCGGCGGCCACGCTGCCCACGGCAAGCATGCCGGCCAGCAGCAGGGCGGTTGAAAGCGAACCTTTCATGGCAGTCTCCTGCGTCCCCGAAGCGGGGAGGATGATGATCTCGGATCGAGTGTGATCCCGCTGGAGGGCCGCAGCAATGGTCAGTAGCGTCAAATGCGTCAACAGTTGCCGCCAATTCATGGTCGTCAACCGTGACTGACGGCGCTTGACGCTGTGAATACGCACTCTGGAAGATGCTGTACCTCCATCCGGTCTTTTCCTCCCACGCCCTTGTCCACACTGCCGCCCCTCGTGGAGCGCTCACCCTTGATGGTGCCGACGCCCGAAACCGACCTGCACCATGGCGTGCTTGAGCGCATCCACGCAGGTTTCTGTGTGATCCAGGTGCTGTTCGACGGTGACCAGGCGATCGATTACCGCTTCCTCGAGGTCAACGAGGCGTTCGAGCGCCACACCGGGCTGAAGGATGCCTGCGGCAAGCGCATGAGCGCGCTGGAGCCGCACCACGAACGTGACTGGTTCCGGATCTATGGCGAAGTGGCCCGGACCGGGCGGCCGGCGCAGTTCGAGATGGATGCCCGTGCCCTCGGGCGCACGTTCGCGGTGGATGCCGTGCGGGTTGGCCAGCCGGGCGAGGACAAGGTCGGCATCCTGTTCTTCGACGTGACCGCGCGCAAGCAGATGGAAGTGGAGCTGGGCGAGAGCGAGGCCCGTTTCAGTGCGTTGGCCGATGGCCTGCCGATGCCGGTGTGGGTGCTGGACGAGCGCGGCCACGCCCGCTTCGTCAACAGTGCCTTCAGCGAGTTCTTCGGCGGCGACGAGAACCGGGTGCCGGAAGATGTCTGGCGCGGCCTGGTGCATCCCGACGATGCGTCGGTATTCGAATACGAACTGCAGGAAGCGCTGAAGGCGCAGCGTTCGATGCATGCGCTGGTGCGTGCACGGCGTGCCGATGGGCAGTGGCGCTGGCTGGAAATGAACGCACGTCCGCGCTTTTCGCGGATGGGCCGTTTCATCGGCCTGGCCGGCAGCAGCCCGGATGTCACCGAGCGTCGCGAGATCGAACTGGCGCGCGAGGAACTGCTGCAGTCCGAGCGTGCCGCGCGTAGTGCGGCCGAAAACATGGCGCGGCTGAAGGATGAGTTCCTGGCCACGCTGTCGCACGAGCTGCGCACGCCGCTGACCACGATCCTGGGCTGGAGCGAACTGCTGCTGCAGCGCGTGGATTCCACCAGCCCGCTGTACAAGGGCCTGGGCGTGATCGCCAACAGCGCGACCGCGCAGAAGCGGTTGATCTCGGACATGCTCGACCTCAGCAGCATGCTGCTGGGCAAGGTGCAGCTGGAAGTGGAAGTGTTGGACCTGCGCGACCAGTTGAACGAAGCGATGGGCGCACAGGAGCTGGTGGCCGAGGGCAAGGCGCTGGACGTCACCCTGCAGTTGCCGGCACAGCCCTGCCAGGTGCTGGGCGATGCCACCCGGCTGCAGCAGGTGTTCTGGAACCTGTTGTCCAACGCGATCAAGTTCACCCCGGCCGAAGGCCGCATCGACGTGCAGCTGCAGGCCGATGGCAACTATTGGACGATCACCGTGCGCGATACCGGCGACGGCATCGCGCCGGAGTTCCTGAACCATCTGTTCAGCCGCTTCCGCCAGGCCGACGGCACCACCACCCGCCGCCATGGCGGTCTGGGCCTGGGCCTGGCCATCGTGCAGCAGCTGGTCGAACTGCACGGCGGTTCGGTCAGCGCGGCCAGTGATGGCCATGGTCACGGCTCCACCTTCACCGTGCGCCTGCCGCAGCATCTGCCCGATGCCGAACGGCGTCCGCTGCGCGAGGTCGTCAGCGGTCCGATCCTGGAACCGATGGTGGTCGAACCGTACCCGCTGCGTGGCCTGCATGTGCTGGCGGTGGAAGACCAGCCTGAAGTGCTGGAGTACCTGCGGCGCATGCTGGAAGAGCAGGGCGCCAGCGTGTCCGCCGCCAGTTCGGCGGGCGAGGCGCTGGCGCTGCTGGCCGACAATGGCCACCTGCAGTACCAGGTGCTGCTGACCGACATCGGCATGCCGGGCATGGATGGCTATGGCCTGGTAAGCACGTTGCGGCAGGACCTGGGCGTGGACGCGGCAGCGCTGCCGGCGGTAGCGGTGACGGCGCTGGCGCGCGCCGACGACCGCCGCCGCGCGCTGGCCTCGGGCTTCCAGGAGCATGTGGCCAAGCCGTATTCGGTGGCGCAGCTGGTGGGTGTGGTGCGGCGCGTGCAGGCCACGCGCGGGGACAGCCTGCTGCACTGAGCATTCACGGACGATCGGCGACCCTGCAGTTCAGGAGGTCGCCGATGTCCCGTATTGCTCCACGAATCCATACCGATCCCGCGCAGATCGCGCACCTGGAAGCCCTGTTGCCGCAGCTGCGCGGGGAGACCCAGGTGCAGCTGACCCTGCACGATGGCCGACGCCTGCTGGGCACGGTTGCAGTGCAGCCGACGCTGCAGCAGTACCGCAACGACGCCGGCGACGAAGGCAGCAATGGGCAGCTGCGGCTGGACGATCTCGATGCGCCGGTGCAGCAGCATCACGTGTGGCTGGATGAAATCGCCAGCATCCGCGAGCTGCCGCCGACGCGCTGACGGCCTCTGCGGCATCCACGCATGGCGGGGATCTACTGGAGAGCCACGCCATGCGTGGCTGCGGTGGTCATTCGAACAGTAGAGCCACGCCATGCGTGGCTGCGGTGGTCAGTCGAACAGTAGAGCCACGCCACGCGTGGATGCGATGATCATTCGATCAGTAGAGCCACGCCATGCGTGGCTGCGATAGTCCATGCGTGGCTGCGCTGGTCAATGCTCGAACAGGGTTGCCGTCGCTTCGAACCTGCGTTCATAGGCGCGCTCCTCGGCCACCCGTGCCACTTCATCGTCTGCCAGATCCGGCGCGCCGTAGACCGCGTAGGCCACGCTGCCATCGGCACCGTGGCCGACCTGGTGCAGGCGATAGCGGGAATGGCCGCCGCCGGTATCCTCCGGGTAATGCACGGGGGGATGGCTGCCTTCCAGGTCCATTTCACTGTTGTCGACGACACCTCCGACGAACAAGGCTCGCATGCAGGATCTCCATGGGTTGCGGGGGAGCTTCTACCCTGAGCGCTGGCATGTTGCTGCGGCATCAAGGCAACGTTGAAGTTTCGCAAAGCGGCGTTCGGGGCCGGGCCGGACAAGCCGGTACAATGGACGGCCCTCACGCTTCCAGTACCCGCGCCGATGGCATCCAGCGACGACGCCCCCCTGCAGACCCTGTTCCTGCCGTTCTCCAGCGGTGCCCTGCGCTGGCCGGAGGGTCCGGTGGCCTTCCTGCGCGCCCGTGACGGCTGGCCCCTGCGCGAGCAGGCCGGCGGCCGCCAGGTGGATTGCGAGCAGAGCTTCGCCCCGTTCGCGCAGCCGCTGCAGCAGGCCGCTGGCTGGACCGTCAGCGGCCAGCTGGATGATGTTGCCGGCCGCGGCCGTTACCCGCTGGTGCTGGTGCTGCCGCCGCGCCAGCGCGAGGAAGCCCGCGCGCTGTTCGCCCGTGCCCGGGCGCTGGTTGCCGAGGGTGGCCGCATCGTGGCCTGCCAGCACAACAACGAAGGCGCACGTTCCGGCGAAGGCGACCTGAAGCAGTTGACCGGACTCGGCGGCAGCCTGACCAAGAACCACTGCCGCGTGTTCTGGACCGCACCGCTGCAGGGCCAGCACGATGCGGACCTGGCCAAGCGCTGGGCCACGCTGGACGCGGTGCGGCCGATCGTCGGCGGCCGTTTCCTCAGCCGTCCGGGCGTGTTCGCCTGGGACCGCATCGACCCGGCATCGGCGCTGCTGGCCGAACACCTGCCGGCCGACCTGGCCGGGCGTGCGGCAGACCTCGGTGCCGGTTACGGTTACCTGTCGCGCGAGCTGCTGGAGCGCTGCCCGAAGATCACCGCGCTGGACCTGTACGAGGCCGAGAAGCGCGCGCTGGACCTGGCCGAACTCAATCTGGCGCCGCCACCGCGCCCCGTGCCGCTGCGCTTCCTGTGGCGCGACGTCACCGCCGGTATCGAGCCGGACTACGACGTCATCATCAGCAACCCGCCGTTCCACACGCCCTCGCGTGCGGATCGCCCGGACATCGGCCAGCGCTTCATCGCCGTGGCCGCGCAGGCGCTGCGCTCGGGTGGGCGCCTGTACGTGGTGGCCAACCGCCACCTGCCCTACGAGTACACGCTCAACGAGAGCTTCGGCGCGGTGCGCGTGGTTGCCGAGCGCGATGGCTTCAAGCTGGTCGAAGCGGTGAAGGGCAAGGGGAAGGCCCGGTGAAGCTGGTCAAGCACATCGCCAACCTCGGCTACGGCAGCCGCAAGCAGGTGCAGTGGATGTTCCGCGAAGGCCGCGTCACCGACGCCGACGGCGAGGTGCTGTACGCCGACGACCAGGTGCCGCATGAAGCGGTGCGGGTGGACGGCGAGCCACTGGACCCGCCGGTGGGCCTGGCGCTGGCGATGTACAAGCCGGCCGGCTACACCTGCTCGACCAAGGACAAGGGCCGCTTGATCTACGACCTGCTGCCGCCGCGCTTCCGCGACCGCGACCCGGTGCTGTCCACCGTCGGCCGCCTGGACCGCGAGACCAGCGGCCTGTTGCTGCTGACCGACGACGGCAACCTGCTGCATCGGATCATTTCGCCGAAGTCGAAGCTGCCCAAGGTTTACGAAGTGGAGCTGGCCGAAGACCTGCGTGGTGACGAGGTGGCGCTGTTTGCCAGCGGCACGCTGATGCTGGAAGCGGAGAAGACGCCCCTGCTGCCGGCTGAACTGCAGGTGCTCGGCCCGCGCAGGGCGCGCCTGGTACTGCACGAAGGCCGCTACCATCAGGTACGCCGCATGTTCGCTGCCACAGGCAACCACGTGCAGGCACTGCACCGCAGCCGTGTTGGTGGCCTGGACCTGCAGGGACTGGCCGAAGGGCAATGGCGGCTGCTGACCTCCACCGACCTGGATACGTTGTTCGCTCCATGACCTCCATCGCTGCGCTGCCGTTCCTGCCCGACGCCGTCATCTTCGACATGGACGGCCTGATGATCGACAGCGAGCGTGTGTCGCTTGCATGCTGGAGCGAAGCGGCGGAGGAATTCGGCCTGCCCCTGGATGCCAGCTTCTTCGTGCGCATGGTCGGCCTTGGCGACCGCGACAGCCAGGCGCTGTTGCGCCAGCAGGGCATCGAAGACAGCATGATCGAGGCCATGGCCGCGCGTTGCCATGATCTGTACGAGGAGCGCACGCAGACCGGGTTGCCGCTGCGGCCGGGCATCCTGGAACTGCTGGAGTTGTTGAAGTCGCACGCGGTGCCGCGCGCGGTGGCGACCACCACGCGGCAGCCGCGGGCCAACCGCAAGCTGGCCGCGGCTGGGCTGCTGCCGTACTTCGATGCGGTGATCACCAGTGGCGATGTGGCGCGGCCGAAGCCGGCGCCGGACATCTACCTGCTGGCCGCGCAGCGACTGGGACAGGCGCCGGAACGTTGCCTGGCGCTGGAGGATTCCCCGGCCGGCACACGAGCCGCGCTGGCGGCCGGCATGACGGTGATCCAGGTACCGGACCTGGTGCATCCCGATGAAGAACTGCGCGCGCTCGGCCACCGCATCGTCGGCTCGCTGGTGGACGCGCACGCGCTGCTGTTGCCGTTGTTGCCGAGGTAACGGTGGGGGATGGTGGGTGCCACCTTGAACCCGGTGGTGCCACCTTGAACCTGGTGGGTGCCGACCGTTGGTCGGCACGCTTCACCGCTCTCGCCGGGCATGGCCCGGCGCT
>NZ_JBQOIF010000041.1:0-12646 GCF_052665395.1 Stenotrophomonas sp. 3(2025) | reverse complement strand
ACGGAAAAGAAGGAAAAGCAGAAGCGGGTCGCCTCGCTGCGCTTGCTCTGGTGACGACCAACGGTCGTCACCCACCACAAGCAAGACACGTATCGACCAAGGTCGACACCCACCAACAGCAGCGCAGAACGCCGACCCGACAGGTCGCGGGAACCTGTCGAAGGCGGGGTGGCTCAGGTTGCGGGGGCGTGAGCGCCATGGATGGCGCGACCGAGGCTACAGGGACGTACTTGCGCCGTCCCCCGCAACCTGAGCCACCCCGCCATGCCACGGATAGCGAGCTTTTGCTGTTGACGTTGACGTTGACGTTGCCCTGGCTTCGGCGGGTGCAGGGCGCAGCCCTGCCTAACACCCAACACCCAACACCCCTCAGTAACGAGGACGGCCTTCTTCCAGCACCTGGCGCAGGAACGGCACGGTGATCCGCCGCTTCGCCGCCAGCGATTCGCGATCCAGCCAGTCCAGCAACGTGATCAGCCCACCCAGCTCGCGCCCGGTGTGCGACAGCAGCCACTCGATGGCGGCCTCGTCGATGGCCAACCCACGGCGCAGCGCGCGCTCGCGCAACACCGCCGCGCGGCCTTCCTCGTCCAACGGCTGCAGCAGCACGCGCACGCATTGGCCCAGGCGCGAACGCAGGTCCGGCAGCACCAAGCCAAGTTCGCCCGGCGACTTCTGTGCGGTGTACAGCACCGTCACGTCGGCAGCGCGCGCGCGGTTGTGGAAATCGAACAGCGCGATTTCGTCCTCACGATTGCCTGCCACCGCATCCAGGCCATCCAGCGCCACCAGCTCGCGCTGCTCGAGCCCTTCCAGCGCCACCCGCACCCGGCCGACCACGCTGGCCAGCGGTACATAGGTCGGCAGGCGCCCGGCCTGCTCGGCGCTGGAACACATCGCCAGTGCCTGGTGGGTCTTGCCGGTGCCGGCCGCGCCTTCCAGGTACACCCAGTCGTGGCTGGCCCCTACCGCGATGGCATGCAGCTGCGCCAGCGCGCCGTCCGGCGCGCCGATGAAGCTTTCCAGCCGCTGGTCCCGCGGGTAATGCAGGGCCAGCGGAAGTTGCGGCACACCAATCACTTCAGTTCCGGACCCTTGTCATTGCCAGGCACGATGAGATGGGGCTGGTCGATCACCCCGTCAAGCACGATCGTGGGCTTCTCGCCAGCGTACAGCTCACTCTGGCGGTAACGCTGGTGCGCATAGCGCAACAGCACATTGCTCACCGCCGCCACCGGCAGCGCCAGCAGCATGCCCAGGAAGCCGAACAGCTGGCCGCCTGCCATCACCGCGAAGATCACCGCCACCGGGTGCAGGCCGATCTTGTCACCGACGATGCGCGGGGTCAGCACGTAGCTCTCCAGCAGCTGGCCGACGGTGAACACCACGCCCACCAGGATCAGCAGCTTCAGGTCGAACCCCTGCGCCTGTACCAGTGCGGCCACGATCGCCATCAGGATGCCGGTGGTCGCGCCCAGGTAGGGAATGAAGCTGATCAGGCCGGCGATCAGGCCGATCAGCAGGCCCAGCTTGAGCCCGACCAGCGAAAGGCCACCGGCGTAGATCACGCCCAGCGCCAGCATCACCAGGAACTGACCGCGGATGAAGGCGCCGAGCACCTCGTTGGATTCACGCGCCAGCGTAGTGATCGTGCCGATCTGGTTGCGCGGGATCACCGATGCCACGCGCTCGACCAGCTTGTCCCAGTCACGCAGGAAGTAAAACGCCAGGATCGGCAGCAGCAACAGGTTGACCACCCAGGTAACCACCGTGAAGCCCGAGCGCGATACGTAGCCCATGAAGGTCGTGGCGAATCCGCCGGCCTGCTGCCAATGGCTGCGCACCCATTCGATCAGACGGTCCGGATCCATCCACTGCATCACTTCCAGCCCGGTCTTCTGCTCGAACCAGGGAATGCCCCTCTCCATCAGCCAGGCCTGTGCCTGCGGGGCCGCGGCGATCAGGGTGGTGATCTGGCGCTCGATCATCGGCACCAGCACCAGCAGCAGGGCAACGATCACCAGCACCATTGCCACGAACACCAGCACCACGCCGGTCATGCGCGAACGGCCGGTGTCCTCGATGCGGTCCACCAGCGGATCGCCCAGCCAGGCCAGCGCCAGCGCCAGCACGAACGGCGTCAGGATCGGCGCCAGCAGCCACACGACCCAGCCGATCAGGCCGGCCAGCAGGATGAACTTCAGCCGCCGCAGGAACTGCGCGATTTCCGCTTCCGGGGACAGGATCATCGCAGGCGGTACTCGTTGCTGACCGGTGCCGGTGCCGGTGCACCGGTCGTATCGTCGATCGGCGTTGGCAGGGCCGGCAGTGTCGCCGACGGCACCAGCACGCCATTGTCGCCAAGCATGCGGTTGAAGCCGGCCAGGCCGGTGGTCATTTCCAGATTCAGTTCCAGATGGTCGGCGGTCGCGCGCAGCGGGGTGACGTTGCGCACCACCGCCACTTCACGCAGGCCGGCCGCCAGACGCAGGTACTCGTCAGCGCTGTTGATGCCGGTCACCACCACGCGGTAGGTGCCCGCCTGGCCGGTGGCTGCACCGGCCTTGGCATAACGCTTGACCAGCGCGTCGGCAGCGCCATCGGCACCGGCGGCCATCGCGCGCATGGCGTTGGCGTCCTTGCTGGTCCACTTGTTCAGTTCACGGCCGTTGTCGACGAACACCCAGTCCGCCTGCCAGCCGCCATTGGCGCGGTAAAGCTTGCCGATCAGCTGCATTGGCGGCGAATAGCGCGACGAGGCCCGGGCCACAGCGGCGCTGTCCTGGCGCCAGATGGCACCGGCCAGGGCCTGTTCGGCGGCCCCACCGCTGGGCAGGCCGAGCTTGTAGCCGCGCTCGATGGCCCGGCTCAGCAACGGCCTGGCGGCATTGGCCTGCTGCACGCTGACCAGGCGCGGACCACTGCCGTCGTCAACGGCCAGCCACAGCACCGGCTTCGGCCGCGGCTGCGGCCACAGCGGCAGGCCCAAGGCCGACACCAGCCCGTCCACGTCATCCTCGCGGAAGCGCGCGACCAGCAGGGTACGGAAGCTCGGCGCACCGCTGGCGCCCACGCTCTGGTCCTGCTTGTAGTCGTAGCTGGCCACATAGTCCTTGGCATTGCGCAGCGCCTGGACCACGCCAGGGCGCGACATGACGCTGCGATCACCGGACAATTTGCCCAGTACCACGCTCAACGCGCGGGCAAGTGCACCGTTGCGGTCAGCCTCGGCTTGGCTGTTGACGGGCACTTCGGCCTCGTACGCACCACTGGCAGTGGCAACATCCCCCTCGGTTCGCATGCCGCTCTGGGCCATCGTGGCCACCGGCAGGCACAGCGCAAGGAGCAGGGTCAAAAACAGGCTGCGGCGCATCAGGACATCCATTGGCTCGACGTATCCGGGGGGAATTGTTGCCCGAATACGGCCTTTGCGCCAATGCGGCCTGTTAAAATCGGCGATTCACCCCCTGCCAGCGCCGACGCCCGTGACCAACAGCCCGTCTTCCGCCCCTTCTCCCCTCACCTACCGTGACGCGGGTGTCGACATCGACGCCGGCAACGAACTGGTCGAGCGGATCAAGCCCCTGGTCAAGCGCAGCTTCCGTCCGGAGGTGATGGGCGGCCTGGGTGGCTTCGGCGCCCTGTTCGATCTGTCCAACAAGTACCGCGAGCCGGTGCTGGTGTCGGGCACCGACGGCGTCGGCACCAAGCTGAAGCTGGCCCACCAGCTGAACCGCCACGATACGATCGGCATCGACCTGGTCGCCATGTGCGTGAACGACGTGCTGGTGCAGGGCGCCGAGCCCTTGTTCTTCCTGGACTACTTCGCCACCGGCAAGCTGGACATCGACACCGCTGCCGCGGTCGTGGGCGGCATCGCCAATGGCTGCACCGAGGCCGGCTGCGCCCTGATCGGCGGCGAAACCGCCGAGATGCCTGACATGTACGCGCCGGGCGAGTACGACCTGGCCGGCTTCACCGTCGCGGCCGTCGAAAAGAGCGAACTGAAGGACGGCGCCAACGTCGCCGCCGGCGACGTGCTGATCGGCATCGCCTCGTCCGGCCCGCACTCCAACGGCTATTCGCTGATCCGTCGCATCTATGACCGCGCCGGCCGCCCGGCCGAGCTGGAACTGGAAGGCGGGGTCAAGCTGGTCGATGCACTGATGGCCCCCACCCGCCTGTACGTCAAGCCGATCCTGTCGCTGCTGAAGTCGCACGGCGATGCCATTCACGGCATGGCCCACATCACTGGCGGTGGCCTGACCGAGAACATCATCCGCGTGGTGCCCGAGGGTCTCGGCCTGGACATCCAGGCCTCGTCGTGGACCCTTCCGCCGGTGTTCCAGTGGCTGCAGAAGGAAGGCGCGGTGGCCGACAGCGAGATGTGGCGCACCTTCAACTGCGGCATCGGCTTCGTGCTGATCGTCGCTGCGGACCAGCTCGAGGCCGTATCCACGGCGGTCAAGGCAGAAGGCCTGGAGCACTGGACGATCGGCCAGGTGGTCACCGCCCAGGGCGGCGAACGCGTCCACATCGCCTGATCCACAGGACAAAGGAACCCGCATGGACGCTCCTCCCTCCTCGTCAACGCCACCGGCGCCGCCGGTGCTGCCGCCGAACCCGGCCGTGCCGGTGTTCGGCCCGCAGGATGCCACCCAGCTACGCCAGCTGGCGATCGGCCACTACGTGGTCGCTGGCCTGATGGCGGTGTTCTCGCTGATCTTCATCCTGCACATCGTGCTGGGCATCGCCATGCTGTCCGGCTCGCTGCCGATGAAGTCCGGCGGTGAGCCGTCATCGCCGGAAGAGCAGCAGGTCGTCGGCTGGCTGTTCACCGTGATGGGCGTCTGCATCGTGCTCGGTGGGCTGACACTGGCAGGCTTCGTGGCCTATGCCGGCCGCTGCCTGTCACGGCAGCGCCGCTACCTGCTATGCATGATCGTGGCGGGTCTGTCGTGCCTGTTCACGCCCATCGGCACCATCCTCGGCGTGTTCACCCTGGTCGTGCTGTTGCGCCCCCAGGTGAAGGCCGCCTTTGCTGGCCAGGCGGGTGTGGCATGAGTGATGGAATGAACCCGCCGCCGCTGCCAAGGCAGGCCCTGGCAGACCTGCAGACCGCCAGCCACCTGCACACCCTGAAGATCCTGTTCTACGCACTGGCCGGCTTCCATTGGCTGGCGGCACTGGTGTTCCTCGGCTTTGTCGGCATCGTCGCCTTCGAACGCGGCATGGACGACGGCGCCGTGCTGGCGACGGTGTACGGCGCGGTGTCGCTGCTGGCCATCGGCTTGGGCTTCCTGCAGCTGCGCACCGCGCGGCTGCTTGACCATCGCAGCCACCTGGCCTGGTGTCGCGGCGCGGCCTGGGCAGCGGTGATGGCCGGCCCTCTGGGCATGGCCCTGACCGCCTACGCGGTGTATTTCCTGCGCAAGCCGGAGATCGCCGCCCTGTTCGACCGCGGCGACCACGTCAGCGTCTGAGCTGGCAAGCGCATGCTCCGTCTCTTCTGCTGATCGCCCCGACATGCCCACGCCCGCTGCCCCCGCCTTCGCACGCAACCGCGCCAGCCACTCACTGTCGGCACCGAAGAAGGCCACACTGGTCGCGGTGCTGGGCATATTCGCGGCAACCTGGATCCATCCGCTGTGGCCGCTGGAGCAGGCCCTGCACAGTTCGCTGACCGTGATCGGCCTGCTGGCCCTGTGGTGGGTGGACCGGCGCTGGCAGCTGGGCAACGGTGCGTTCATCGCCATCTGCGGCTTCATCGCCATCCACTGCGTGGCCGCGCGCTGGCTGTACTCCAACGTGCCGTATGACGCGTGGCTGCAGGCATTGCTGGGATGGTCGCCGGACGCAGCCTTTGGCTGGCAGCGCAACCACTTCGATCGTCTGATCCACTTCCTCTATGGCGTCTGCTTCACCCCCGCATTGCTGCAGTTGGCGCGACATGCCTGGCCTGCGCTGCGCATCGGCCAGGCATTCACCCTGGCGGTGATGGCGGTGATGTGTTCCAGCCTGGTGTATGAGTGGCTGGAATGGGGCATCGCCCTTGCCCTGTCGCCGGAAGCGGCTGAGGCCTACAACGGCCAGCAGGGCGACATGTGGGACGCGCATGCGGACATGCTGCTGGCGACCTTGGGCAGCCTGTTGCTGTGGCCGCTGGTGCGCCGGAGCGTGGTGCGATGAGCATCCGCCGAATCGCCGTGCTGGCATCCGGGCGCGGCAGCAACCTGCAGGCCATTGTCGACGCCATCGCGGCAGGGCGACTGCAAGCCGAGATTGTCGGCGTGTTCTCCGATCGTCCCGATGCGACCGCCCTGGAGCGGGTGGCAACGGATCGGCGCTGGGGGCATGCGCCGAAGGAATTCAGTGACCGCGCCGCCTACGAGCAGGCGCTGGGGGATGCGCTGGCAGCATCCACGCCGGACTGGATCGTCTGCGCCGGCTACATGCGCATCCTCGGCGCCGATTTCGTGCAGCGGTTCAATGGCCGCCTGGTCAACATCCACCCCTCGCTGCTGCCGCTGCACAAGGGCCTGCACACCCATGCACGGGCGCTTGAGGCCGGTGACGCCGAGCACGGCGCCAGCGTGCACCTGGTGGTGCCGGAACTGGATGCCGGCGCGGTGCTGGCGCAGGCCCGGGTTCCGGTGCTTGCCGGCGACGATGCGCAGACCCTCGCCGAACGCGTGCTTGCGGTGGAGCATCCCCTGCTGATCGCCACCCTGGAGCTGCTCTGTGCGGGCCGCCTGGCTGAACGGGAAGGCCAACCGATGTTCGACGGTCACCCCCTGTTTAGCCCGTTGGCTCTAGATTCCGCCGGAAAACTGAACCGGTAACGCCCGTGCACACGCCCCGCTGACTGCGGGGCTGGCATCCTGCTCCCCTCCTGCGGTTCCTGTCGGCCATGAAGACCACGTCCCTGCTGCGTACAACTCTGCTGCTGCCGTTTGCCGTCCTCGCCTGTGCGGGCTGGGGCCAGGCAACAGCGCCTGCTGCGCCGGCACCTGCCGAAGCGGCACCGCCGGTGTTGCCTGCCCTGGCGTGGGAGCCGCCGCCGCTGCAGCCGTTCAGCGCGACCTACCAGGCGTTCTACAAGGGCAAGGAAGCGGGCGATGCAACCATGCAGGTCACCCACACCGGCGGCAGCCAGTGGCGGGTGGACATGCAGGTGGTCGGCCGCCGAGGCTTTGCCAGCGTGCTGGGCCTGAACATCGAGCAGAGCACGGTGTTCGAGGAGCGCAGCGGTGTGTATGCGCCGCTCAGCCAGAGCACGGTGCGCAAGGGCCTGTTCCTGGGCAAGAAGGCGGTCGGCACCTACAACTGGCAGGCCGGCACCGCGCAGTGGAGCGGCGACGTGGAAAAGAAGCGCGCCCAGCCGATTCCGCTGCAGGCCGGCGACCAGAGCGCGTTGCTGATCAACCTGGCGATCATGCGCGACGCGCGTCCCGGCGCAGCCATGCACTATCGCTACGTCGACATGGGCAAGGTGCGCCAGCACGATTACCAGGCCGCGCCGCAGACCGAAAACGTCGAGGTCGGCGACCTGTCCTACAACGCGCTGCGGGTGTATCGCACCAACGGCGGCAACAATGAAACCATTCTCTGGATCGCCAACGGTGTCCCCACGCCGGTGCGCATCCTGCAACGCGAAGACGGCGAAGATCGCGTCGATCTGCGCCTGATCGAATACCAAGGAGTCTGAGCATGAACACCCTGACCCGCCCCCTGACCTGGATCGCCGCTGCCGCATTGTCGGTGGCCAGCCTGCCGGCCATGGCCCTGCAGCCATTCAAGGCCGACTACCTGGCCAGCTACATGGGCATGCAGGCCAATGGCAGCATGACCCTGGCCAGCGAAGGCGCCAACAAGTGGCGCTACAGCCTGCAGGTCAAGAACCAGCTGGCGGACCTGAGCCAGAGCACGGTGTTCGAGGAAGTGCGCGGGCAGCTTCGCCCGCTCAGCAGCCAGGACCGCTCTGCGCTGCTGGTGAAGAAGCGCAATGTGCAGGCCAACTACAACTGGGCCAGCAACCAGGCCACCTGGACCGGCGACATCAAGCCCGACCGCGCCGGCCCGATCGCCCTGAAGGCCGGCGACATGGACGCGCTGCTGATCAACCTGGCCATCGCCCGCGACCTGGCCGCCGGCAAGCCGCTGACCTATCGCATGGTCGACGAGGGCCGCATCAAGAACATGACCTACCGCGTTGTGGGCAAGGAATCGGTCACCGTCGGCGGCAAGAGCTACGAGGCCACCAAGGTGTCGCGCGTGGACGGCAACAAGGAGCTGATTGCGTGGATCGTGCCGGAGTTCCCGGTGCCGGCGCGCATGCTGCAGCGTGAAAGCGGCCGCGATGCGCTGGACCTGACCATCAAGGCGATGAACTGACCGACCGCGCTGCGCGCTCGCCGGGCATGGCCCGGCGCTACCGCCCAACGTCGATCCACGCCATGCGTGGATTCACGCCCCGCAGACAAAAACGCCCGCTTTCGCGGGCGTTTTTTCATTTCTTCGTTTCTTCCGCCGGCTTGAACTCGGTGCGGCAGTCCACCCGGATCTGCTCGCCCGTGGATCGGCGCACGAACGTGCGGCAATGGCGGTTGCCCTCCTGGCTGTCGTTCACCGCCACCGCGTAGAACGACTGGATGATCTCGTCACGGGTCACCGTGCCGTCGCCATTCCAGTCCATGTCCTTCTGCTCGATGCCCTTGGTGATGGCGATGTTGGCGTACCAGGCGTAGCCCAGCCACGCCAGCACGATCAGCACCAGCACCAGCAGCGCCTTGCGGCGACGGCTGAACCTGCCGCGCAGGATCATGCGGCCACGCGCCGGATGGTGGCGCCGAGCGAAGACAGCTTCTCTTCGATGTTCTCGTAGCCGCGGTCAAGGTGGTAGATGCGATCGATGGTGGTATCGCCATCGGCCATCAAGCCGGCCAGGATCAGCGACGCTGACGCGCGCAGGTCGGTTGCCATCACCGGTGCACCGCTCAGGCGCTCGTGGCCACGCACGATGGCCGTGTGGCCTTCCACCTGCACATCCGCGCCAAGGCGCAGCAGCTCGTTGACGTGCATGAAACGGTTCTCGAAGATCGTTTCATTGATCACGCCCACGCCGTCGGCCACGCAGTTGAGCGCCATGAACTGCGCCTGCATGTCGGTCGGGAACGCCGGATACGGTGCGGTGGTCAGGTTGACTGCCTTCGGCCGCTTGCCGTGCATGTCCAGGGTGATGCTGTCTTCGGTGGTCTCGATGGTCGCGCCGGCCTCCACCAGCTTGGCCAGCACCGCATCCATCGTGTTCGGGCGCGCGCGGTTGACGGTCACCTTGCCGCCGGTCATCGCTGCGGCCACCAGGAAGGTACCGGTTTCGATGCGGTCGGGCAGCACTTCATGGCGCCCACCGGACAGGCGTTCGACGCCTTCGATGACCAGGCGGGCGGTGCCCAGGCCTTCGATCTTCGCGCCCAGCGCGATCAGGCAATGCGCCAGGTCGGTGACTTCCGGTTCCATCGCCGCGTTGTCGAGGATGGTGGTGCCTTCGGCCAGCACCGCGGCCATCAGCACGTTTTCGGTACCGGTCACGCTGACCATGTCGAAGGTGAAGTGGCCACCCTTCAGGCGCTTGGCGGTGGCCTTGATGAAGCCGTTCTCGACCACGATGTCGGCACCGAGTGCCTGCAGGCCCTTGATGTGCTGGTCGACCGGGCGCGAACCGATCGCGCAGCCGCCGGGCAGCGATACTTCGGCGGCGCCGAAGCGGGCCAGCAGCGGGCCCAGTACCAGGATCGAGGCGCGCATGGTCCTGACCAGCTCATACGGCGCCACATGCTGGTTGACCGGACGCGGGTCGACCACGATCGCACTGCCACGCGACAGCGTGCCCTGGTCGATGGTCACGTTCGCGCCCAGTTCGCCCAGCAGCTTCACCGTGGTGACCACATCGTGCAGATGCGGCACGTTGGTGATCTCCACCGGCGCGTCGGCCAGCAGGGTCGCGCAGAGGATGGGGAGGACGGCGTTCTTGGCGCCGGAGATGCTTACTTCACCGTGCAGCGCAGCGCCGCCGGTCACAACGATCTTGGCCATGTATTGGGGATCTTCTGCGGTTCAGCCGGCTTCGGCCGGGGTCACGGTTTTCAGTGCGAGCGCGTGGATCGCGCCGCCCATCAGGTCACCCAGAGTGGCATACACCATCCGGTGGCGGGCCAGCGGCAGCTTGCCGGCAAAGGCCTCGCTGACCACGGTCGCTTCGAAATGCACGCCATCGTCACCCTGCACGTCGGCGCGGGCGCCGGGCAGGCCGGTTTCGATCAGATTGCGGATGGTGTCGGCGTCCAACGGGCTTTCCTAATAAAATGTGCGTCCATTCTACTTCCGCTGCGTGGCGTCCGCATGGCCGAATCCCTGTTGCCCCCCCGTTCCGCCGACCCTGCCGCCCTGGTCGCCAGTGGCCGGCGCGTGTTCGAGATCGAACGGCAGGCGCTGGACGCCGTGGCCGACCGCCTCGGCGACGCCTTCCAGCAGGCCTGCCGGGCGATCCTGGGCAGCCGTGGCCGGGTGGTCGCCACCGGCATGGGCAAGTCCGGCCATGTGGCACGCAAGATCGCCGCGACCCTGGCCTCCACCGGCACCCCGGCGTTCTACGTGCACCCGGGCGAGGCCGGCCACGGTGACCTGGGCATGATCACCGAGGACGACGTGGTGCTGGCCCTGTCCTATTCGGGGGAATCGGATGAGCTGCTGATGCTGCTGCCGGTGCTCAAGCGCCAGGGCAATGTGCTGATCGCCATGACCGGCCGCCCGCAGTCGAGCCTGGCCAGCGCCGCCGATTTCCACCTGGATGTGAGCGTGCCGGCCGAAGCCTGCCCGCTGGCGCTGGCGCCCACCTCCAGCACCACCGCCTCGCTGGCGATGGGTGACGCGCTGGCGGTGGCTCTGCTGGATGCACGCGGCTTCACCGCCGACGATTTCGCCCGTTCGCACCCGGCCGGCAGCCTCGGCCGCCGCCTGCTGCTGCACATCACCGACGTCATGCACACCGGTGAGGACCTGCCCAAGGTCGATGTCGGCGCCAGCCTCAGCGAAGCGCTGATGGAGATGAGCCGCAAGCGCCTGGGCATGACCGCCGTGGTCGACGACCAGGGCGTGCTGATCGGGCTGTTCACCGACGGCGACCTGCGCCGCGCCCTGGACACCGACCTGGACGTGCGCACCGCGAAGATCGCCGATGTGATGACCCGGCAACCGCGCACCATCAGCGCCGACAAGCTGGCGGTGGAGGCTGCGCGGCTGATGGAAACCCACAAGATCACCGGCCTGATCGTGGTCGACAGCCAGGGGCGTGCGGTCGGCGCCCTGAACATTCATGACCTGTTGCGGGCGCGGGTGGTTTAACCGACAGTCCGTAGACCCCATTCAGTCTGTACCAACGAGCCCGCAACCACCGAGTCCGATGCCCTGATGCCCTGGTCCCCCCTGCCCGCCTTCCCCGCCCACCTGCATGCCGCTGCGGCCGGTATCCGCCTGGCCTGCTTCGACGTGGACGGCACCCTCACCGACGGTCGGCTGTACTACGACAAGGACGGCAACGAGAGCAAGGCGTACTTCGTGCAGGATGGTCTGGGCCTGAAACTGCTGCAACAGCACGGCATCCACCCCGTGCTGATCACCGCGCGCAACAGCCAGTCCGCGCTCAAGCGCGGCGCCGACCTGGGCATCGACACCCAGATCGCCGTCGGCGACAAGCTGGCCAGCGTGCAGGCGCTGTGCGTCCAGCACGGCATCGGCCTGGAGCAGGTGGCCTTCATGGGTGACGACCTGCCCGACCTGGCGCCGCTGGGCGCGGTCGGCCTGGCGGTGGCTCCGGCCAATGCCCACCCGTGGATCGCCGAGCGCGTGCACTGGATCACCCGTGCTGACGGTGGCCGTGGTGCCGCGCGCGAGCTGTGCGACGTGCTGCTGGCCGCGCAGGGCCGCGTGGACGCTGTGCTGGCGAGGTTCGGCGCATGAATGCCCCCACCCTGAACTGGCGGATGATCCTCGGCGTCGGCCTGCTGCTGGCCGCCCTGCTGAGCAGCTGGGCGGCGCTGCGCAACCGCGAAAAGGCACCTGCCGCCGAAGGCCAGGACGCTGGCGTGGACTACATCCTGCACGACTTCCAGATCGTCGCCCTGGACGAACACGGCAAGGAATCGACCACCCTGCGCGCGCCCCTGCTGGAACGCCAGCGTGGCGACCAGACGCTCAACATCACCACGCCGCTGTTCGAAATGCCCGACAAGGACGGCAAGCACTGGACGCTGCGCGCCCAGACCGGCTGGCTCAGTGCCAAGGGCGACGAGATGAAGCTGCGGGGCAACGTCGCCGGCGACAGTCCGGCCGGCCCGGGCGTGGTCCCGACCACCTTCCGCACCGACCACCTGGATGTATTCCCGAAGGACAACCGCGCCCGCACCGATGCCCTGGTGACCATGACCCGGCCCGGCATGGAGCAGTCCGGCGTCGGGTTCGAGGTGGATTCGAAGAACAACACGTATCATTTCCTCAGCCAGTCCAAGGGCCGTTACACGCCCAAGCGCTGATTCCGCCGCCCGCCCGCGACGTCTTCCCGACAGGCGCGAAGCCGGCAGCCCCCACC
>NZ_JBQOIF010000040.1:0-13966 GCF_052665395.1 Stenotrophomonas sp. 3(2025) | reverse complement strand
AGACTGGGCAAGCGGGGGAGCTCTCGACCCTTCCAGACTATACGGAGTCCGGTGATGAACGGGATCGGGATTGATGTAAGCAAGCGCCAGTTGGACGTTGGCACGACAGACGGACAGACCCTGCAGGTCAGCAATAGCCGCTCCGGCTCCAGGGACGGATTCACGGCGTCCCCCGCGAACCCAACCTGGCCGACCCACCTGCGGCTTTTGCATTCCGCGACCAACCAACCCCACCCACGAGGGGCTGCGCCGTTGGCGGAAACCCGCATATTCGTTAGCCGGAAGTTAAAGATCCGTAAGCATTCTGCAGCGATCCCGCAGTCATCTGCGTGCAACCGATCGTCATTAGTCTTCGTGACGTTCCAGTCAGCTTGGCCGCGGTAAGCTCTATCCCGATGGGCTCGCAAGTACCGCTCATCGTGTGCAGTACGCAGTAGCAATTTGGAGGAAGACATCACATGGCAATCGTTCTTTATGTCGGTGGTAGCAAGGATGGCGAGAAGGGCGTGGTGCCCTACGGCTTCAGCAAATCCCGCGCCGATACCGCGCTGGGGCCGGAGTTCTACACGGAGCGGTTCATGGAACTGCAGGGTGTCGGCAAGGTCCGCCTGATGGCGCTGGAGAGCCTGCGTGACGACATCGTCATGCAGCGTGCCGCCCGCCACTACCGCTGACCTTCGCAGTACGCGGCAGGACGCGCCCCACCATCGCGCGTCCGCGCCGGCATCCCAGCCCCGGGGCCAGTCCGAGCCCCCTTTGCCAGGATGCCGGCGTCCCATCCGGACCCGCCGCCTGAACCGCCGCTCTGTCAACGCCTTGTCCCTGCCGCCCGCGCATTGCAAGAATGGGCCTTTCCCGCAATGCGGCCCAGGCCGGAAACAATGCACGACGCCAAGCACGCCCAGCGCCAGCTCGCCCAGCAGATCGCCCAGACCATCGCCGATGAGATCGGCGCCCAGACCGCCCAGGTCAGCGCCGCCGTCGGCCTGCTCGATGAAGGCGCCAGCGTTCCGTTCATCGCCCGCTACCGCAAGGAAGTCACCGGCGGCCTGGACGACACCCAGCTGCGCAACCTGGAAACCCGCCTGACCTACCTGCGCGAACTGGAAGACCGCCGTGCGGCGGTGCTGGCCAGCATCGGCGAGCAGGGCAAGCTCAGCGATGAGCTGCGCAACGAGATTCTCGCGGCCGACACCAAGAGCCGGTTGGAAGATCTGTACCTGCCGTACAAGCCCAAGCGTCGTACCCGCGCGCAGATCGCCCGCGAAGCAGGACTGGAGCCGTTGGCCGATGGCCTGTTGGGCGATCCGACACAGGACCCGCAGGTCTTTGCCGCCACGTTCGTCGATGCCGACAAGGGCGTGGCCGATACCAAGGCCGCGCTGGAAGGTGCCCGCGCGATCCTGATGGAGCGTTGGGGCGAGGACGCCACGCTGGTTGGCGAGCTGCGCAGCTGGTTGAGCGAGCAGGGCGTGATCCGTGCCCGCGTTGCCGAGGGCAAGGAAACCGAGGGCGCCAAGTACCGCGATTACTTCGAGCACGCCGAGTCGTTGGCGAAGATTCCATCGCACCGGTTGTTGGCGTTGTTCCGTGCGCGCCGCGAGGAGATCCTGTTCCTGGAACTGGATCCGGGTAAGGATGCCGAGGCCGGACATCAGTACGCTGAAGGGCGCGTGGCGCACAACGCCGGTATCCGCGATGCGGGGCGCCCCGCTGATCGCTGGCTGCTGGACGCCTGCCGCCTGACCTGGCGGGCCAAGCTGCACATGCACCTGCTGCTGGACCTGTTCAACCAGGCCCGTGAGAAAGCCGAGGCCGAAGCCATCGCGGTATTCGGTGACAACCTCAAGGATCTGCTGCTGGCTGCACCGGCCGGCCCGAAAAGCGTGCTGGGCCTGGACCCGGGCATCCGCACCGGCTGCAAGATTGCCGTGGTCGACGCCACCGGCAAGCTGGTCGCCACCGACACCATCTACCCGCACGAGCCCCGCCGGCAGTGGGAGCAGTCGCTGCAGACGATCAAGCAGCTGTGTGCCAAGCACAACGTGCAGCTGATCGCGATCGGCAACGGCACCGCCAGCCGCGAGACCGACAAGCTGGCCGGTGAAGCCATCAAGGCGCTGGGTGACAACGCGCCGCAGAAGATCGTGGTCAGTGAAGCCGGGGCGTCGGTGTATTCGGCGTCGGAAACGGCGGCCAGGGAATTCCCGGACCTGGACGTGTCGATCCGTGGTGCGGTATCGATCGCGCGTCGCCTGCAGGACCCGCTTGCCGAACTGGTGAAGATCGAGCCGAAGGCGATCGGCGTGGGGCAGTACCAGCACGACGTGGATCAGTACCGCCTGGCGCGCGCACTGGATGCGCGCGTGGAGGACTGCGTGAATGCCGTCGGCGTGTACGTCAACACGGCGTCGGCTGCACTGCTGTCGCGCGTCTCGGGCCTGTCGTCGACGGTAGCCGAGAACATCGTGCGCCACCGCGATGACAACGGTCCGTTCAAGCGTCGCAAGGACCTGCTGAAGGTGTCGCGCCTGGGCGAGAAGACGTTCGAGCAATGCGCGGGTTTCCTGCGTATCGCCGATGGCGATGAGCCGTTGGATGCGTCGTCGGTGCATCCGGAAGCCTATCCCGTGGTCGAGCGCATCGTGGCCAGCACCGCGCGCCCGATCAAGGCGCTGATCGGCGACGGCAGTTTCCTGCGCGGCTTGAAGGCCGAGCAGTTCACAGACGAGACATTCGGTGTGCCGACCGTGCGCGACATCCTCAAGGAACTGGAAAAGCCGGGCCGTGATCCGCGCCCGGAATTCAAGGCGGCCCGTTTCGCCGATGGCGTCGAGGACATCAAGGATCTGCGCGAGGGCATGGTGCTGGAAGGCGTGGTCAGCAACGTGGCCGCGTTCGGTGCGTTCGTCGATATCGGCGTGCACCAGGACGGCCTGATCCACATCTCGGCGCTGTCTGATACCTACGTGAAGGATCCGCGTGACGTGGTCAAGGCCGGCGACATCGTCAAGGTGAAGGTGCTGGAGGTGGACGTGCCGCGCAAGCGCATCGCCCTGACCCGTCGTCTGGACGACACGCCTGGCCAGGCCATCAGCCGCCCGGGCAGCCGTGACGAACGCAGCCAGGGGCAGGCGCCGCGCCGCGACGCTGGCAACCCCGCGCAGGGACGTGGCCAGGGGCGCAACCCGGGCAATGGCGGACGCCCGGCACAGGCCGCGCCGCCAGCCAACAATGCCCTGGCCGAGGCGTTCGCCCGGGCCAAGCGCAGCTGAGTCCGCCGTCCCCCTCCCGGCGCTGTCGGGTGGGGGACTTGTCGATGTTCCCCGGCAATGCGCACACTTGCGCCGGAAGGGGCGCTTGGACCCCTGCTGTCGCTGGGGAGGCCATGCCGTCAGCACCATCCGCGCTGTTCCGTGACCGCTGTGGTTCGCCACGGCCTGCGGGCAGCTGCGTCGGCAGGGGAGGTGGCTGATGGCCGATCAGGGCAACAGCGGCAACGCACGGCTGGAGCGCCGGCTGCAGGAACTGGCCGAAGAGCGCCGTCGCCTGGCGATGATCATCGAGGGCACCGCGGCCGGCACCTGGGAATGGAACGTCCAGAGCGGGCAGATGCGGGTCAACGAACGGTGGGCCGAGATCGTCGGCTACCGGTTGGACGAACTTGAACCGATCTGCCAGAAGACCTTCATCGCGCTGGTCCATCCGGATGATCTGGCGCTGTCCGATGCGGCCCTGCAGGACCACTTCGATGGCCGCACCGACCACTATGTCTGCCTGTTGCGGATGCGCCACAGGAATGGCGAATGGATCTGGATCCACGATCGCGGACGGGTATTCGAATGGGACGGGCAGGGCAGGCCACTGTGGATGGCCGGCGCCCATGCCGATGTCACCGAACTGCAGCAGGCGCGCCAGGACGCGGCCGAAATGCGGCAGCGCCTGCAGGCTGTGGTGGATGCTTCCGACGAAGTGGCGGTGATCGCGACCGACACCGATGGCATCATCACCATTTTCAATACCGGCGCGCAGCGCCTGCTCGGCTACACTGCCGCTGAAGTAGTGGGTACGCGCCGCCTGGATGCCTTCCACGACCCGGTTGAACTGCAGGCGTGGCTGCGACCGCTGGCGACCGCCGATGGACAGGTTCCGGGTGTGTTCGAGGCACTCAGTGCACGTGCCGAGGGCCAGACGTATTCGCGGCAGTGGACACTGCTGCGCAAGGACGGGCAGCGTCGCCAGGTACGCCTGTCAATCAGCCGCATGGATGGCGCCAATGGCGAGCGCATCGGCTATGTCGGCATGGCCATCGACATCACCGAGATCCTGCAGGCGCGCGCCGAGGCTCGTCTTGCGGCGGAAAAATTCGCCGGTGCGTTCACCTCGGCGGCATTGGGCATGGCGCTGGTGTCGCTGGAAGGGCGCTGGCTGGATGTCAACGATGCGCTGTGCCGCATTCTCGGCTACGCGCGGGAGGAACTGCTGCAGGTCGATTTCCAGCGGTTGACCCATCCGGCCGATCTGCAGACCGACCTGGCCCTGGTGCAGGACCTGCTGGCGGGGCGACGCACGCACTATCACCTTGAAAAGCGCTACGTGGGCCGTGAGGGCAACACCATCTGGGCACGGCTGTCGGTATCGCTGGTACGCAATGAGCGCGGTCAACCGTTGCATTTCGTGTCGCAGATCCAGGATGTCAGCGCCCAGCGCAGCAGCGAGCAGCGCCTGTTCGAAAGCGAGCAGCGCAGCCGCATCACCCTGGATGCGGTTGCCGACCTGGTACTCAGCGTGGCCCTGGATGGCCACATCGAATATGCCAATGCGGCCGCCGTGCGAATGCTTGCCGGCGATGGAGCGCTGTCGCTGGCCGGGCATCTCGTGCAGGACGTGCTGTCGTTGACCACCGAATACGCACCGCAATCGCAGCTCGATGTCAGCGTGCTGCTCGATCCGGAAAGCAATGCCGTGGATCTGCATGCCGATCTGCTGCTGCAGATGGGCACCGCCGTGGTGCCGGTTGACCTGACCCGGGCCTGGCTTCGCGACGACGAGGGCCAGGTGCGTGGTGCGGTGTGGGTCCTGCGCGATGACACCCAGCAGCGCGCACGCGAGCGCGAGGCACGACACCTCGCGGAGATGGATCCGCTGACCGAACTGGGTAATCGCCGCGGCTTCGAAGTGCATCTGCAGCAGGCGATCACCCGGGTCGAGCGGACCGGGCAGGCGGCGTCACTGATGTACATCGATCTGGACCGGTTCAAGCCGGTCAACGATACCTTTGGTCATCTGGCCGGCGACGCCGTGCTGTGGGCCGTGGCCAGTGTATTGCGCCATGGTGTGCGCGACTCGGATGTGGTGGCGCGCCTGGGGGGGGACGAATTCGCGGTGATCCTGTCCGGGTGCAGCCCGCGCCGAGCGGCGCGCATCGGCGGCGAGCTGCTGCATACCCTGGCCAACCTGTCCATTCCGTGGGACCAGCACCAGCTGCGGATCGGCGCCAGCATCGGCATCGCACCGCTTGCCGCCGGCATGAGCGTGGACCAGGCCGTCGCCGCCGCCGATGCCCAGTGCTACCGGGCCAAGGCGATGGGGCGCAACAATGTGCAGGTGCAGGGCGAAACCGGCGAACTGTCCGGTAGCTCGCCGGCGGACGGCGGCGACCTCGGCGACGGCTGATCTCAGCCTGTGAGAGGGGCGCGGCGAATACTGCGCCAACGCCCCACCTTCGCAGGAAAACAACATGACGTCCTGGAACCTGAGTGCAGTCCGTGCTTATGCGCCGGCCGTCGTCGGCTGGTCCCTGGCTCTCTCCGGCTGGCTCCGTCTGGAGCAGCTGCGCAACGACCAGCAGGCCCGGATGCTGGTCCCCGTGGTGCAGTGGGGCGTGGCGCTGATGCTGCTGGTCACGCTGGGCTGCATCGTCGCCACCAGCCTGGTGCTCTGGCGCGCCGCGCGTCGTGATGCGCAGCAACGTGGGTAGCGGACCTGCTGCATTGATCAGGTGCGGGCCTCAGCGCAGCACCTCTTCGGCATCCACCAGCTGCACGTCGTGCATCATGTTGAGGTAGGCCTCGTAGTAGCCTTTGTGCGAAGCGCCAACGATGGCCAGCAGGCGCGTTCCCGGGCGCTGTCCCAGCACTTCGCGGATGTTGGCGACCATGCGCAGGTTGCGGGTTTCCCAGTAGCCCACATAGTTGCGGCCAAAGCCCTGGGGTGAGGGTTCGACCAGCGCAGCACCGAAGTCGGCCTGGTAGGCCTGCAGGCCGACGCCGGGGCGGTTGTAGGCGCGATACAGGTCCAGCACGCCATCGACCTTGCCGATGTTGGCGTACAGCGGCTCGTCGGCGTCCCGCCGTGCGTTTGCCTGCGGGTTGTCCCACGCCTTCATGATCGCTTCGCCTGCCGCCTTCTCGTGCTCGGGCGGGGTGGGCGAATCGGCGGTGTGGTCGTCCACCGCCCACAGGCGTTCCAGCCCCAGCCGCGCGGCGAGAACGGCCGCCACCAGGTTGGTTTCATTGCGACGGGTCAGGCTCTTGTCGAGAATCTCGACCAGCGCAGCATCCAGGCCGTCGCCGGCAATACGCTCCTGCACAGGCAGGCGCAGCCATTGCACCTGCGCCGATCCGCGCTCGCCAGCGGCCAGGAACACCGCGGCCAGATGTCGACGCTGCGCGGCTGTCGGGCTTGCCGGCCATGCCGACAGCAGGCGCCCCATCTCGACGTTGGCGTTGGGTACGTCAAGGCCGGTGGCGGCGCGGGCCGCGTCGGTGTCGAAGCAGTAGGTTTCGACGCTTTCGGCATAGCGGCCGGGATTGCGACGCATGAAGTCGCACTGCAGGCCGGACAGGTTTTCGGTGGCAATCGCTTCCGGGCGCCAACGTGCCAGGCGCTGCAACAGTGGCTCCAGCATGGCCGGCTCGAAGGTCTTTGGCAGTTCCGACAGATGTGCTGTCCCAAGCACCAGTACGTCGTTGTGGCGACCTGCGGGTGGCCCCTTCAGCTGGTCGGGATGGAAGCTGGGACGGAAGCCCGCGTCGCTGGCCAATGCGCCGGCACTGCACAGGCTGAGGAAGATGATGGCGTTCAAGCGTCGAAGCATGCTGCCTCCCCAGGAAAAATCCATTGAGTGGGCACATGCTGCGGGCAGCGCGCAGGCAAGGGATGTCCCGATGGTCATTGCAACCTTCTGCGTGCCTGCCGCATCCCCTTTCCGTCGGCGCTGGTCCAGAATGGTGGCTGGAAGACTTCCGGAAGCGCGTCATGGATGAAATCGCCACCATCGCAGCTGCAGGTGCCGTGCTGGGTGCACTGGCCGGCTGGATCGGGCCGGCCAGATGGCGGTGGCAGCTGTTGCGGCTGGCACCGTTGCTGCTGTTGCCGTTCGCGCTTTACATCCTCGCCACCCGTAGCTGGATCCTGGGCGGCGGCGGGCCGCTGGCGGGGCCATCCCTGCTGGTCGTCTGCGGCAGTCTGGGCTACCTGCCGGCGGTGCTGGCAACGATGCTGCTGCGCTGCGTTCTGCGGCGCGCCGCCGACCAGCGGCTGGCCCCCTAAAGTTGCCGACTGCTTCGCCGATACCTTGTCTGGAGCCCGCTGCAGGCTCCCGCCGCCGGACCCGAGGCTGCCTCCGATGGGCGGCCCGTGCCGTGTGCCTCGCCGCTGTTTGATGACGATCGCAGCTGCCGTAATGTTCCTGCCAGTCGCTCGAGTGACGCCTTCCGGCGTCTGCAGTCCCAGGCAATCGAAGTTGCCGCCGGGCATCCCGCCCGGCGGGTCGCAACCGCTACCCGGACACCGAGGATCAGACGATGCTTATTTCAGGCTCCATGGAAGGTGCTCAGGCGCCGGCCGAAGTGCTCACCCGTTGGTCTCCCCTGCGCGCGCTGCAGGGGGTGTTGGGCAGGCAGCGCCGCGCCACGGAGGTGGCCGAGCAGCATCGGCGGCACGTCGAGCTTGAGGCCCAGGTGGCCGCATTGCACCGGGTGCAGGCGGTCATCGAGTTCGCCCTCGACGGCACGATCCTGCAGGCCAATGACAACTTCCTGCAGGCAGTGGGATATCGCCTGGATGAGATCCAGGGCAGGCATCACTCCCTGTTCGTCGACCCCGAGCACGCGCGCAGTACCGGATACAGCGACTTCTGGGCGCGGCTGGGCCGCGGTGAGTTCGATGCAGGGCAGTATCGACGCTTCGGCAAGGGGGGGCGCGAAATCTGGATCCAGGCCTCCTACAACCCGGTGCTTGATCAGCACGGTCGGCCGTACAAGGTGGTCAAGTTCGCCACCGACATCACCGCGCAGAAGCAGCAGGCGGCCGAGTCGGCGGGGCAGCTGGCGGCCATCGACAAATCGCAGGCGGTCATCGAATTCAGCATGGATGGCCGCATCCTGGCGGCCAATGCGAACTTCCTCGCCGCCACCGGCTATACGCTGGAAGAGGTACGCGGCCAGCATCATTCGCTGTTCGTCGAGCCTGATTACCGGGCCAGCGACGAATACCGGCGGTTCTGGGAAAAGCTCGGCTCCGGCGAGTACGATGCGGGCCAGTACCGGCGGCTGGGCAAAGGTGGCCGCGAAGTGTGGATCCAGGCGTCGTACAACCCGATTCTCGATGCCAGCGGGCGACCGTTCAAGGTCGTCAAATACGCCACCGACATCACCGCACAGGTGCATGAGAGCCAGGCCATGCAGCGCGCCGTGGCGCAGACACGCGAGGTGGTGGCGTCTGCAAAGGAGGGCGACCTGACCCGAAGCATCGGCATGGCCGACAAGACGGGCCCGATCGCCGAACTCTGCGGAGGCGTCAACGCGCTGGTCGAAGCGATGGCCGCGATCATCGGTCAGATCAAGTTCGCAGCAGACACCATTGCGGTCGGTGCGAGCGAGATCGCCGAAGGCAACAACGACCTTTCCCAGCGCACCGAGCAGCAGGCTGCCTCACTGGAAGAAACCGCCGTGTCGATGAAGGGGCTGGCCGAGACCGTGCAGCGCACCGCGAACAACGCGCGCCAGGCCAGCCAGCTGGCCGGTGGCGCCGCCGACGTGGCCGCACGCGGTGGCCAGGTGGTGCATGAGGTGGTCTCGACGATGGCGGTGATCAACGCGTCCTCGCGACGCATCGTCGACATCATCGGTGTGATCGATGGCATTGCCTTCCAGACCAACATCCTGGCATTGAACGCGGCCGTGGAAGCGGCGCGCGCCGGTGAGCATGGCCGTGGTTTCGCCGTGGTCGCCACCGAGATCCGCGAGCTCTCGCAGCGCTCGGCGGGTGCGGCAAAGGAAATCAAGCAGCTGATCGATGCGTCGGTTGCCAACGTCGGTGCCGGAACGGCGCAGGTCGAGAGCGCCGGCCGGACCATGGACGAGATCGTGGCCGACGTGCGTCGCGTCAGCGACCTGATGACCGAGATCAGCGCGGCTGCGCAACAACAGAGCGATGACATCCAGCAGATGAACCACGCGGTGGACCTGATTGACCAGGGTACGCAGCAGAATGCAGCGCTGGTGGAGGAGGCCTTAGCGGCCGCGCGCAGCATGGAAGAGCAGTCTTCGCAGCTGCTGCAGACGGTGGCAGGATTCCGTGTGCACGCGGGGGCAGGGCATGGCCATGGCGTGCATGCCCCGGCGCTGCGGGTGGTGTAGGGCGCCGGCGCGCGCTGGCCTATGGGGCGGCGCGGGCCGCCCCGCCAAGGCAGCGGTGGCTTGCTACGGGATCGCCCGTCTCTGCTCAGTCACCATGTCCCTATCGGCAGCGCGTGGTCGACGTTCTCGACGATTTACCCAGGTACCTTGATGGCTGGGAAGGGCCTACCCAGGCATCGGGCTGACTGATGAGTCCGCTCTGGCGGCCAAGGTGTGATCGCACTCGACCAAGCGGGCGTTGCTGACGGCTTGGCGCCCTCCGCATTGGGCACAAGCGAGCAGCGTACCTCCCGGTATGGATTGGAGGTCGGGGCCTGTCGAGTGGGTGACGTGCTGGCAACTGTTGCACCGGACGCTGATGGCGATGACGCTTTGGATGTTCCCCTGCTGATCGTGCATCGGGTCGATGTTGAGAACGTAGAAAAGACCTGTGTCTGGCATGGCCGTGTACCGAAGAGTCAATGCATGCTGCAGGGTGGAGCGGGTTGATCTTGTGACGAGAGTGCGGATTCAGCACGAGTTTTGGAGCTGAAGCGCTATGGATTCTGCCTATACAGCTACGCCCATTTTGAAGCCTCTGCTGCCAAGCCGGTGACCGGAACGGACAGGCTGAGGGCGCTGGTCGAACCTTACGCCATCGCCGCTCGATCAAGCAGGACCGGCCAACGCGCTGGACGCCCGAGCGTCAAACGTTCTTCTGCAGAAAGTCTGCGAATCTGGCCAGGCTGACAGCCTGCCGATTGGGGCACTTGGGGCAACTGAGAATTGCGCCACCGGGCAGATCGATCAAGCCTTCGTTGGGCCGCCCGGTGAACCGGCACGAGCATTCCAGACAACGACACACCACCTGGGTTACCTGCAGCAGACGGCCGCTGTCGTCTTCCTGCCCGAAGACATCGCTGAGGAGGAACAATCCGGTGTCGGCCATGCTCGAATCCTTAACGCCTGTTTTCCATGGAGCCGAAGTCTACAGCTTCCTTGATGCTGGAGTTTTGCGTTATGCGCCGGCTCGCGATCGCGGCCAAGCCAGGCTTCGCATTAAACCATTTGGCCCGGTGGCGCATCCAAAGCGGAGCATGGACTCATGCCTTGCCCAACGGAAGCTGCCAATGTCCCAGATCTGCCATATCCGGTTTCTTGCCCTTATCGCGGTGACTGCCCTATGTACGGTTCCTGCCGTTTCCGCAGAGACCATCGCGATCCCGTTCGAGCTGGGCAAGGACCATCGAATATATGCCGAAGGCACGATCAATCATTCGCGCCCCCTCCGTTTCCTGGTGGACACGGGGGCGGACGGTATGGCCGTGTCGGTCGCTGCAAGCGAACTGGCTGGTATGAAAATCGACGATCAATCCGAAAACACCGGCGCGGACGGCACGACGTTGGTTGACTACAGTACGAACAACACGGTCGCTCTCGGCGGTGCCAGCAGAATGTTGGGCGCCGCAGTAATCGACTACCAGAATCGGCCCTTCGATGCAGTTCTCGGCTGGAAATTCTTCGAGGGAAGCGTGGTCGAGATCGACTACGACAAGAAGACCCTGTTCGTGCATGGCACTTTGCCCAGCACGGCGGGATACACCAGGATGAACACGCGATGGATCGACAACATTCCCGCTGTCGAAGTGACGTTGCATGCGGAGAACGCATCACTCCAGGCGTGGCTCTCTTTGGATACCGGCAGCAACGGGACCATCGACCTGGGGTATTCCTACAGTTCCCGACACAACCTCGAGGATGTTCTTACGAAGAAGATCGGAACGTCACAGTTCAGTGGGAGCGCAGGCAGGAAGATCCGCGCGGTCGATGTTCGCGTTCCCTCGGCCGATATCCAGGGGCTTCGTCTGGACCAGCCCAAGGTGTCTTTCACCATCGACGAAGACGGCTCCAGTGGCGATGGCACGATCGGAAGTGAAGTTCTTCGGAATTTCAACATCCTGCTGGACACCAAGACCGGCGACGTCTATCTGCGTCCCAACGGGAGGGCGGCGCTGCAGCAACTGCGGCGGTGACAGGACGATCGAGAGGGGAAGTGGGGAGGAGAATTGGCCGGAGTCGGCTGATTCACGACTCCATTACGCCATTCCTTCTGGAAACCTCGCGTTGCAAGGCTTTGTGGTGCCGGTGAAAGGACTCGAACCTTCATGGGGTCACCCCCGGCTGATTTTGAGTCAGCTGCGTATACCATTCCGCCACACCGGCAGCAGCGGGATAGTGTACCCGAGCCGAGCGGGCGTTCATAGAGGTGCGGGCGAACGGGGCCGAAATGGCTTCAAATTGTCGGTATCGGCCGACTGCTGGCTATACTGGCAACGCTTAACAGGCACGGAGCGATAGCCTATGTCAGCGTTGCAAGACCTGCGGGTGCTGGTAGTGGAGAACGACGAGATGAGTGCGGCGCTGCTGCAGATGCAGCTGGTGCATTCCGGTGCTCTGGTCGTTGGTCTTGCCGCGTCCGTTGCCGAGGCACTGCGCCTGCTGGAAGAGGCCAACCCTGACGTGGCCCTGCTGGATTACCGGTTGGCCCACAACGAGACCAGTGAACCGGTCGCTGCGGCGCTGGCCGCGCGTGGGGTGCCGTTCGTGCTCGCCACCGGCATGACCGCCGAACAACTGCCGGTCGCGATGCGATCGGGGGTGCTGTTGATCAAGCCCTATCTGTCGGCGGAACTGTCCAAGGCATTGGTCCGCGCAGTGGGGCGCTCCAGCGCAAGCGCCTGATCCGAGCGCTCAGGCGGCTTCTTCGTAGACATAACGGATCTCCTCGCGGTCGTCGAGGATGGCGTACTGCGCCGCCAGGTTGTCCGGGTCCGGGGTGAGCCATGCGTCCAGATGCTCGGCGCGGATCGGCAGTACGCCCCGGTCATGGCCGGCAGCGGCAACATCGATTGACGGTCCATCGGTGATGGTGGCGAACGACAGCAGGCGTCCTTCCGGGCCCTCCCATTCCGCCCACAGGCAGGCCAGCAACAAGTCGCGCGGCGGATCAGGGCGGAACTCCAGCACCACGTCCTGTTCCTTCTCGTCGTTGTGCAGGGTGCGGCCGGCAATGGCGTGGCGAGGGACGTGTTCGTAGAAGGCCTGTACCACCACCACGCCGTGGCGCAGTCCGAAGGCCCCGCGCCAATAGCCTTCCAGGCTGTCCCGCCGCGCATTGTAGGTGCCGGGGTAGAGGACATCGTTGCGCGCGGGCTTGTCCGGAAGCCGGCATTGATAGCGCATCGGCTTGATCACGCGCCGGCCATTCTCGCTGACCATCACCGGAGCGTAGGTGCCAGGAAAAATACGGTTGTCGCGTGGCAGCAGCTGTTCCCGATGCAGGTCGTCCAGCCGCGCCTGCGCCCGTTCGATGCGGTTGCCGGCAACGCGCAGGTCATTGCGCGCCTTCTGCGTGGGACGGGTGGCCAGGGTCGCGTTGGCGATGTCGCGACGCTCAAGCTGCCGTTCCAGCTCGGCCTGCAGCTGCTGCCGCTCCTGTGCATGCCATTGCTGGATCTTTGCCACGATGTCGCGGCCCAGTTCGGTGCGTGCCCCGGCAAATCCGTCGTCCATCGCTTTCGGCGTCTTCGGCCGTTTCTTGCCGGGATCATGCGCATAGAGTTCGGCGAACTCCTCCAGGGAGAGGACGGCGCCGAACTCGCGCACCAGCTTGGCGTAGTCGGCGCGGATCAGGGCGGAATAGCACATTGGACTCTGCCGGAAGATGGGTCGCAGCGGCTGCGACGTGGATGCGGCAGGATAGCTCGACCTTCCAGGAGACGTTGCATGAATGATCCAGAGACGATCCAGTTCCGCCAGGCGGTGCCGACGGTTGAGGACTACTGCCAGCTGCGTGCGCTGGCCGGGCTCAGCGCAAAGACCCATGAGGCGGCGACGCGGGCATTGCCCAATACCGTTTTCGGTGTCTGTGCCTACCAGGGCAGCGAGCTGGTAGCGATGGGCCGGATCATCGGCGATGGTGGTTGCCACCTGCAGGTCTGCGATATCGCCGTGCTGCCGCGCCTGCAGGGGCAGGGTCTGGGCAAGGCGGTGATGCAGCGTCTGAGCGACTGGATGCAGGGCAACCTGCCGCCGTCGGCGTATGTGAGTCTGTTGGCCGATGGCGAGGCACATCGGCTGTATGCGCAGTTTGGCTTTGCGGCGACCGCGCCAGCCTCGATCGGCATGTATCGCCGGTTCTGAAACGCGGTCACCAGGGAATCGCAGGCAAAGAAAAACCCCGGCCGAAGCCGGGGTTTCAAAGATTGGCGTCCCCACGGGGATTCGAACCCCGGTCGCCACCGTGAAAGGGTGATGTCCTAGGCCTCTAGACGATGGGGACG
>NZ_JBQOIF010000039.1:0-18730 GCF_052665395.1 Stenotrophomonas sp. 3(2025) | reverse complement strand
CGCCGGCTCTCGACACCTACGGTGCCAGATTCCAATCAGATAAGGCTTGGCCGCGGCATCCATGCCGCGGACACCCCGCAATCCGACACCGCCCCACCTCTGGCAGTTTCCTGATGTCTGTTGGATCCACGTTGCGCGTGGATGAATTTCGATGGAAATCAATATTTCGATATTGGATCGAAGAGCATCCACGCGTGGCGTGGATCTACGTGTCGACCAAGGTCGACACCTACCAACAGCAGCGGAGATATGTCGAAGGCGGGGTGGGGCCGGTGGCAGGGGCGTGAGCCGCATGGATGCGGCGACCGAGCTTACATGGACGTACTTGCAGCGGCCCCTGCCACCGGCCCCACCCCGCCATCCCACAGGAATGCCGCTGTTGCTGTTGCTGATGAGGTTGCCGGCCAGCGGCCGGCACTACAGCCTCTGCGGGTGCAGGGCGCAGCCCTGCCGAACACCCCCTCAGCCGTCGCCCTGGATGCCGCCAGGCGCCTGCGTCGGGTCGCGCCAGCGCCGCACCGTGCGCTGGAAGAACAGGTTGTTCGGCAGCTGCAGCACCGTGCCCTCGTGGCCGTTGCCGGTTTCCTGCAGCGTGGTGTAGATCAGGTTCACGTCGATCACCCGGCCCTTCAGCCCGGGCTTTTCGCCGTTCTCCAGCACTTCGATGTAGTCATGCAGGCGGAACGGTCGCGTGGTGAAGATCAGCAGCGTGCAGAAGATGTTGGACAGCACGCTCCAGGCCGCGAAGAACGCCACCGCGCCCACCGCAGCAAAACCGGTGAAGGCCGTCCACAGCACCGATGGCGATGCACCGAGCAGGCTGAGGATGTACAGCACCGCGCTGAAATAGACCACGAAGCTGGTGATCCGGCGCGCGCCCATCACCATTTCCGGCGGCAGCGTGTAATGGTCGGCGAAGCGGCGGATCAGGCGCCGCGCCAGCACCCGTAGCAGCCAGGCGGCGAGCAGGGTGATCAGGATCTGCAGGGCGATCCCGATGTCATGCAGCCAGGGGTGGGTCCAGGCGGGCAGGTGGTCCTTCAGCGACAACATCATGGGGCGACAACGTGTGACGGAAACGGGGCTTGATGTTACCCGGCGCGTGTCGACGTTTCGACCGCCTGCGCCCAGGCAAGGCAGACAAGGTCCTGCTTGTGCTGCTGCAGGCAGGCGCGGCCGCTTTCGGCACGCCAGTGCAGGGAAACGTCGAACGCCTGCAGCAGCATGCAGGCCGCGATCGCCAGCAGGGCGGCGCAGGAAGGGCTGGACATGGGAGGCTCCTGGCCGGGCAGGCCTGCGGGGGACCTGTGATGGATGCAGCCAGGCGCGAAAAGGTTGCAACCGAAAAACGCTCCGGAAGCTCTAAACCTTTTTCCGGCGGGCCGCATCCAACGGATATGCTCGACACCACCATGCCCGCGCCGCCTGCCGCCAACGACGTCGTCGACGAAACCGCCTTGGTACGTGCAGCGGCGGCCGGCGATACCGCTGCCTATGAACAGCTGTATCGGCAGCATGCGCCGCGGGTGTTTGCCACCCTGTGGCGGCTGTGTGGCGGGCAGCAGGCGCGTGCCGAGGATGCACTGCAGGAAGCGTTCCTGCAGGCATGGAAGGCACTGCCCGGCTTTCGTTTCGAGAGCAGCCTGTCGACCTGGCTGCATCGGTTGGGGGTGAACGCCGCGCTGATGGAACTGCGCGGTCGTGCCGCCGGGTATGACCACGACAGCCTGGACGAGGTGGACGGTGGGCTGCCGGAGATGGCGGTGCATGACGGCTGCGCCGGCACCGAACGCGACCTGGAGCGCGCGTTGGCCACCCTGCCGCCGCGCGCGCGTGCGGTCTTGGTGCTGCACGATATCGAAGGCTGGAAACACCATGAAATCGCCGGCCAGCTGCAGATGGCAGTCGGTAGTTCCAAAGCACAGCTGCATCGCGCGCGTGGCCTGCTGCGCGCGCGCCTGGGAGACATGACATGAGTACGCACGACCCCGATCACGACCTGCTGGCGCGCCTGCGCGCCCTTCCCGCGCAACGCAGCGCCCCGGCTGATGGCTGGGAACGCCTGTCGGCGCGGTTGCCACCTCGCGAACCGGTTGCCGTGCAGGCGCCGGTGGACAACGTGGTGGCCTTGCCACTGCGCACCCGTCGACGCTGGTGGCTGCCGGTTGGCGCGGCGTTGGCAGCCAGCCTCGCGCTCTACGCGGTGGCGCCGTGGCGGCACGCGCCCGAGTTGCTGCCTGCACCCAGCGGCCTGCAGCTGCAGGCCGATGCGATGACCGAACAGTACCGGCAGGCAGTGGCGTCGCTGCCTGATGGCACTGCGCCGGAGTGGCAGCCCGCGCTGCATGAACTGGATCGCAGTGCGGAACAGATCCGCGCCGCGATGGCGCAGGACCCGCGTGCGCCGCACCTGCTTGGACAGCTCAAGCGGACCTATGCGCTGCGGCTCGAACTGACCCGGCAGGCGGCCCAGGCCGCCTCCGGTCTGACAACCTGAGGAGATCCCCCGATGCGAACCCTTTTCCCTCTCTGCGCGGCCCTGCTGCTGGTGCCCGCCATGGCGCTGGCCGATACACGCGTCGATGAACGCCACAATGTTGCTGCAGGCGGCCGCATCGAACTGAGCAACGTCGCTGGCAAGGTAACCGTACGCGGCTGGGACCGCAATGACGTGCAGCTCACCGGCACGCTCAGCGACGGCCTGCAGCTGCGCCAGGAAAAGAGTGCCAACCGGGTGCGCTGGGAAATCGAGTATCCGCGACGCGGCAACAGCGGTGGCGCGACCTTGACCCTCAACGTGCCGCGCTCGGTGGAGCTGCTGCTGAGCACGGTCAGTGCCGACCAGGACATCAGTGGCGTGGACGTGCGGCGGCTGCAGGCCGACACTGTCAGTGGCAACCTTGCCGCCGCCGGTCGTAGTGGCGACAGCGTGCTCAATACGGTCAGCGGCAATGTCACTGCGCGGTTGCAGACCCCGCGGCTGGACGTGAACACGGTCAGCGGACGGATCGAGGCCGGCGGGGGCGTTTCCGGGGAGATCGGGGCGCAGACGGTGTCTGGCCGGGTAGGCGTCGATGCTGGTCGCATCCAGCGCCTGGTGGTGGAGACGGTATCCGGAGGCATCGACCTGTCGGCGACCGCCCTGGCACCAGGCGGGCGCATCAACGTCGAGTCGGTCAGTGCCTCGGTCAGCCTGCGCCTGCCGCGCACGGTGTCGGCGCAGCTGTCAGTGAACAGCTTCAGCGGGTCGATCAACAGCGACGCCGGCAAGGTGGAGCGGCCGCGCTATGGGCCAGGCAGCAGCTTGGATGCGCGGCTGGGCAGCGGCGACGGCGATATCCGCGTGCAGTCGCACTCGGGCAGTGTGCAGGTGCGCCTGGACCGCTGAGCGCGGCCCGGCAGGCCGCGGCGGCAGCGCCGCCGCGGTCGGGGGAGGGTCAGCTGGCTTTCTTCAGCGCCCAGGTGGTACCGAGAACTTCAATCTTGCCACCGCTCTTGCGGAACGCGGCCAGGTCGGAGGCGATCGAGTCGCTGTTGACCACGGTGCTGGCGGATGCGCCCTTGCGTTCGCTGCGGATGCTGTTGCTGGCCTTCGCGGGGGTCTTTGCCTTGCGGGGCATGGTTGCTCCTGTCAGGTGGAAGGGGAGGAAAGTGCGCAGGATTCAGCCTGGCGCAGGTAGTCCTGCCGCTCGCGGCGGCAGTCGTCGCCGCCCATCGAAAACTGGCGGCAGATCGCCGGGCGCTGCGAATAGATCGTGCAGCGCAGGTGATACGGATCGATCGCCGCGCACCAGCCTTCCTCGTTGCGCGCCATCACGGCACGGCCGTGTGCATCGCGCGACAGGAACTGGCCGGGCACGTGGTCGCCGGGCTGCAGCAGGACCGGCAACCGGCAACAGACCGCGTCACAACGGCGGCAGTCGATGGGTGCTGGTTCAGCGTCAGGTTGTACGGCCACAGGGGCCTGGCGGGTGCCCAAAGCGGGTCTCGATGGCGGCTCGGGTAATACGCGGACCATGATCGAGCCAGAGGGCATGGTCGCCAGACCCGCTGGGCGGGTCAGGCTGCACCATGGGTACACACACCGGCGAGGCCAGCGGAAGGTGCAGCGGTTTTCTAGCCGGCCAAGGGTAGCTCAGACCGCGTAACGTTTTGTTAATCCCGGCTGGCTGCCGCCAGCGCGAGGCCCTGGACGACCCCCAGCGAGGGCTCGCCGTGCACCATCCGGGCGCCCGGGAACGCCTCGGCAGCGGCCTGCCGCAGGTAGCCGGCGCGGGACATGCCGCCGGTCAGGAATACCGCGTCAGGGTCGCCGCCGATGTCATTGCGGACCTGGGCCAGCAGTTCGCGGATCTGGCTCAGGTAGCCATGGGCGGCGGCGGCCAGGCCGTCGGCGCTGTTGTCCACGTGCAGGTCGCGGGCGATGTAGTCCAGCGTGCTGCGGTGTTCGCTGGCACCGCTGAGGGCGATCTTGGCGCGCTCGACATCGCGGTACAGGCGGGCGGTGTTGCCGGTGTCCTGCAGCGCCTGCAGGCGCGCGCCCCACGGCGCGTCGACGTTGTCGTAGTTGTGCTGGCGGAACTCGCGCTGGCGGGTCATGTCCTGCACGGTGGCCGCTTCCACGTAGTGGTGGGTGGGCACGCGGGTGATGCCGCGGCCGAACAGCGGCATGTAACCGGACAGGCTCAGGGCCAGGTCGATATCGGTGCCGCCGCGGGCAATACCCCAGGCACGGTGGATGCGCGGTGCCTGGCTGCCGCCCACTTCGGCGTGGGCGATATCGGTGGTGCCGCCGCCGATATCGACGATCACCGCCTGATGGCGATCGCGGCTTTCAGCGTGGTAATGCATCGCTGCGGCGGCAGGCTCTTCAAGGAAATCGATGTGGTCGAAGCCGGCCTGGCTGGCCGCTTCGCGCAGGATGTCCAGGGCCTGGTCGTTGCCGGCCTCGCCGATCGAGCTGCGGAACTGCACCGGGCGGCCGAGCAGGGCGCTGCGCAGCGGCTGGCCGACCTGGGCGCTGGCGGTCAGGCGGATGTGTTCGAGGATGTGCGCGGCAATGCCGGTGATGGTCTGCCGCGCGCGTGGGTGCAGGTTGTAGCCGAGCATGGACTTCGGGCTCTGCACGAGGTTGCCTTCGTGCTCCTCGAAATACGCTTCCAGCGCGTCGTCGCCATAGACGGCGTTCTGCAGCAGGTCGCTGGCGCTGCGTTCCTTTCCGGCGCGAGCCTCCATCCATTCCCGGCGCAGGGCGCGCAGTGCCTCGCGGCGCAGGGCCTGTGGCGTGCGCTCCTGGCCAGCGGCGCGGGCCGCGCGAGCGGCGCTGTCGATCAGCTGCTGCAGTTCGTGTTCCTGCCCGGCGTCGAGCTGGAAATCGTCCGGGTCGGGCACCACGCCGGGGAAGTACACGCTGGTGCGGAACTGTTCGGCCTCGCCGAAGCGGATCGGCAGCAGCGTCCCATCACGCACGATGGCGGCGGCGGAGTTGCTGGTACCGAAGTCGATGCCGAGGCGCATGGGGAGGTCCGGGGGACGATCAGGGGCCGCGCACTCTGCTGGAGTTTGCCGCGCGCTGCAAGTTCCGGTGCCTGCCTCGGGCGGGCGGGGCGAGGTCCGGTCCGGACCGACGCCGGAAAATGAACGAAAAGGCAGGGCGGTTACAATGGCCGCTGTTGATTCATTTTGAGGTACTTGCAATGTCTTCTGTTCCCGCCTGCCCGCAGTGCACCCTGGAAAACACCTATGCCGATGGCGCGCTGTGGATCTGTGCCGACTGCGGCTTCGAATGGACGGCCGAAGAAGGTACCGGTTCGACCCTGGTCGTGCGTGACAGCAACGGCAATACCCTGCAGACCGGCGACACCGTCACCGTGATCAAGGACCTGAAGGTCAAGGGTTCTTCGATCCCGCTCAAGCAGGGCACCGTGATCCGCAACATCCGCCTGGTCGAAGACGATGCCGAGCACATCGAGGGCAACTCGGACAAGATCAAGGGGCTGGTGCTGAAGACCTGCTTCCTCAAGAAGGCCTGATCGCGCCTCAGCGCTTGGCCTGCTGCGCTCGCCAGCGGGCCAGGCTGTCCAGCTTGGCCTGGTAGCGGGCCTGCTGCGTTGAACCGCCCAGTTCCTGCGCCCGCAGCAGCTCGCGGTCTGCACGCTGCAGCCGGCCCGTCAGGAAATACACCCGCGCCAGGCCGAAGTGGAACTGGTGCGCGGTGTCGTACAGGCGTACCGCCCGCCGGTAGTACGTGATCGCCTTGTCCAGGTCGCCAGCGCGTTCGGCCTGGGCACCCTGCATGTACTGCGCGAACGGGTCCTCGCGCTGCACCGACTGCAGCTTCTTCTGCATGGCCTGCGCCTGCGCCGTCATGCCCAGCTTGCGATAGAGCGCACTGGCGTTGTTCAGCGCTGCGCTCTGGCGCCCGTCCAGGCGCAGTGCCGTGTCCAGCGCAGTGCGGGCCGCCTGGTCATCGCCCAGGCGGTTGTCGAGCACGCCGAGGTTGTTCCACGTCGGGGCGAACTCCGGGTCCTGCCCCAGCGCGGCATCGAAGAAGGCACGTGCTCCGCTCAGGTCGCCATCGGCCAGCTGCTCCGCGCCCCGGTTGTTGTAGTAGTGCGCCAGCGCCCGTTCGCGGCCGATGGGCTGCGGCCCGTGGCGGTCGTACAGCACGTTGCGGTCCAGGTCGACCGTACCGTAGCGGCCGCCGACATCCACGCCAGCGTTGACGTGCCCGACGTTGTAGACCACGCCCTGGTCCTGGTCCTGGTACCACGACACCACCTGGCCGACTTCCTGTACCCGCGCCTGGATGCCGGCCTCACGGGCCAGGGTGACAAACAGCAGGGTGAAGGCGAGGCAGTTGGCACGCTGGTGCTGCCAGATCTCGCTGATGGTGTAGGTTGCATCGGCGTCGTACTGCAGGTCCAGGCCATGCTGGCTGAAGATCATTTCCACCAGCGCCTGCAGGCGCTGGTCACGCGAATAGCTGCGGCTGATCACCTGCTTCTGCAGCATCTCGCGCATCGCCGGCGGGATCGCGAACACCTGTTCGGGTGTCGGCACGCTGGCGGCGGTGACCTTTACGGTGGAGATGGTCGGGATGGCTGGCGCGGCAGCCGGCGCATCCTGCGCAGACAGGGCGGGGGCGCCGAGTGCGAGCAGTGACAGGAGAAAGCATCGGGCGGCAAGGCGGCGCATGACGGTTTCCGGCAGCGGCGGGCGCTCCCGCCTGCGGCCAGTGTAGACCTGCATGTGGCGGTCCGCATCCACCGGCGATCAGCGCTGCGCTTCGTCCACAGCCGGTGTGGACCAGCACGCGACAAACCTGTGGACAACTGCCCTGCGCCCTTGGCCGGCACGGGATGTGAGTGGATGGTGAAAAAACCGCCAGCTTGCCCGGCGGTGCCAAGGGCGGGATCATCCCCGCATGGACTTCGCCCCGCTGACCCTCGCTCCCGCGCATTGGCAGGCTCTGCAGGATGCCTATGCGACGCCACCGCGCGCCTACCACCACTTCGGCCATGTGCGCGCGGTCCTTCAGCATTGCCAGGAGGTGGCTGCAGGTCCGGGCTGGCAGCAGCCGGCCGAAGTCTATCTGGCAGTGCTGTACCACGATGCGATCTACCAGGCCGGCCGCAAGGACAACGAGGCCAGGTCGGCCGCGCTGGCCCTGCAGGCGATTGCGGACTGGCCCGAGTTGGCATCGGTCGATGCCGGCCGGGTCGAGCAGTTGATCCTGCTCACCGCCTGCCATGGCGAGCTGGGCCCGGCCGATGTGGATGCCGAAGCGGCGCTGTTCCTCGACTGCGACATGGCGATCCTGGCGGCACCCGAGGAGGTGTTTGCCGCGTATGACCGCGGCGTGGCCGAAGAGTACAAAGGCGTGGTGCCGGGCTTCCTGTACCGCGCCGGGCGCCGCCGCTTCCTGCAGGGGCTGCTGCGCGCGCCGCGGATCTTCCTCAGCGACTTTTTCGACCAGCAGCTTGATGCCGCCGCGCGAGCCAACCTGCGCCGCCAACTGGGCGCCTGAGCGCGCCGCTACACTACCCACCTGCCATTGCGTGGTGTTGTTTGCAGCCGTGACCGTCTCCGATACCCCTGCCGATCCCCGTCCGCTGCCGCCGGAAGAACCCGGTCCCAACGAGTGCTGCGGCAGTGGCTGCCCGTTGTGCGTGCTCGACCTGTACACCGAGGAGCTGCAGCGTTACCGCAAGGCGCTGGCTGAGTGGCTGGCACGGCATCCGGACGCTGGCCCATGACGCGGGCGCGTCCGGCCGCGACGCTGGCGCTGGTGGCACTGCTGTTGTTCGTGGCGACCGCGTTGTGGACGCAGTTCGCGCGGGCCGACCTGGATTGGGTGAAGGCCACCCTCAGCCTGTACCTGCATGGGCCGTGGGGCCTGGCGCTGCGCAGCGCCTACTGCCTGCTGGCACTGGCCATCGCCGTGCTCGGCATCGCGTTGTATCGGCACAGCGTGGGGCCGCGGCGCAGCGCAGCGGCACCGTTGTTGTTCTGCGTGGCCGCCGTTGGCCTGGCCACCGTCGCCATCGGTGACAGCTGGCTGCCTGCGGCAACGCCGTTGCTGGCGCCGTTGATCCACGGCCTGGCCGCCAATACCGCTTTCCTGTGCGCCAGCGTCGGCATGCTGCTGCAGGCCTGGTACCTGCGCCGCGAGCCAGGCTGGCGAGGCACTGCAGCGCTGTTGTGGGGCTGGGCATGGCTGGCCTTCGTGCTGCTGTGGGTACACGTGCTGTGGCGCGGTGGCCCACCGCGTGGGCTGGGGCAGAAACTGGTGATCGCGGTGATCGTCGGCTGGCTGCTGTGGTTGGCGCTGGCGCTGTATCGCCGTGGGCGTCCTGCCGGCACCCGCTGAATCAACCACCTGCCTGGGTGCAGGCCGCCTGTACCGGTACGTGCCGTGCACGCAGCGGCGGCGTATCGTGTGCGCATTCCAACGGGATGCAGAACGATGCGTGCAGGGCTGGGCAGGGCGATGGGACTGGTGTTGGCGCTGGCGGCGGTGCCAGCGATGGCGTCAGTGCAGCAGGTCAGCCATGGACGTTTCGATCAGGTGCCGGTGCATGTGCCGGCCGGTGCCCCGCAACGGGTGGTGATCTGGTTCCATGACGGCGCCGTTGCCGATGACAGCCGCCTGCCGATCGAAGCGCTGCGCGCCGATGGCGCACTGGTCGCATCGGTGGACGTAGCCCACCTGCGTGGCGTGCTCAAGCGCGAAGGCAACAGCAGCTGCGCGTTCGGGGCGGGCGATGTCGAGAATTTCTCGCGTTGGGTACAGGCGTTCCTGCATCTGCCGGGGTATCACCTGCCGTTGGTCGGCGGCAGCGGCGAAGGCGCCGAACTGGCCTATGCGCTGGCAGCACAGGCAGACACCCAGGTCTTTGCCGGCCTGCTGACCTCGGGTTTCTGCCCGGCACACGCGCACGAGCGCATGGTCTGCGGTGATGGCGTGAAGCACGACCGCCTGCAGCCCAGCGAACTGAATTTCCCGTGGTTGAACGCGGCCGGTGCGCCTGGCTGCGCGACCGATGCGGCTGGCCCGTTCGTGCAGCAGGTTGCAATGGCGCGTGAATTCAAGCGCACCGCCGCTGGCGATGCGACCCCGGGGCTGGTGGCGGCCGCGCGGGTGATCGGCGCGCAGGCCGGGGTCGCGCTGGCACCGCCGCCGGATGCCCTGAAGGGGCTGCCGATAGTGGAAGTGCCGGCGCAGGGCAGCGGTGACACCTTGGCGGTGTTCGTTTCCGGCGATGGCGGCTGGGCTGGCCTGGACAAGGACGTGGCCGGCGCTCTGGCCGAACATGGCGTGGCGGTGGTTGGCCTCGATTCACTGCGTTACTTCTGGAGCGAACGCACGCCGCAGGGATTCGCTGTCGATCTGCAGAAGATCATCGGCCACTACCGCCAGCATTGGCAGCGCGACAAGGTGATGCTGATCGGTTTCTCGCAGGGCGCCGACGTGCTGCCGGCCACCATCAACCAGCTGGATGCAGGCACCCGCGCCGGCCTCGAACGCATCGTGCTGCTGTCGGTGGGCAGGAACGCCGACTTTGAATTCCATGTCAGCAACTGGCTGGGCGGCGGTGGCGGCGGCCTGCCGATCGCGCCGGAAGTGGCGAAGCTGCCGGCGGCCAGGACCCTGTGCGTGTACGGCGACAAGGACGAGGATGCGCTGTGCCCCGATCTGCCGGGCAACGACGGCGTGCACAAGGTCAAGTTGCCGGGTGACCATCACTTCGGCGGTGACTACGATCGCCTGGCCGAGGTGATCCTCAAGGGCGGCGCGTAATCGGCCTCATTGGACCACCGCCGGGCATGGCCCGGCGCTACCCGTGCGGACGATCCATCAGGTAGCGCCGGGCCATGCCCGGCGGATCGGGGCGTCAGTTGCGTCGCGGGTCCAGCGAGATCAGCCGCGTGGCATCCAGCAGGGCGGCGGGCAGATGCATGCCGCCGGGCGCGGCCAGGTAGCGCGGTCGCCACTGCGGATCGAACTTCGACTTGAACCTGCGCAGGCCGCTGAAGCCATAGAAGCGCTCACCATGCCGTGCGAGCAGGCCGGCCAGGCGGTTCCAGCGACCGGCCAGACGGTGCTGGGCCAGGCCGGACAGCGGCGCCATGCCCAGCGAGAACCGTGCGTAGCCCTGCGCGCGGCCCCACAGGAACAGCTCGATGAACAGGAAATCCATCGTGCCCTTCGGTGCATCGCTGACATGACGCATCAGATCCACCGACAGTTCGGCGCCCGCCGGTGCCTGCCACAGGTTGGCAAAGGCCACGATCCGACCTTCAGCTTCGACCAGGGCGATCGGGAAACGCACGAGATAATCCGGGTCGTAGCTGCCCAGCGAGAAGCCCTTCTCGTCGCCTGACTTGTCCTCCAGCCAGGCGTTGGAAATGGCATGCAGGCGTGGCAGCAGGGCAGGGATCTCTTCCGCCGGTGCTACGCGGAAGGACAGCCCGCCGCGCTTGCCGCGGTTCCAGGCTTGCCGCAGGTCGGCACGCTCGCGGCCTTCCAGACCGAAGTCGTGCAGCGGCACCATGGCCTCTTCGCCCAGCTTGACCAGGCCCAGGCCGAGATCGAGATAGGTCTGCCAATACGCCTCACCCACCTGGTAGAACACCGGGCGCAGTCCGAGCCGGTCGGCTTCTTCGCGGAAGCGCCAGATCAGTGCGCGCGCCACCTCCGGTGGCCCGACCGGATCGCCCATCGCGATCAGCGAGCCGCCGTAGCGCTGCATCATCACAAAGCCCTTGTGCTGCTCATCGCGCAGCACCGCCTTGTCGGCAGTCAGCACCAGGCAGGCCTGGGTGTCGGTGGCACCGGCCAGCACCGGTGCCAGCGCCTGCAGGGTTGCGTCGTCGGCAGGCGGCAGCGGGCTGCGCGTGCTGTGCAGCAGCCGCGCCAGGCCGAACATCACCAGCGCCATCGCCACCAGCAGCAGTGCACGCAGCGCGCGCGGCGCATTGCCGGACACGGCGAACTGCCACCACAGCTCGTTCTGGTATTCGACGTGGCTGTAAGTGAAGAACAGCAGCCACGTCACCGCCACCAGCACCAGGCCGAGGTTGCGCAGCCATGGCCACGACCAGGCTTCGTCCAGCAGCGCGCCCTGGCGATAGAACTCGCGACGTGCTGCCCACAGCGCCATCGCCACCAGCAACGCCGACAAGGCGATCAGCGGTTGGCCACCGCGCAGCCAGATCGGCAGCGGCGCGATCACGCAGATCGCCATCGCCAGCATCCAGGCTGCGTGGCTGCGGCGGGCCAGGCCCTGGCCGATCAGCAGCAGGGCGACGCCGGCCAGGCTGCCGATCAGGTGCGAGGTTTCCAGGATCGGCAGCGAGGCATTGATCAGGTGCCGTCGCGGTGTGGGCAGGGTGCCGTCGATGACCAGCGCGGCACCGACACTGAAGGCGGCCAGCGCGATGATCTGCGGCAACCACGGACGCAGCGCGTACCAGCCGGCGCGAGTGGCACCTGCGCTGGCCTGCAGCGGCTGCCGCAGCGCGGGCGCCAGGGCCAGCACAGTCGCCAGCAGCAGCGGCAGCACGTAGTAGCTGACGCGGTAGATCAATGCCGCCGCCAGTACTGCAGCCGGCGCCACCTGCGGCAGCAGCTTCAGCAGGCTCCACTCGAACACGCCAAGGCCGGCCGGTACCGTCGACACCAGGCCGGCCAGCACGGCCACCAGATACAGGCCGACGAAACCGGGCAGGCCGGTCGGCGTGGAATCGGGCAGCAGCACATAGAACGCGGCACTGGCCAGGACCAGTTCAACCACGCTCAACACGGTGACCCCGAGCATGGTGCGCCGGTCGGGCAGCCACAGGCCATGGCCGAAGATGCGGAACTGGCGACCGTTGCGGCCGACCAGGACGAAGGTGGCCGCATAGGCGAGCAGCGCGACGATGCCGACCACGCGCACCGCGCCGGGGTCCAACGGCAGCGCAAGCGCGGCAGCGGCCGGCTCCATGCACAGCGCAACGCCGATCAGCAGCCACGCGCCGAAGATGAAGCCGAGCGTGCTCATCAGCACCACCTGGCCGATCTGCGCCAGGTCCAGGCCGGCACTGCGGTAGCCGCGCAGGCGCACTGCGCCGCCGGTGAGGGCGGCAAAACCCACGGTCTGGCCCAGGGTGTGGGCGAGGAAGGCGGTGATGCCGATCCGTGCCGGGTGCACGCGGATGCCACTGCGGCGCAGGCCGATCGCATCGAAGCCGATCAGGCAGGCGTAGCTGGCCAGGCCAAGCAGCACGGTCAGCGCGATCTGCGCAGCGCTGAGCTCGCGGAAGGCCTGGCGGATGGCGCGGTAGCCATGCTCGTCGAATTCGCCGGCCAGCCCATGCAGGGCCAGCGCGAGGATCAGCAGCGGGACGACGATGGTGACGACCCGCTTCCAGGTCGGTGTGGAAGGGGAGGCAGTGGAATCGGTGGGTGCGGTCATCGGCGCAAGGGTGCGTCAGGAAGGGCGAGGGCGGTGTCAACGCAGGCGTGGCGCATCGTGCGCCTGTCCACGCCGTTTGACCAGCGCTGCCGCTGTGCTGGTGGTGGCGGTATCCAGTGGCCGCACCGGGCACACACTTCCAACGCCGGCTGGGTGAGAATGCAGTCCAGACCACCCGCAGGAGCCACGCCCATGATGGAGCGTTACGACGTCGGACCGCGCATGTCCGAGATGACCGTGTACAACAAGGTCGCCTACCTTTCCGGCCAGATTCCGGAAGACACCAGCCAGGACATCACCGGCCAGACCCGGCAGGTGCTGGCCGAGATCGACAAGCTGCTGGCGCTGGTGGCCAGTGACCGCCAGCACGTGCTGCGTGCGGAGATCTTCCTGGCCGACATGGCCGATTTCGAGGGCATGAACAAGGCGTGGGACGAGTGGGTGGTGGAGGGCGCGACCCCGGCCCGCGCCACGGTTGAAGCCAAGCTTGCGCACGCCGAATGGAAGGTCGAGATCATCGTTACGGCGGCAGTGCCGTAATGACCGGACAGGGGTCAGATCCTTTTTCCTCCGGAAAAGGGATCTGACCCCGTTTGCCGGGGGGCTGACGCTGCAACATCCGTTACAGCTGCGGCTGCAGTCGTGTGCTTGCCTGCGTGCACAAGGCCAGGCAGGCCAGCATCAGGCCTTCCATGACCCGGTCGCCGACGTACTCCTCCGGCGCGCCGTTCTGCCGGGTGCGTTCGGCGGCCAGCAGGACCTCCTGCACCACGCGCAGCCCGGCCAGCGCGCAATCGGCATCGGCCAGCGCCATGCACCGGCTGGGAAGTTGATGCCGCTCCGGCCACGGCTGACCGTCAGCGGCGGCGCCGGTACCGATGCGCCGCAGGGTCGCAACCAACGTGGTGGGATCAAGCGCTGGCGACGGTTCCGTGTCCTCGTCGGCGTCTGCCGGGCCGAGGTAGGCGTGCAGATGGGGCAAATCCGATGCGTTCATGGCAAGGCTCCGTGCAGGACAGACGGTAGCCGCCACTCAAAGGTGGCGGACGGAGACGTGGCTCGAAAACCGGCGTCGAACGCTCCGGCTGGCCCGAAGGCCCCCACGCCCCGCCCGCCATAGCCGGCAGACGGATTGCCAGCCGGCGCCACGCAAGGTGACGCCGGCTGGCAAGCGTAAACAACGTTCGACAAAACGGGTTTTCGAAGCCCGGCCACCTTTTTTCGGTGGCTCATCATCTGTAAACCTGCTGCTGCGCAATGCCAATCAGACGAGTTGCATTGCTCGCACCATCAAGACGCTTTCAGCATTTTTGCATGCTGTTGAAGGGCCTCAAGCGCAGCTGGCGCAGGGGGCGCGAATGATCGAGCAATCTGCGACAGACATCCTGATTCGGCAGTTGCCAGCGTGCGCAGGCAAGGTCGATTGCGACGAGGGTTCATGACATCGGACAGATAGTGCGGCCTAAGGTCCGCACCCACCAACACCCCAGCCATGGCATTGCAGTTGCTCGACCGTCCGCCACGGATATCTGTCGGGGGCTGGTGGGCGGGGGCAAGCGGGACCGTTGGCGCCATGGATGGCGCCATCGAGCCCCCATGGATGGGTTTACGGCGTGTCCCGCTTGCCCCCGCCCACCAGCCCAGATCCTGAAGCCCAGGCAGCCGATGCTCCCAGCCGTTGCCGTTGCCGTTGCCGTTGCCGTTGCGGTTGCCGTTGCCGTTGCTGTTGCTGTTGCTGTTGCTCTCAGCGCAACGCGACGCCGCGGCGTCGCAAAAAAAAACCTACACCAACACCAGCTCGATGCAATCCACCGGGCACGGTGGAATACACAACTCGCACCCCGTGCACAGATCGGCAATCACCGTGTGCATGTACTTTGCCCCGCCGACGATCGCATCCACCGGGCACGCCTGTATGCACTTGGTGCAACCGATGCAGTCAGCCTCCACGATCAATGCCACCTGCGGCGGCTTGTGCTCGCCCCGGCTGCGATCGAACGGCAACGCCGGCACACCCAGCACCTGCGCCAACGCCCGCGCACCGGCATCGCCGCCGGGCGGACAACGATCCACGCCAGCCTCGCCACGTGCCATCGCCTGCGCATACGGGCGACAGCCGTCGTAACCGCATTGCCCGCATTGGGTCTGCGGCAGCAAGCGGTCCAGGCGTTCGGTCAGGGGCGGAATCAGGCTCATGCGTGGCGAAGGCTGCGCGTTGGGTTACTTCAGGGGTTTGCCGCGGTACCAGCGCTCGTGCGCCAGGGCCAGCATCGGGCGATCCTCCGCGCTGTCACCGTAGGCATGGATGCGTGTGTAACGCGACAGGTCGAACTGGCGGCGGATGTGCTCGACCTTGCGCGGACCACAATCGCCACCGGCGTAGCGGCCGGTCAGGCGTCCGCTTTCGCTTTCCAGCCGATTGCAGATCAGCTGCAGGCCCAGTTGTTCGCACCACGGCCGCAGGTACAGGTCCAGTGAACCGGACACCACCACCACGGTGTGCTGCTGCTCCTTGTGCCAACGGATCTGCTCCAGCATTTCCGGGCGCACGACATCGGGCAGGAACTCGCGGGAGAAGCCCGCAGCCAGCGTCTCGATGTCATCGGCGTGGCGCTCGCTGAAGGTCAACCGGGTCACCCGTGCGCGGATGCGCTCGGCGGAGATCAGTTTCAGCTTGTAGGCCAGCAGCCACGGGCCGACTTTCCACCAGGCCTGTGCCAGCTGTTCGGCGGTGGCGACCCGGCGCAGGAAGCGGCCATAGGTGTCGCAGGTGGTGACAGTGTGGTCGAAGTCGAACAGCGCCAGTTCCAACGCAGCATCTCCCATCACGGTACCTCCCTTCGCGGTGCTCATGACCGGGCGCGGCCAGGGCCGCGCCCGTACTGCATCAACGAACCGGCATGCCCGGCTGCGCGCCGCTGTCGGCGTCCAGCAGCGCCAGCGCGCCGCCATCGAAACCGGCCGACAGGATCATGCCTTCGCTCAGGCCGAAGCGCATCTTGCGCGGTGCCAGGTTGGCGATGAACACCACGCTGCGGCCGACCAGCGCTTCCGGCTCGCCGTAGCTGGCGCGGATGCCGGAGAAGATCTGGCGCTTGCCGAGGTCGCCGGCATCCAGTTCGAAACGCAGCAGCTTGTCCGAGCCTTCCACGAACTCGCACACCAGCACCTTGCCGATGCGCAGGTCGAGCTTGGCGAAGTCGTCGATGCCGATGTAGGCCGGCGCGTCGGCGCTCTTTGCTTCGTCCTTGGCCACCACCGGTGCGGCAGGCTTGCTTGCTTCAACCTTGGCAGCGGGGGCGGCGGGGGCAGCGGCGGTCAGGGTGTCCTTGGAGGCGTCGATCATGGCGTCAATCTTCTTCGGGTCGATACGGGTGAACAGCGGGGTGTAGTCGGTGATGCGGTGGCCCAGCAGCGGCTGCGCCAGCTCGGTCCAGTCATTCACCGGCGCGGCCAGGAAGGCCTCGGCCTGCGCCGCGGTGGCCGGCAGCACCGGCTTCAGGGCGGTGACCAGTACGCGGAACAGGTTCAGGCCCTGGCTGCAGACCGCCTGCAGCTGCGCATCGGCGCCTTCCTGCTTGGCGATCACCCACGGCTTGACGTCGTCGATGTAGCGGTTGGCTTCATCGGCCAGGGTCATGGTCAGGCGGATCGCCGCGGCCGGGTCGTTGCGCTCGTACGCCTCACGGATCGGCGCCAGGCCATCGACGAAGCGCTGGTACTGCGCCGCGTCGGGCAGCTGCGCGGCCAACTGGCCATCGAAGCGCTTGCTGATGAAGCCGGCGCAGCGGCTGGCGAGGTTGACGAACTTGCCGACCAGATCGGCGTTGACGCGCGCGATGAAGTCGCCCAGGTTCAGGTCGAGGTCGTCGACGCCACCACCGGACTTGGCGGCGAAGTAGTAACGCAGTGCCTCCGGCTCCAGGCCGGCATCGAGGAACGTACGCGCCATCACGAAGGTGCCGCGCGACTTGCTCATCTTCGCGCCATCGACGGTCAGGTAGCCGTTGACGTGCAGGCGGGTCGGCGCGCGGTGGCCGGTGCCGTGCAGCACCGCCGGCCAGAACAGGCCGTGGAAATTGACGATGTCCTTGCCGAGGAAATGATGCAGCTCGGTGCTGGTGCCGGCGCGCAGATGCGCTTCGAAGTCCTCGCCGATCCTGCTGCACAGGGTCTGGAAGCTGGACAGGTAGCCGATCGGCGCGTCCAGCCAGACGTAGAAGTACTTGCCCGGCTGGCCGGGAATCTCGAAACCGAAGTACGGTGCATCGCGCGAGATGTCCCACGCACGCAGGCCGCCTTCGGCGTTGAGCCATTCACCCAGCTTGGCCTTCACGCCCGGCAGGGCGACATCGCCGGCCAGCCAGTCGCGCAGGAAGCCGTCGAAGTGGCCGACCTCGAAGAAGAAGTGCTCCGAATCGCGCATTTCCGGGGTTGCCCCGGAGATCACCGAGCGCGGCTCCTTCAGGTCGGTCGGCGCATAGGTGGCGCCGCAGACCTCGCAGTTGTCGCCGTACTGGTCGGCGCTGCCGCAGTTCGGGCAGATGCCCTTGACGTAGCGGTCGGGCAGGAACATGCCCTTGGCCGGGTCGTAGAACTGCGCCACCGAACGGCGGCTGATGTGGCCGGCCGCTTCCAGCTTCAGGTAGAACGCTTCGGTCAGCGCCTTGTTGGCAGCGGAGTTGGTCGAGTCGTAATGGTCGAAGGCGACGCCGAAAGCGGCGAAATCGCGCTCGTGGCTGGCCTGGATGTTGGCGATGAAGGTTTCCGGGGTGACCCCGGCCTTTTCCGCAGCCAGCATGATCGGCGTGCCGTGGGTGTCGTCGGCGCACACGAACCAGGCCTTGCCGCCACTCATTCGACGCGCCCGCACCCAGATGTCAGCCTGGATGTAGCCGACCAGGTGGCCCAGGTGCAGCGGGCCGTTGGCGTAGGGCAGGGCGGTGGTGACGAGCGCGGTACGGGTCATGGTCACGGGGTGCAGCCAGGGGGAACCGGGGATTATCGCATGCCCGCAACGCGGTGACCCGGCCGGAGCCGGGTCACCAGGGCATTGCCGGGGCCGTGACGCTTACTCGCGGACCCAGGTCTGCGCGCGGCAGATGAAGGCGATGCAGCCGGACACGTCCAGCTTGCCGCCACCCGGCTGCAGCTCGATCTTCGAGCGGTAGGTCTTGCCGTTGGCCGGGTCGAGGATGGTGCCACCGGACCACTTGCTGGTGGTGCCCTTGTCCTGGCTCAGGTTCCAGAGGATGGTCATGCCCTTCACCGGCTTGTTCTTGTTGGCGCCCTCGCAACCATCGCAGACCGGGTTCGGGCCCTTGTCCGAGTGCAGGATCTCGACCACCTTGCCGGACAGCGTGCCGTTGGCGGCCTGGCTGATCTCGACGATCGACTTCACTTTGCCGGTCTTGTCGTCGATGGTCTTCCAGCGGCCGGCGGCACTGTCGGCGGCCTGCGCGGAGAGCGCGGCCAGGCACAGCGGCAGCGCCAGCAGCAGGGTCTTGAAGGTCTTGCGCATGGTCCCCTCCCAGGGTTCATTCCGGCACGATGCCGGTACGGGTCGACTGTATACCCATTCGGCGGGGTATGGGGAAGGGGGGGCTTTGGCCGGGTTGCACCCGGCACCCGCAACTGCAACTGCAACAGCGTGCATTCCGTGGGATGGCGGGGTGGGGGGGGGGGGGGGGGGGGGGGGGCGGGGGTGGGGGGGGGGGGGGGGGGGGGGCGGGGGGCGCGGGCCCCCCCCCCCCCCCCCCCCCCCCCCC
>NZ_JBQOIF010000038.1:0-21093 GCF_052665395.1 Stenotrophomonas sp. 3(2025) | reverse complement strand
CCCCCGCCCCACCTAGAATGCCCCCATGAGCACTCTGACCTTCCGCGCCGCCACGTCGGCCGACATCCCCGCCCTGATCAGCCTGGTCACCTCGGCCTACCGCGGCGACGCCAGCCGCGTCGGCTGGACCACCGAAGCCGACCTGCTGGACGGCGCCCGCGTCGATGCCGAAGGCATCCAGGGCGACCTGGACCGCCCGCGCTCGACCATCCTGCTGGCCGAACGCGACGGCCAGCTCGTGGCCTGCGCCCACGTCGCCGACGTCGACGGCAAGGGCTACTTCGGCATGTTCTCGGTCGACCCGGCCCAGCAGGGTGGCGGTGTCGGCAAGCAGTTGATGGACGCGGCCGAAGCCCACGCCGCACGCGAATGGAACGTGCCGGTGATGCAGATGACCGTGATCGACATCCGCGACGAACTGATCGCCTTCTACCAGCGCCGCGGCTACCAGCGCACCGGCATCAAGAAGCCGTTCCCGTATGGCGACGAACGTTTCGGCATCCCCAAGCGCGACGACCTGCGCTTCGAGATCCTGGAAAAGCCGCTGGCCGGAGCCACCGCGTGAGCGAGGCCTGGACCTTTGTCTGCGCCGGCGCCGAACTGCTGCCGGGCGAAATGAAGAGCGTCTTCGACGAAGTCACCGGCACGCCGATCGTGGTGTTCAACCTCGACGGCGAACTGTATGCGCTGGAAGACCAGTGCACGCACGAGGAGTTCGAGCTGTCCTCGGGTGAGTTCAACACCGCCGAAGGCAGCGTTGAATGCGTGCTGCATGGCGCGCGCTTCGACGTGCGCGATGGCCGCGCCCTGTGTGCGCCGGCCTATACCGCTGTGCCGAAGTTTCCGGTGAAGCGCGAGCACGACGCCATCTGGACCCGCGACGACCGCGATTGAAGCCCAGGGCATCCACCCATGGGGTGGATCTACTGGAACGGCCTGAGGGCCCTGCCAGGGCCTTTCGGGTCCGCTCCGGGTGGCCTCCCATGCCCGTACATGCGAATCATTATCGTTGATGTTATCCTACGTAACATCTTCGTAACGCCACCGCCTGCGCCATGGCTTCGTCCGCGCCCACTGCCACGCTGTGCCAGCTCGCCCGTCAGGGGTGGCCGCTGCTTGTGGCCGCGCTGCTGACGCTGCTGCTGGGCTGGTCGGCGTTGCACGAAGGGCGTGGCGGCCACGCCACCAACGCCGGCTGGCAGGCGCTTCTGGACAATATGGACCAGGCCGCTCCGCTGCCGGCACCTTCCAGCGACGAATGCCCCCACCACGCTGTGCCGGCCCCGGAGCCTCCGCTGGACGCTGAGGGCAGCACCCCCTGTACCGGCGCTGCGCCGCCGCGTGCTGCGCTGGTGGCGCATGTCCCACTGTGGCACTCCGATGCCCTGCGCTGGCAGCTGCACGACCCCTCGCTGCGCCTGAATCCCGGCCACGCACCTCCGGCACCGCACGCCATCTGAGGGCCCTGCGGCCATTGCCGTGCGCCTCGCCTCGTCTGAACTGCCGCCGGGCATGGCCTGGCACTACCCGAACCTCGCCGCCGCCATCGCGCCATTGAGTCGTGCTGGCCAGCTCTCGCTCATTCCCGATCCACGCCATCGCCAACCTACCCATGACCCACATCAAGACCCGCAAGTACGCACCTCGCGTTTCCGTACTGGCCACCGCCACCCTCGCCGCCGGCTTCGCGCCGCTGGCCGCGCAGGCCGCCGACGACGCCGGCGCCAGGAAGGCCACCGAGCTGGACAAGGTCCAGGTGCGCGGCAGCTGGTTCAACCCGTCCTCGCCGAAGTTCACCGCCGCGCTGCTGGACACCCCGAAGTCGGTCTCGATCGTCTCGGAGAAGCTGATCGCCGAAACCGGCGCGACCAACCTGCAGGATGCGCTGCGCATGGTGCCGGGCATCACCTTCGGCGCCGGCGAAGGCGGCAACCCGACCGGTGACCGCCCCTTCATCCGCGGCTTCGACTCGCAGAGCAACATGTTCGTCGATGGCCTGCGCGACGTCGGTTCGCAGACCCGCGAAGTGTTCGACCTGGAGCAGGTGGAAGTGGTCAAGGGCCCGAGCTCGGCCTACGGCGGTCGTGACTCCGGTGGTGGCAGCCTCAACCTGGTCAGCAAGACCCCGAAGCTGAAGAACGAGACCAATGCCAGCATGGGCATCGGCACCGACAGCTACGCACGCGGCACCGTGGATGCCAACTACGTGCTGGGCGATGGCATCGCCGCACGCCTGAACCTGATGAAGCACGAGTCGGACATTGCCGGTCGTGACGCGGCCAACGTCAGCCGCTGGGGCATCGCGCCGTCGATCGCGTTCGGCCTGAACGGCCCGGCGCAGCTGATCGCCAGCCACTACCACATGCAGAGCGATGACCTGCCCGACGCTGGCGGCTTCCCGTATGGCAACCCGAACGGCGCGCCGGTGTCGAAGTGGGTCGACGGCCGCCCGATGGTACCCGACCGCAACAATTACTACGGCCTGGTGGACCGCGATTTCCAGCGCACCCGCGCCGACATCAGCACGCTGGACGGCAGCTACGACTTCGGCAGCCACAAGCTGCGCAACATCGCGCGCCTGGGCAACACCAGCAACGATTACCTGTGGACCCAGCCGGACGACAGCCAGGGCAACCCGAACAACTACGGCACCTTGTGGCGTCGTACCAACAGCCGCGCCGTCGACGTCAAGAGCTTCGCCGACCAGCTGAGCCTGACCGGCAGCTTCCAGACCGGTGCACTGAAGCACAGCTACAGCGCCGGCGCGGAATACAGCGACGAGAAGATGACCCGTGGCAGCTACCTGATGACCCCGGGCACCAACAATCCGCTGACCAACAGCAGCAAGTGCCCCACCACCGGCGCGGCCACCGGCTACAACTGCACCAGCTTCGACAACCCGAACCCGAACGATCCGTGGGCGGCCACCCATGCGGTGTACCGCAGCGACAAGGCGCTGGACGTCGAGCAGCGCACCAAGACCAAGTCCGCTTACCTGTTCGACACCATCGAACTGAACGCGCAGTGGATGATCAACGTCGGCCTGCGTTACGACGACTTCTCCACCACCCTGACCACCCCGGTGGCCGGCAAGGCGCCGACCCGCGTGCGCAACGACAATGACTTCCTGAATTACCAGGCCGGCATTGTCTTCAAGCCGGCTGCCAACGGCAGCATCTACCTGTCCTACGGCACCTCCTCCACCCCGCCGGGCATGGACGGTGGCGATGGTTCCGATGGTCTCAGCGCGGCCGTAGCCGACCTCAAGCCGCAGGACACCAAGAACCTCGAACTGGGTACCAAGTGGGACCTGTTCGACAACCGCCTGAACCTGACCGCGGCGATCTTCCACACCGTGATGGACAACGCGCGCGTGACCGTCGACAACGGCACCAGCCAGAACGCCGGCAAGAAGGAAATCAACGGCGTGGAACTGGGCTTCACCGGCCAGCTGACCGACGCCTGGAGCCTGTACGGCGGCTACACCTACCTGGATTCGGAACTGAAGGACAACGGCTTCGTCTGCGCCGTGTCCGGCCGCACCTGCCCGTCCAACATCTACGTGCCCTCGCCGTACAACGGCAACGTGTTCCCGAACACCGCCAAGCACAGCGCCACCCTGTGGACCACCTACCGCTTCCCGTTCGGCCTGACCGTCGGCGCCGGCGCCAACTACTCCGACAAGCAGTACGGTGATGTGGCCAACACCAAGTGGATCCCCAGCTACACCCGCTTCGATGCGATGGCCAGCTACGCGATCCAGGACAACATCAGCCTGCAGTTGAACGTGCAGAACCTGACCGACAAGACCTACTTCACCAAGGCCTACGCGTCGCACTACGCGAGCATCGCCCCGGGTCGTTCGGCCACCCTGGCACTGAACGTGAAGTTCTGATGTAACCCGCAGCACCCACGCGGCGGCAGGATCTCCTGCCGCCGTTTTTGTTTCCGGCGATACTCCGCGCATGGCTTCCAACATCCCCTTTGATTCCGACGCCCTGACCGACCTGCTGCTGCACGACCCGCAGGCTGCCTTCGCGCGCGTGCGCGATGCAGCACAGGCCGGGCAGGTGGAGGCGCAACTGCTGCTGGCGCAGATGCACATGGAAGGCAAAGGCACGCCCCAGGACGCTGCTGCGGCCGTGCTCTGGTACGAGACTGCAGCCAACAACGGCGCGCCGATGGCGATGAACATGCTTGGCCGCTGCCATGAGCTGGGCCAGGGCACCACCGCCAATCCTTCGCTCGCAGCGGTCTGGTACCGGCGCGCCGCCGACACCGGCCTGGACTGGGGCCTGTACAACCTGGCCAACCTGCTGGCCACCGGCCGCGGCGTACCACAGGACCGTGCACAGGCACTGACGCTGTACACCCGCGCGGCCCATCTGGGCCACGCCAAATCGATGAACCTGCTGGCCCGGCATCTGGAAGATGGATTGGACACCGGTCGCGATCCGCAGGCTGCACTGGGCTGGTATCGGCGCGCGGCCGAGGCCGGCGATTTCCGTGGCCAGGCCAACTACGCCTCCATCCTTCTGCAGGCCGGTGAGATCGAACAGGCCGTGCACTGGCTGCAGTTGGCGCTGCAGCACGGCAGTCCCGCGTTCATGGCACATATCGTGCCCGAGCTGGCCGCCTCACCCCACCCACAAGTGCGCGCGCTGGTCGCACCGTCTGCTTGCTGAGGACTTCCGCATGCTGCTGCACATCCCCGACATCCTCAGCACCGGACAGGTGGCTGACATCCGCCGCAGGCTCGACGCAGCCGACTGGACCGATGGCCGCGAGACAGTCGGCCACCTCGGCGCGCAGGCCAAGCACAACCAGCAGCTGCCTGAAGCTTCGCCGCTGCGCCGCGAACTGGGCGAAACCATTCTGGTGGCCCTGGCACGGCATCCGCTGTTCTTCAGCGCCGCGCTGCCCTTCAAGTACCTGCCACCGCGCTTCAACCGCTACAGCGGCGGCGGCACCTACGGCTTCCACGTCGATGGCGCGGTGATGAACCTGGCCAACGGCGAGCAGCTGCGCTCGGACATCTCCTGCACGCTGTTCCTGTCCGACCCGGACGAGTACGACGGCGGCGAGCTGATCATCAGTGATACCTACGGCGAGCACGAAGTGAAACTGCCGGCCGGTGATCTGATCGTGTATCCCTCCAGCAGCCTGCACAAGGTCAATCCGGTCACCCGCGGTGCGCGCGTGGCCTCGTTCTTCTGGGTGCAGAGCATGATCCGCGACGATGTGCAGCGTCGTCTGCTGTGGGAGATGGATACTTCCATCGAGCGCCTGCGGCAGACCAATGGCGATGCCGATGCAGTGCTGCAGCTGACCGGCGTGTACCACAACCTGCTGCGACGCTGGAGCGAGGTCTGAACCGATCAGGCCACCCCTGCGGCAATTTGGCAATCATTCTCATTTGCAACGGCTAACGGGTCTCATTACAATCACGCCCCGTTGACGCCGGATGTTCCGGCCAGCCAGGGATCTCCGCTTGCGTCGCCCGTTCCGCCCCCGCCCACTTCGGCTTGTACAGCTCGGCACCGCCATGCGCGGCCGTCGGCCTGCGCTGGCCAGCCTGCTGGCGTGGGTGGCGATGTTGACGCTGTTGCTGGGCACCCTGCCGCTGCTGCCGGTCGCCCATGCTGCCGCGCCGCAGGCGCTGCAGCAGCCGCTGGAAGAGCGCGGCGGCGAAGGCCCTTTGCAGGAAGAAGCGCCGGCCAAACTGCGGCGCTGCGCCTCGGCACCGGCCAAGTCCACGGACAAGCCGATACCGCCGCTGTTGCTGGTCAGCCACTGGCTGCGCACCGAACGTGATCTGGTTCCGTCTGCGTCGGTTCCCTCCGGCGCGCGTCCGCACTGGCCGCTGGCCGTACCGGACATGCCCTGGGCCGATGCGCCCGGGCGCCGCCAGCAACGCGGCCAGGCGCCGCCGCTCGCCTGATCCACGGCACGCCGTGACCGCCTGCGCGGTTGCGACGGCTCGCCGCTGCCTGTTTCGCCCCTGCCGCCCCTGACCGGGCCATCCCTGCCCTGCCGTGCGCGTTCCGCGCCCTGCATCGCGCTGCCCTACATCCTTCGAGGTATCTGCCATGGCCCAGCGCCAGCGTGTCCGTTCGTCCCTGTCCCGCCATCTGTTGACCAGCGCTGTGCTGGCTGCGGTCGCGGCGCCCGCCTACGCCAATGGTGCCGCCAGCGGCGCGCCGCAGACGCTGGACAAGGTGGTGGTGACCGCCTCCGGTTTCGAGCAGAAGGTGGTCGATGCACCGGCCAGCATCAGCGTGGTCAGCCGCGAAGAGCTGAGCAAGCGCCCTTACACCAGCCTGGTCGACGCCCTGCGCGACGTCGAAGGCATCGACGTCGGCCTGGAAGCCACCGACAAGAACGGCCGCGCCACCATCTCCATGCGCGGCCTGCCGTCGGAGTACACCCTGGTGCTGATCGACGGTCGCCGCCAGAGCAACGCCGGCCAGCTGTATCCGAACAACTTCGGTGGTGGCCAGTTCGCCTACCTGCCGCCGCTGGATGCGATCGAGCGCATCGAAGTGGTGCGTGGCCCGATGTCCACGCTGTACGGCTCGGATGCAATGGGCGGCGTCATCAACATCATCACCCGCCGCAACCAGGACAGCTGGCATGGCGCGGTCACCCAAGGCTTCACCGTGCAGCAGGACGACCAGTTCGGCGACGCGCGCAGCACCGATCTGTACCTGAGCGGCCCGCTGGTCAAGGATCGCCTGGGCCTGGCCGTGCGCGGCAGTTACTACGACGCCAAGGCATCCAATCCCGAATGGGATGCACTGACCCTGCCCGACGGCACGCTGTGGGAACGCAGCATCGGTTTCGGTGGCGGCGGCAAGTCGGTGGCCAACACCAACTGGAACACCGGCGTGCGCCTGAACTTCCATGTCAACGACGACCACGAACTGTGGCTGGACTACGACGTCTCACGCCAGAAGTACGACAACAGCGAAGGCCAGACCGGTACCCTCGACAGCCTGGCCAGCCTGTGGCGCGTGGGCAACGCGGTGGTGCCGAACCCGAATGGAAGCGGCACCGTCACCCGCCGCGTGGTGCAGCCGCGCGTGGGCTACACCGCCTACCAGCGCTATGAGCGCGACCAGCTCTCGCTGACCCATCAAGGCCGCTACAGCTTCGGCACCTGGCAGACCTCGCTGACCCACAGCAAGAGCAACAACCTCGGCCGCTCGCTGCCGCTGACGCTGGACGAGCGCGCCGGCCTGCAGACCCTGTGGAACGACGTCTGCCGCCGCACCGGTGCCGCCAACAACTGTGCCGCCGGCCGCAACAACGGCCTGACCGCACTCAACGCCAGCGAACAGGCACGCCTGCAGGCGTTCCTGCCGCGGCCGCTGCGTACCATGGAACTGGAAGGCTACGTGCTGGACACGATGCTCGATCTCGACTTCGGTGCGCACAAGCTGACTGTGGGCGGCCAGTACAACGACACCGACATGGTGGACGGCGTGTTCGGCATGGACGGTGCCGGCTACCGCAGCAACACCAAACAGAAGCACCGCATGTGGGCGCTGTTCGCCGAGGACAACTGGTCGCTGACCGACACCCTGACCGCCACCTTCGGCCTGCGCTACGACGACCACAACATCTTCGGCAGCCACCTCAGCCCGCGCGGCTACCTGGTCTGGAATGCCACCGATGCCTGGACCTTCAAGGGTGGCGTCAGCACCGGCTACAAGACCCCGCGTCCGGACCAGCTGTTCCCCGGCATCACCGGCTTTGGTGGCCAGGGCGTGCTGCCGCTGGTGGGCTCGCCGAACCTGAAGCCGGAAACCAGCACCAACTACGAGCTGGCCGCCTATTACGAGGGCCAGCGCTGGGGCTTCAACGTCACCGGTTTCATCAACAAGTTCGAAGACAAGATCGCCAGCGGCGGCACGTTCCCCAACTGTGAAGTCGCGCCGGCCGGCAGTGGCTACTGCGTGGACATCGGCCCGGGCTGGGCGTCGCTGGGCTACAGCACCTTCACCCAGAGCGTGAACATCGACAAGGCCGAGACACGTGGCGCAGAACTGGCCGGCCACGTCGACCTGCTGGACACCCTGCAGCTGCGCGGCAACTACACCTGGACCAAGAGCGAGCAGACCGCCGGTTCCGGCAAGGGCCTGCCGATCACCGGCACCATGCCGGCCAAGCACATGGCCAACGCCAGCCTCAACTGGCAGCTCAACGATGCCATCAGCCTGTCGTTGATCGGCGAAGGCCGCTACGACCGCTACCGCGACACGATCCTTGATGCCGCCGGTGCCAGTCATACCCGCTACTACGAGGACTACACCCTCTTCCACCTCGGTGGCAGCTGGAAGGCCACGCAGTGGCTGACGGTCAACGCGCGGGTCAACAACGTGTTCGACAAGAACTTCGTCTCGCAGTCGTGCCTGCTGACCAGCCCCAGCGAATACAACTGCGTGGACGACTACGCCACCAAGGACCAGCGCCGCAGCTACTGGATCTCGCTCAACGCGAAGTTCTGACCTTGCGCTGGTGGATGCCGACCTTGGTCGGCACCGCCCCATCCACGCATGGCGTGGATCTACTGCCGTATTGACCTTGGTCGGCACCTCTCCATCCACGCATGGCGTGGATCTACCGACCCGTGGTAGTGCCGGCCGCTGGCCGGCCACCACGCGATGCTTGGCATGGGATTGCCGGCAGCGGCCGGCACTACCCCTTCAGAGATACACAACGACATCTAATTGCGAGCAATTCTCATCAATGATGTAATGGCCAGTATTCATCCGTCCCGAACCGTGCCGTGAGCCGTCCCGCATCTTCCACCGTGCAGCAGCAGAGCCGCGGCTTCTGGCTGCGTACCCTGCACCAGTGGCACTGGATCAGCTCTGCGGTCTGCCTGATCGGCATGCTGCTGTTTGCGGTGACCGGCCTGACGCTGAACCATGCCGCGAAGATCGAGGCCAAGCCACAGGTGCAGAACCAGCACCTGGAACTGCCGGCCGAGCTGCTCGGCGGCCTGGGCTCCCGCGAGGACGGCAATGCACCACTGCCACGCCCGGCCCGGCAATGGCTCGACGATCAGCTGGGCATCTCCATTGGCGGTCGACCCGCCGAATGGTCGGCCGAGGAAATCTATCTGTCACTGCCCCGCCCCGGCGGCGACGCCTGGCTGAGCATCGACCGCGAAACCGGCGCGGTGGAGTACGAATCCACCTCGCGCGGCGCGGTGTCCTATCTCAACGACCTGCACAAGGGCCGCAATGCCGGCCCCGCATGGGGCTGGTTCCTGGACGTGTTCGCCGTCGCCTGCCTGGTGTTCTGCATCACCGGTCTGTTCCTGCTGCACCTGCATGCGCGGCAGCGACGCATGACCTGGCCACTGGTCGGCCTGGGCCTGATGATCCCGCTGCTGATCGCCCTGCTGCTGATCCACTGACTTCCACTGTGTATTCCATCCGTTCTTCCGGAGCCGCCCCATGCGCGTCACCCTGACCATCGCCCTCAGCGGCCTGCTGGCCACCTCGCCGGCTTACGCCACCACCCTCGACATCAACGTCGAAGTGCCCAAGCTCAACGTGGCCGAGTACCACCGCCCGTATGTGGCGGTGTGGCTGGAAGGCGCCGACCAGAAGGTCGCCGCCAACCTGTCGGTCTGGTACCAGCAGACCAGCAACAGCGAAGGCCATGGCACCAAGTGGCTGCCCGACCTGCGCCAGTGGTGGCGCAAGAGCGGCCGCACCCTGCAGGTGCCGGTGGATGGCGTGACCGGCCCGACCCGCCCGGCCGGCAAGCACGCGCTGTCGTTCAACGACAAGCAGCCCGCACTGAAGCAGCTGGCCCCGGGCAACTACACCCTGGTGGTGGAAGCGGTGCGCGAAGTCGGCGGCCGTGAACTGCTGAAGATCCCCTTCACCTGGCCGGCCACCGCCGCACAGAACGGCCGCGCGCAGGGCGCCACCGAACTGGGCCAGGTCACCCTCGCCGTCAAACCGTAATTGCCTGAGCCGGGGTCAGAGCCCTTTCCGCTGGAAAGGGATCCGACCCCATCGCAGCACCCCGGGGGTCGGATCACTTCCGCAGGAAGGGCTCTGACCCCATCAATCATCCTGGAGTCTTCCGCATGAAGCGCACGCTCGTCCTCGCCGCCGCTCTGGCCGCTGCCCTTCCCTTCTCTGCCCTGGCCCACAAGGCCTGGCTGCTGCCCTCGCAGACCGTGATCGCCGGCAACGCGCCGTGGATCACCGTCGACGGTGCGGTCTCCAACGACCTGTTCTATTTCAACCACGTGCCGCTGCGCCTGGAATCGGTGGTGATCACCGCCCCGGACGGCAGCACCGTGCAGGCGCAGAACGCGGCCACCGGCAAGTACCGCAGCGTGTTCGACGTCGAGCTGAAGCAGCAGGGCACCTACCGCATCGCCTCGGTCAACGACGGCCTGTCGGCCACCTATGAGCTGAACGGCGAGCGCAAGCGCTGGCGCGGTACCGCCGCCACCTTCGGCGAACTGCCCAAGGATGCGAAGAAGCTGGAAGTGAGCCAGTCGGTCGGCCGCGTGGAGACCTTCGTCACCAACGGGGCGCCGAACGAAACCGCGCTGAAGCCGACCAACCGCGGCATCGAACTGGTGGCCGTCGGTCACCCGAACGACCTGTTCGCCGGCGAGGAAGCCACCTTCCGCGTATTGGTCGACGGCAAGCCGACCGCAGGCCTGGAGTTCGAGATCGTGCGCGGCGGCACCCGCTACCGCAACGCGCAGGACGAGCAGAAGCTGACCAGCGACGCCAAGGGCGAGATCAAGGTGACCTGGCCGGAAGCCGGCATGTACTGGCTGGAAACCGGCACCGAGGACAAGAAGACCTCGGTCAAGCAGGCCGCCAAGCGCCGCCTCAGCTACGTCGCCACGCTGGAAGTGCTGCCGCAGTAAAGACAGCGCTGCGATACCCGGCACGCCCTGGTATCGCAGCCTGCCACGCATGCCCATGACCTCTACCGCACTCGACATCGCCCGGCTGGGCGGCACCACCATGGGCACCACCTGGAGCGTGTCACTGGTCGTACCGTGCCAGCGCGACCTGCATCCACTGCATGCTGGCATCCAGGCACGTCTGGATGAAGTGGTCGCGCAGATGAGCACCTGGGAAACGGGTTCCAACCTGAGCCGCTACAACCGTTCCGACGCAGGTCAGTACCTCGTGCTTCCCATCGAAACACGCCATGTGTTGGCCTGCGCGCAGGCCATCGCTGCAGCCAGCGGCGGCGCGTTCGACCCCACCGTCGGCCCGCTGGTGGCGCTGTGGGGCTTCGGCGCCCATGCCGGCGCACGGCGCGCACCCGATGCCGCCACGTTGCAGGCAACCCGTGCACGCTGCGGCTGGCAGCGCCTGCACTGGCAGGACGATGCGCTGCTGCAGCCCGGTGGCCTGGAGCTGGATCTCTCGGCGATCGCCAAGGGCTTCGGCGTCGACCACGTCGCCGCCTGGCTGCGCGGCCAGGGTGTCGATGCCGCACTGATTGAAGTCGGCGGGGAACTGGCCGGTTACGGCCGCAAGCCCGACGGCCAGCCATGGCGCGTGCTGGTGGAGTCGGCGCCGGAAGAAGATGCCCACACCGATACGCCACCGCGTGTCCTGGCGCTGGACGGAAAGGCGGTGGCCACCTCCGGCGATCGCTGGCACCACTATCACGACGATGACGTGGCCTACAGCCACAGCCTTGACCCGCGCAGCGGCACGCCGGTACGGCAGGTCGCAGCCGCCGTCACCGTGGTCGCCAGCGACGCGATGCACGCTGACGCGTGGGCCACCGCGCTGACGGTGCTCGGCCGCGACGCAGGCATCGCGCTGGCAGAGCGTGAGGGGCTGGCCGCACGCTACCTGGAACGCACCACCACCGGCCCACGCGAAACCCTCAGCAGCGCCTTCCAGCAGCTGCTGGATGAGCAGGCTGGATGAGCATGCGTTTCCCGCGCGCGACCGTTGGCAACGTCATGTTGCTGGCCCTGCTGGCCGTGATCGGCGGGGCACTGCTGCGCCTGCACCTGGGCGAAGCGTGGTGGCAGGGTGCACCGCCGGCCCGGCAATGGGGCATCGCGCTGGCCGCCACCGCGCTGTATCTGCTGGCGTGTGGCGTGCTGTGGTGGCGCAGCCGTCCACGCGACGACACGCCCGAAGGCGGCGACCCACCGATGCTGCTGGCCTGGTCCAGCCAGACCGGCTTCGCCCGCGAACTGGCCGAGAGCAGTGCGCAGGCTCTGCGCTCAGCCGGCATGCCGGTGCGCCTGCGCGGACTGCACGAAGTCGATGCCACACTGCTGGCGGACAGCGCGCGTGCACTGTTCATCGTCAGCACCACCGGCGAAGGCGATGCACCCGACCACGCCCTGCCCTTCCTGCGCAAGGTGATGGGCACGCCGCCGCCGCTGCACCATGTGCAGTACGGGGTACTCGCACTGGGCGATCGCAGCTACGGGCATTTCTGCGCGTTCGGCCACCAGCTGCACGACTGGCTGCGCCAGCACGGAGCACATCCGCTGTTCGATGCCATTGAAGTCGACAACGCCGATCCAGCTGCCCTGCGCCACTGGCAGCAACTGCTTGGCCAGCTCGGCGGCGGCGCGAGCGAACTTCCCGATTGGACACCGGCCGAGTGTCAGCCGTGGACATTGCTGCAGCGTACCCACCTCAACCCCGGCAGCGCCGGTGGTCCGGTCCATTGGCTGCGCCTGCAGCCCCCGACCGGCAGCGGCGCACAGTGGCAGGCCGGTGACATCGCCGAAGTCGGTCCGCAGCATGCCGAACAGAGCACGCGCGACTGGCTGCAGACGCAGGGCTTCGATGCGGACACCGTGTTGGACGACGGCACTACGCTGCTCGCCCGCGTTGCGCGCTCGCACCTGCCGTCATTGGTTGCAGCAGGCGATCTGCCTGGGCTGCTGGCGGCACTGCAGCCCCTGCCCCATCGCGAATACTCCATCGCCTCGGTGATGGACGACGGCGCGGTGGAACTGCTGCTGCGCCGGCAGCTGCGTGCCGATGGCACGCCGGGCATCGGCAGTGGCTGGCTGTGCGACCACGCCGCCATCGGCGGGCCGGTTCAGATGCGCCTGCGCCGCAACGAGAATTTCCATGGCGTCGGCGCCGATGTTCCACTGCTGCTGATCGGCAACGGCACTGGTATCGCCGGCCTGCGCGCACACCTGCACGAACGCGCACGCATTGGCGGTGGCCGCACCTGGCTGTTGTTCGGCGAACGCTCGGCCGCGCATGACTTCCACTTCGGCGATGAACTACGGGCGATGCTCGGCAACGGCACGCTGACCCGCCTGGATACGGTATTCAGCCGTGATGGCGGCACACATCGCTACGTGCAGGATCGCCTGCTGGCCGAAGCATCCACGCTGCGGCAGTGGGTCGATGACGGCGCGACGATCCTGGTGTGCGGCAGCCTGCAGGGCATGGCCCCGGCAGTGGATACGGTGATCGAGCAGGTGCTCGGTGCCGACGGCAAGGAAGCGCTGCTGCTGGCCGGTCGTTACCGGCGCGACGTGTATTGAGCGAACGCGTGGGGCAAATTGCCTCCTGGTGGGTGCGAACCTTGGTTCGCACCCTGCTGCGGCATCGGTTGCCGCATCCACGCATGGCGTGGATCTACGCGGATCCAGGGTGACAACCATGCTGCAGTAGATCCACGCCATGCGTGGATGATTGCTTCCGGGCGCCGACGCTGGCTCAGCCGCCCGCCGCGCTCACCCGTATCGCCAGCAACTCGCCACCGCCCTGCAATGCATGCCGCTGACGCTCACCGGCGGCCAACCACGCGGTATCGCCGGCCTGCATCGCAGGCAATCCGCTGTCCGCGCCGAACATGGCCTGCCCGCCCAACAGGTGCAGGGCCCAGGCCACGCCCGGCTCGCAGAAGAAGAACATCGGCCCGACCAGTGGACGATGCAGCAGCTCGGCCTGCAGCAGCCCGCGCTTCCACATCAGGTTGAAATCGTGGGTGGTGCCGTCCACCAGCTCGCCGTGCAGCGCAGTTTCACCGGCAAAACGCACGCGCCCATGCGGTGGCAGCACCTCGGCTACGCGGCCGTCCTCGAAACGCAGGCGCACGCCATTGCCCTGCAGCAGCACCAGTTCGCGTTCGACGCCCGGGAATGCGGAAAACGCGGCGTCCTGCTCGATCTCGGCCACCGACAGGCGCAACGCCCAATCATCGCCCTGCGCTGGCAACCGCAGGATCTCGCGGGTCCAGCCGAGGCCGTTGCGCCAGCGTTCGCGGCGGTAGTCCAGGCTGGAAATCACCTGGCTCGGGGTCTGCAACAGGGAGTCGATGTTCATGCGCGCATTGCATCATGCCGCGCGCCGCAACGCATCAACGCGTTGCAAGACCCGCAGCCGTACCGCAATCGCCGCCCAGCAGCTGTGAGTGCTTGAGCCAGTCCTTGTCGGGGTAGTACGCAAACACCATCGTGCCGCCTCGCAACGCGTCGATCAGCGGCTTGGCCACCGACAACCGCACCGCCGGGCAGCCCAGACTGCGCCCCAACCGCCCCTGCAACTGCGCAGTGGACGGATTCACATACGGCGCACCGTGGATGACGATGGCGCGCTCGCGTGCACGATCGTTGAACCCCGGCTCCAACCCTGCCAGCCGCAGCGAGTAGCCGTTGCCGCCCATGTAGGTTTCCTGCGCGGTGAACGCACCGATGCTGGACATGAAGCTGCCATCGCGGTTGGAGAAATGTTCGGTGCGGTTCTCGCCGCTGTTGCGGCCGTGCGCCACCCACTCCTCGAACAACAGCCGCTGGCGGGCCAGGTCGAAGACCCACATGCGCGGCTCGGTGGACGGCCGCGAGTAATCGATCACGCTCAGGCGTTCACTGCTGACTCCCAGCTCCGGCCGCTGCAGTGCGCAGCGCATGGCGTGGGCAGCCAACTGCAGAACCCGACGGTCGGCCTTGGGCGCGGTGCGTGCCAGCTGCGCGGCGAGGTCGTCGGCGCTGATGGCGGCAATGGGCGTCTGTGCCCCGGCCGGGGCGCTGGCAGTGGTTGCCAGCAGGCCAAGGGCGGCCAGCCGGCACAGGCGGGAAGCAGACATGGGCACGTCGGGAGGTCTCAGGATCCCTTGAGGGTGGACGCTGGCGGCTCCGATTCCAAGACCGGCTGCATTCCCGATTCAGCCGCGCTTGGGCGCACCGCCGGCAGCGACGTCACCAGCAGGGTCGTGCCCGGCACCAGCACCTGGTACAGCTGGCGGGCGAAATCGGCCGGCAGGGCCATCGGCAACGACGGCGTGGCCAGCAGGTCCGGCGTGGCCTGGGCGCGGTCCTGGCCGAGCAGCGGATAGGCCGTCCACTGGTGCAGGCGCTGCTGTGCATCAAGCGGGCTGGGCGTATCGCTGTAGCCCTGGCCCATCACGAACAGGGTGGTGCCCTGGAACGCTGGCAGCGCGTCGGCCTTCAGCGGCGACTCACCGATCATCACGCCATCGCGCAGCACGTACAGGCGCTGGTCGTGCAGGCTGACCAGGATGCCGACCTGGCCACTGGGTGCGGCCGCATCATCCCACCAGGCCTTGTCGGGAGCACCGCCCTCGCCTTCCGGCAGGGCCTGGCCGCGTGCATTCACCGGCGCCAGCACCGCCGGATAGGCCAGCGTCATCGGCGCGCTCTTGGCATCGGCCACGACCACCGTATCGCCGCGCTTGGTTTCGCTGAACAGCTTCTGGGCGAAGGCCTGCGGCAGGCGCACGCAGCCATGCGAGGCCGGGTGCCCGGGCAGGCTGCCGCCGTGAAGGGCGATGCCGTCCCAGGTCAGCCGCTGCATGTACGGCATGGGCGCGCTGTTGTAGAGGTTGGAGCGGTGGTCCTTGTCCTTCTGCAGGATGGTGAACACACCGGTCGGCGTCTCATGGCCGGTCTTGCCCGAGCTGATCGTGGTCAGGCCGATGGCAATGCCATTGCGGTACACGTAAGCCCGTTGCTCATCCAGGCTCACCACCAGCACGATCGGACCGGCCGGCGAGACTTCCGGATGCCACAGGTACTCGCCCGGCTTGAGGTCGGTCGGTCCGCGTACTTCGGAGGTCGTGGCCGCAACGGGCCTGGAGGGGGCGGCCGCCTGTGCGGCGCACGGCAGTGCCAAGGCCACGGCGAGCAGCAAGGTCAAACGGTGCAGGTGCATCCAGCCGGTTCCATTCCATGCGAAGTCCCCACCGTACACCATGGGCACGTCGCAGCCGCGCCAAAAGAAATTGCCCGGCGACACAGCCATGTGTCGTACCGGGCAATCGTCACGTCCCTGTCGGCCTGCTGCCACCCCCTCGCATCCTGCGAAGCGGGGGCGGCGTTGCATCCTGCACGCGGCCGCGTCTGTCCTGTTTGTATCTCAGCCCCTTCCACAGGTCTGTGATGCCACCATCCTGGTGATTGGTGCCGCATCCCTGCGACGGTCGGCGGCTGCAGCCATCCTGTCCGCAGCCATTGAACCTGCATCCTGCAGATTCCGACGATTCCTGTTGTCAGCGCCTGGGTACGGTTCGCACCGGTACCGATCCGGGTACCGGATCCGCAGGCAACATCGTGTTGCCAACGGTGATCCGTCGTCGATTCCGTTCGACGATCGATGTCCCTATCCCCTTCACCTGCGTCAGGTCCTCGACGCGGTGAAACGGGCCGTGTCTGCGCCGGTGCTCGACGATCGCCGCAGCCTTGGTGGCCCCGACCATCGTCAATCCCTGCTGCAGCGCCTGGGCATCGGCCCGGTTGATGTCGATCGGCTCGGCAGCTTGCGCCGCCGCGATCCACACTCCCAGCACCAGCACCCTAAACACGACAAACCAAGGCACGACGTGTATCTCCTTGTGGTTCTGACCGTCCCGACTGGCAATCCCGTCGGTCGAAACAGTGTCCGTCACCACATGCACACAGCGTATAGGGTTCACGGATTTCTAAAAGCCAGCCAAATACCCGACGTGATGTAGGGAAAACCCTACCCTTGGCCGAGGCGTAGAATGGGCGGATCAGCCATGCAACCGGAGTTTCAGATGGACAGCGCCAAGCTCGGCCAATTCGTCAATGACAAGTGGGACAGCGAAATCGTCCCGCAGTTGGTCGACTACATCCGCATTCCCAACAAGTCGCCGATGTTCGACGCCAACTGGGTGCAGAACGGCTACATGGATCAGGCGGTCACCCTGATGGAAACCTGGGCCAAGGCCCAGGACCTGCCCGGCCTGAAGGTCGAAGTGGTACGCCTGGAAGGCCGTACCCCGCTGATTCTGCTGGAAATTCCGGCTACCGGCGCCGAAACCGGCGACGACACCATCCTGCTCTACGGGCACCTGGACAAGCAGCCGGAGATGACCGGCTGGGACGACGACCTGGGCCCGTGGACCCCGGTCCTGCGTGGCGACAAGCTGTATGGCCGTGGCGGTGCCGATGACGGTTACGCCATCTTCGGCTCGCTGGCCGCCGTACTGGCACTGCAGGCCCAGGGCCTGCCGCATGCCCGCTGCGTGGTGCTGATTGAAGCCTGTGAAGAGTCGGGCAGCTACGACCTGCCGGCCTACGTGGACCATCTGGCTGACCGCATCGGCAAGCCGTCGCTGGTGGTCTGCCTGGATTCGGGCTGTGCCAACTACGACCAGCTATGGTGCACCACCTCGCTGCGCGGCCTGACCGGCGGCAACTTCTCGGTGAAGGTGCTCAACGAAGGCGTGCACTCCGGTGATGCCTCCGGCGTGGTCCCGTCCAGCTTCCGCCTGCTGCGCCAGCTGCTGTCGCGCATCGAGGACCAGGACACCGGCCGCATCCTGATCGACGGCATGAACGTGGAGATCCCGGCCGAGCGGCTGGAACAGGCCAAGCGTGCCGCCGACGTGGTCGACACCGCGATCTTCGAGAAATTCCCGCTGGTCGATGGCCTCAAGCCGATGAACGACGACCTGACCGAGCTGGTGCTCAACCGCACCTGGCGCCCTGCCCTCTCGGTGACCGGCATCGGCGGCATGCCGCCGCTGGAATCGGCCGGCAACGTGCTGCGCCCGCATACCGCAGTGAAGCTGTCGCTGCGCCTGCCGCCCACTGCCGACGGCAAGACCTGCGGCGAGCTGCTGAAGGAAGCGCTGCTGCGCGATCCGCCGAACGGCGCGCAGGTCACCCTGGACCTGGAAAAGGCCTCCACCGGCTGGAACGCGCCGGCGATGGCACCGTGGCTGACCAAGGCCATCGACGATGCCAGCCAGACCTTCTTCGGCAAGCCGGCGATGTACATGGGTGAAGGCGGCTCGATCCCGTTCATGGGCATGCTGGGCGAGAAGTTCCCGGGCGCCCAGTTCATGATCACCGGCGTGCTCGGCCCGCACTCCAATGCCCACGGCCCGAACGAGTTCCTGCACATCCCGATGGGCAAGAAGGTCACCGCGTGCGTGTCCAAGGTGATCAGCGAGCACTACGCGGCCAGCCTGCGTGGCGAGACCAGCGGTTCGCCGGTGGCCGCCGACAGCGGCACCCGCCACGGTGACCACGGCTGCTGCTGATCCATCACGCAGTGACGGACGCAGCCTGGCCTTGCTAGGCTGCGTCCAACCTTCCAGAGCACTGATCGCATGAACGGTCTGTTTGGCAGCACCAGCTGGCTCTACATCATCCTGGTCGGCTTCTTCGTCGGCCTGCTGGGACGCTTCTTCATGCCCGGCAACAACCGCATGGGCTGCCTGCTGACCATCGTGCTGGGCATCATCGGCGCGCTGCTGGCCGGCTGGTTCGGCCAGTACATGGGCTGGTACGCGCCCGGTGAACCGGCCGGCTTCCTCGGCGCGGTGCTGGGTGCGGTGGTCGTGCTGGCGATCCTGCGCCTGTTCAGCGGCCGCCGCTGAGCCGCCCTCTCTTTTTCCCATTCCGCCCCCGACGTTGGCGCGCCCGGCGCGCCCGGATCTGCCTGCATGACCGAACCCGCCTCCGATCCCCAGCGCAGCGCACAGCGCCTGCAGTGGGCCCGTACCCAGCTTGACGATGGCAACGCCGTGGTCGAACGCGCCTCGGTCGACGCCGGCATGCGCAGCTACTGGCGCACCACCAGCCAGCGCGGCAGCCACATCGTGATGGACGCTCCGCCGGGACTGGAAGATCCGCGGCCGTGGCTGCGCATGCGCGGCCTGCTGCACGATCACGGCCTGCGCGTGCCCGCCCTGCTTGCCCAGGACCTCGACGCCGGCTTCCTGCTGCTGGAAGACCTGGGTGGCCCGACGCTGGCCAAGATCCTCGACGAACGCAATGCCGACGCGTGGTTCAGCCGATCCATCGATCAGCTGCTGCGCCTGCAGGCCATCCCGGTGCCGGGCGATTTCGGCCGGTTCGGCGAAGCGCTGCTGCAGCGTGATGCGGGCCTGTTCGACGAGTGGTTCCTGCAACGCCATCTTGGCCTTGAACTGGACTGCGGCGAGATCGAAGGCCTGCAGCTGGTGCACCGTCGGCTGATGGACAACGCGCTGGGCCAGGCCCAGCTGATGACCCACCGCGACTACATGCCGCGCAACCTGATGCCGGTGGATGGCGGCCCGGCAGTGCTGGATTTCCAGGACCTGGTGCGTGGCCCGATCGCCTACGACGCGGTAAGTCTGTTCAAGGATGCCTTCCTGAGCTGGCCGCTGCAGCGCGTGGACGAATGGCTGGCGCAGTATCACCAGCGCGCACGCGATGCCGGCCTGCCGGTACCCGACCGTGCCACCTTCCTGCGCGATGCCGACTGGATGGGCATCCAGCGCCACGTGAAGATCCTCGGCCTGTTCTGCCGCCTGCGTTACCGCGACAACAAGGGCCACTACCTGGACGATGCGCCGCGCTTCATCGCCTACCTCGATGAAGTACTGCCGAGGTACCGCGAACTGGCGCCCCTGCAGCAGTTGCTGGAAACGCGCATCAAACCGGCGCTGGCCGAGTTGGCCGCGCCGATGCGCGTGCAGCGCTGAAGGCCGCATCGATGAAGGCACTGATTTTTGCTGCGGGTCTGGGCGAACGCATGCGTCCGCTCACCCTGCACACGCCCAAGCCGCTGCTGGCGGTGGCCGGCAAACCCCTGATCGTGTGGCATCTGGAGCGGTTGGCTGCACTCGGCGTCCACGACGTGGTGATCAACACCGCGTGGCTCGCCGAGCAGTTCCCGGCCGCATTGGGCGATGGCAGCCAGTGGGGCCTGCGCCTGCATTTCATGCACGAAGGCGATACCCCGCTGGAAACCGGTGGCGGCATCCTCAATGCACTGCCGGCGCTGGGGGACGATCCGTTCCTGGTAGTGAACGGCGATATCTGGACCGATTTCGATTTCGCCACGCTGCCGCGTGAACCGGCCGGCCAAGCGCATCTGGTGCTGGTCGACAACCCGGCGCAGCACCCCAATGGCGACTACCGGCTGGACGCGCACGGTGTGCTGCATCATGACCGCGAAGGCCCGTGCCTGACGTATGCGGGCATCGGCGTCTATCGCCCGTCGATCGTGGCCGATTGGCGCGCGGTGATCGGCCAGGCACCGGGCAGCGAGCGTGTGCCACCGAAGTTTTCGGTGGTGCCGTTGCAGAAGCATTTCATGGCACAGGGGTTGATGACGGGGCAGCACCATCGCGGGCGCTGGACCGATGTCGGGACCGTTGATCGCCTGCATGCGCTGGATGCGGAGTTGACCGCGAACGGCTGAGCCCCTCGTGGTGGGTCGCGCAGAGCGGATCGCGTGCTTGGCCGGACGGTTGGGCCATGCAGGGGACGCTGCAAGTACGTCCATGTAAGCTCGATGGCGCCATCCATGGCGTCAACGCCCCTGCATGGCCCACCCGCCCGACCTCTGACAGTCTGCGTGTGGGTCCAGCCACGGAAAAGAAGGAAAAGCAGAAGCGGGTCGCCTCGCTGCGCTTGCTCTGGTGACGACCAACGGTCGTCACCCACCAAAAGCCGAGCACGTCGGATCCAGGGCAGTCCTTCCCCGGAAAATCTCATCCACGCATGCCGTGGATCTACTTGTCGCCATCATGGCGGCAACGCCCCTGCATGGCCCACCCGCCCGACCTCTGACAGTCTGCGTGTGGGTCCAGCCACGGAAAAGAAGGAAAAGC
>NZ_JBQOIF010000037.1:0-29603 GCF_052665395.1 Stenotrophomonas sp. 3(2025) | reverse complement strand
GGTGGGGTCAGGCGGGGACGCCGTGGACCCGTCCCTGGGGGCTTAGCCGCGGCATCCATGCCGCGGACACCCCGCCTGCCCCCACCCGCCCGGCCTCTGACAGGTTCATGCGGACGCCAGCCACGGTAAAGAAAAAGAAAAAAAAGAGCGACAGCGGGTCGCTGCGCTCTCTTTGGGTTGCGCGATTGGTTGCGGGCGCTGAGGTCAGCGCTTGATCTGCTGGCCGTCGCCGGTCGGTACGCTGTCGTAGTAGCGGCCGGTGCGCGAGTCGAACACGCGGTTGGGGCCGACCGGCTTGACGCCGGGAACGATGCGGCCGTTGCGGTCGTAGACCTTGTCCGGCAGCGCCGGTGCGGGCGTGGGGGTCACCTGGGCCGGGCCGGTCGATCGGATCGGCTGTGCCGGCTGCGGCGAGGGCAGCACCTGCGGCTGCGGGCGCGACGCCTGCGGTGGCGGGGCGACAGGCGACGGGGCCACCGTCGAGCTGCTGCGGGTGGCGGTCGGACTGCCGGTGGGAACCTGCGCCTGGGCAAGCAGAGGCAACAGGGCCGACAACAACAGGACTAGGCGGGGTTTCATCGCGCGCTCCAGGGTGGGCCACCCTTACCCTGCGCCTGCCCCTGTGTGCCGGCCATGAACGGCCATCACACTTGCAAGCGTGTGCCGACACCCCCACGTCTGCTGGCATCCCAGGCCACAACCCCACGGAGAGCCGGCATGAGCGCTTTCGATCTGACGCCCCCCACCGCCACGCAGACCGACGCCCTGGTCGCCGGGCTCAGCGCCGAGGAGCGCCGCGTGCTGCTGCAGCACGGCACCGAGGCGCCGTTCTGCGGGGTATTCCTCGACAACAAGCGCGAGGGCGTCTACTGCTGCCGGCTGTGCGCCCTGCCCTTGTTCCGCTCCAGCACCAAGTTCGATTCGGGCACCGGCTGGCCCAGTTTCTTCGCCCCGTTCGACCCGTCGCACGTGCGCGAGATCCGCGACACCAGCCATGGCATGGTCCGCACCGAGATCACCTGCGCCCGCTGTGGCAGCCATCTGGGCCACGTGTTCCCGGACGGTCCGCCGCCCACCTACGAGCGCCACTGCCTGAACTCGGTCTCACTTTCGTTCACCGGCAACGGCGAGCCGTGGCCCGATCCGCTGCAGCGTGGCGGCGCGGAGGCCGGTGTGGCGGGCTGACACGCGCCGCAATGCCCCGCTGACCGACTTCACAGAATTCCCTCTTCAGAAATACCGGTGTCAGGCCGACAAGGAGATATCCCCCCTCCTTGCGTCGCGCCATGCTCATCATCGTTGGATTCCTGGTCGTCATCATCAGCGTGCTGGGCGGCTACCTCGGCGCACACGGCCGCCTTGGGGCGCTGTGGCAGCCCTACGAACTGGTCATCATCGGCGGTGCCGCGCTGGGTGCGTTCCTGGTCGGCACCCCTGCCAAGACGGTCAAGCAGACGCTGCAGGCCATGGTCGGCGTGTTCAAGGGCCCGCGCTACAAGCAGCAGGACTACATCGACGTCCTCAGCCTGGTCTACGAACTGCTCAACAAGGCCCGCCGTGAAGGCTTCATGGCGCTGGAAGACCACGTCGAGCGCCCGGCCGAAAGCGCGCTGTTCGGCAACTACCCGAAGGTGCAGGCCGACCACCACCTGATCGACTTCATCACCGACTGCCTGCGCCTGATGATCGGCAGCAACATCGAGCCGCATGAGCTGGAGCCGCTGCTGGAGCTGGAGCTGGAAAAGCACCACGCCGAAGCGATGGCGCCGTCGCAGGTGCTGACCAAGGTCGCCGACGGCCTGCCCGGTTTCGGCATCGTGGCGGCAGTGCTGGGCATCGTCATCACCATGGGCTCGATCGGCGGCGACATCGTCGAAGTGGGTGGCCATGTGGCCGGCGCGCTGGTCGGCACCTTCCTCGGCATCCTGCTGGGCTATGGCTTCGTCGGCCCGATGGCCTCGGCGATGGAAGCCCGTGCCGAGCAGGACAGCCGCATCTACGAGTCGGTGAAGACCGCCCTGCTGGCCTGCCTGCGCGGCTACAACCCGAAGATCGCGCTGGAGTTCGCCCGCAAGACGCTGCCGTCGAACGTTCGCCCGGCGTTCTCCGACTTCGAGCAGCACCTGAAGACGGTCAAGTAAGCCATGGCCGAGACCAAGCCCACCGTCATCGTCCGCCGGGTCAAGAAGGCCGGCCACGCTGCCCACCATGGCGGTTCGTGGAAGGTGGCCTATGCCGACTTCGTGACCGCGATGATGGCCTTCTTCCTGGTGCTGTGGCTGATGGCCAGCACCAGCAAGCCCGAGCGCGCAGCCATTTCCGAGTACTTCCGCAACCCCAGCCCGCTGGTCGGCTCCAGTGCGACGCCGGCGCCGGGCATGGCCGGGCCGGGCGGCGCCAGCACCTCGATGATCAAGCTCGGCGGCGCCACCGATGTTTCCCGTGGCAACAGCAACGATCCCTTCCAGAACCAGCAGAAGTCGATACCGCAGCCGGTGGACGAGCAGCAGCGCGACAAGCAGCAGCTGGAAGCGCTGATGAAGGAACTGCAGGAAGCGATCAGCCGCAGCCAGGCGCTGGAACCGTTCAAGGACCAGCTGCTGCTGGACCTGACCCCGGAAGGCCTGCGCATCCAGATCGTGGACAAGCAGAACCGGCCGATGTTCGACCTCGGCAGCGCCACCCTGAAGCCGTACACGCAGCAGATCCTGCACGAACTGGCCGAGTACCTGAACCACGTGCCGAACCGGATCAGCCTGACCGGCCACACCGACATCACCGCCTATTCGGCCGCACGCGGTTACGGCAACTGGGAACTGAGCGCCGACCGTGCCAATGCCGCGCGCCGCGCGCTGATCGATGGCGGCCTGGAAGACAGCAAGATCACCCGCGTGGTCGGCTTGTCTTCGTCGGTGCTGTTTGACAAGGCCGATCCGCAGAACCCGATCAACCGCCGCATCAGCATCGTGGTGATGACCAAGGCCGCCGAGGAAGCTGCGCTGGCCGGCGCCGGGCCGCAGGTAGGCCTGTCGGCAACCACCGTGGACCCGGACGTGCAGGCCGCGCAGGGTGAGGCCGGGGTCGGATCCCGTTCCGCAGGAAAGGGCGCTGCCCCCTGACCCGTCTTCGCCGGGCATGGCCCGGCGCTACCGCATCCGGACACACCAAGGTAGCGCCGGGCCATGCCCGGCGAGCGCGCATCCGGACACACCGAGGTAGCGCCGGGCCATGCCCGGCGAGCGCGCATCCGGACACACCAGGGTAGCGCCGGGCCATGCCCGGCGAGCGCGCATCCGGACACACCAGGGTAGGCCGGGCCATGCCCGGCGAGCACGCATCCGGACACACCAGGGTAGCGCCGGGCCATGCCCGGCGAGCGCGCATCCGGACACACCAGGGTAGGCCGGGCCATGCCCGGCGAGCACGCATCCGGACACACCAGGGTAGCGCCGGGCCATGCCCGGCGAGCGCGCAGCGCGGCACCCAGTACAATGGCGGTCTTTCCGACTCCAGGTGATCACACCCCCATGTCCAAGTTGTCCAAGGCCAAGCGCGACAAGCGCAAGAAGCAGCAGACCAAGCGTCCGTTCCTCCGTCTGAACGCCCAGCAGCAGGTGCAGAACCATGCCGTGCTGGTCAACGAGGACGGCCAGGCCGTGGCCGCCATCGGCCTGCAGGGCCGCGAGTGGCTGCTGGCCATCGGCGGCCAGACCATGGGCAACGCCGACAACCCGGTGCCGATGCTGGCCATGCTCAAGCACCTGTCCAACGTGCAGGAAGCCGAAGGCCGCAAGGTCACCCTGGAATATTCCGAGCTGATGCAGAAGCTGCTCGACACCCTGGCCGAAGAAGCGGGCCAGACCGCCGAGGAATACCTGGACAAGCTGGTGGCCGAGTTCGCCAGCGAGCAGGCTGAAGACGCAGCCGCTGAAGGCGACGCGTCGGATGAAGCGGCTGCAGACACTGCCGGCGCCGAAGGCGCTGCCGACGCCGAGGCCACTCCGGCCGCCGACGCCGACGGCAAGCCGCAGGCCTGATCCGGCCGCGGCGGTGTCGGTCTACGTCGATGACGCGGTGCATCCCTGGCGCGGTCAGCGCTGGGCGCACCTGATGGCCGATACCCTGGCCGAGCTGCACGCGATGGCGGCGCAGCTCGGCATTCCTCCACGGGCCTTCCAGAACAAGGCCAGCGGGGCACACTACGATGTCACCGCCGAACTGCGTGCGCAGGCACTCGCGCTGGGTGCGGTCGCCATCTCCCGGCACGTGGACCGGGCACAGGTGAAGGCGGTGATCGCCAACGCCAGGGCGCAGTACCAGCCCTAGGCTGGTGCCGGGCCGCGCCCGGCGAGCGCGCAGCGCGGCGGGAAGCCGCCGGGCATGGCCCGGCGCTACCGGTGAATCTCAGAACGGGTCACTGCCCAGGCGCACTTCCACGTTCAGCAGCGAGCACAGCGCCAGCAGGGCGTCGTCATCGCGGGTCAGCGCCATCCAGCCACTGAAGCCGTCGTTGCCGGCATCCACGCTCCACAGCGTGTAGTTGTGCTCGCGCAGGCGGTCGAAGGCGGTGCTCATCAGCTGCACCCCATCCAGGTCTGCAGCGAAATCCTCGTCGTCCAGGTCGCCACCCCAGTCCAGCTGCAGGTTGAAGCGCGCCGACAGCTCGTTCACCGCCGACTGCAGCGAATCGAAGTCGTCACGCTCGACCTCGAAGCCGGACTGCCAGGCAATGGCCGTGAACAGCGCCGGCAGCCAGTCGCTGTCGGATTCCAGCGGCTGGCCGTCCTCGGCCAGATGCTCGCGCCAGCGGTTGAACTGCTGCAGGGCCAGCTCTTCGTCGCCGGGGTTGATCAGCACGAGCAGGTTCCAGACCCGCGCCTCGAAGTCGTCTTCGTCGAAATCGTGGGCGTCTTCCTCGAAGTCGAAATAGTCGCTGTTGTCAGGCATGGCGGAACGTCCTCGGGAGCAGGGGGGCATTCTACGGTTTATCCTGTACCTCTGAAGCCGGCCGTGGTGGCCGTCACTGTGAATGAAGCGATGAGCGATACCCCTCCCGACCACCTGGCGATCAACCCGGCCAGCCCCTTCCACGATGCGCAGGCCCTGGAGCGCGGCGTCGGCGTGCGCTTCAACGATGTCGAGCGCGACAACGTCGAGGAATACTCGGTCAGCGAAGGCTGGATCCGCGTGCAGGCCGGCAAGGCCCGTGACCGTCGCGGCAACCCGATGACCATCAAGGTCAAGGGCAAGGTCGAGGCATATTTCCTGGAACAGAAGCCGGAGTAACCGGCACTCCCGGGGCGGAGTCAGATCCCTTTCCTGCGGAAAAGGATCTGACCCCGATCGGCAGCCCGGTCGGCATACCGGTCACTCGCGCTTGCGCGATTCCAGCAGGTCGAGGTTGCGGATCAGCCGCCGCGCGATCTCGTCCGACACCACGCCGCGGCGGGTCAGCCGGAACAGTTCCTCGCGCTCGGCGTTGAGACCGGCGCTGCGCAGCTGGCGATAGCCCATCTCCATCCGGTTCACCTTCTCCGGGTCCACGTCCGGGTTGTCGCGGTCCAGATGCCGCTGATACAGCAGGCTCACCCGCGATGCGGCGTCGTTGTACAGCTGCACGTTCTCGGTGTTCTGGTTCAGCACCAGCTGCTGGCGCATGCGCTCCACGCCGGCCAACGCGGCCTTCGAGGACAGCTTGCGGGCGAGATCCTCTTCCTTGCGCTCACCCGAATCGGCCGGCAGCTGCAGGCCCTTCAACAGCTGCGGCAGCGCCACGCTGGCGCCGACCAGCGAGCACAGGATCACTGCAGCAGCAAGGAAGATCACCAGGTCACGTGCCGGGAACGGGCTGCCATCGGGCAGGAACAACGGCAGCGTCAACACGCCGGCCAGGGTGATCGCACCACGCACACCCGCCACCGAGGTGGCCACCACGATGCGCCAGTTCGGTGCCTCGCCCCGCTCCAGGCCGCGGCGACGCGCGCGCAGCAGGTTCCAGCGCAGCGACAGCCATACCCACAGCAGGCGCAGCGCGATCAACGTCGCGTTGATCACCAGCACGTACACCAGCAGCCACCACGCGCTCTGGTGGCCGCTCTCGTTCATGGTGGTGGTGGCGCGTTCGACGATGCCCGGCAGCTGCTCGCCCAGCAGCACGAACATGATGCCGTTGAAGCTGAACTGCAGCATGTTCCAGACGCCGGCGCGCTGCACGCGCATGCTGCCGGAGACACGGCCGGTCATTTCCACGTAGCTCATCGAAATACCCGCTGCGACCGCAGCGAGGATGCCCGAAGCATTGATCTCTTCGGCCAGCAGGTACGCCGCGAACGGGATCAGCAGGTTGACCAGCATCGCCGCGCCCGGCTCTTCGCCGAAACGGCGCCACAGCCAGCGCTGGAACGTGGACACGCCCAGGGTGACCGCCACGCCGACGGCCAGGCCGGCCACCGCCACCCACACGAAGGTCAGCGAGGCGGTCGCCAACGAGAAGGTACCGGTCATCACCGCCGCCACCGCGAAGCGGAAGCAGACCAGGCCGGAGGCATCGTTGAGCAATGACTCGCCTTCCAGGATGTGCATCAGGCGCTTGGGAATCGGTGCCTTGGCGGCGATCGCACCGACCGCCACCGGGTCGGTCGGCGACACGATCGCGGCCAGTGCGAAACACACCGCCAGTGGCATCACCGGAATCATCCAGTGGATCAGCAGGCCCGCGCCGATCACGGTGAACACCACCAGCCCGAACGCCAGTTCGAGGATCGCGCCCTTGTCGCGGAACAGGCCCTGCTTGGGAATGCGCCAGCCATCGAGGAACAGCAGCGGTGGCAGGAACAGCAGGAAAAACACTTCCGGTTCCAGTGCATGGCCGCGGTTGAATACCCCGGCGATCACCGCGCCGAGGCCGATCTGCACCAGCGGCAGCGGCAACGAGAATGGCAGGACGCGAACCAGGTAACCGCTGGCGACAACGGCCACCAGCATCGCCAGGACGACTTCGATGGTGTGCATGCTTCTTCCACAGGAGCGGCGCGTGGGGCCGGAAAAACCGGAGTGCGCCGGGGGACGGGAAAAAACTTAACACAGCAGGCCGCCACTGCGGCCAGCGATCTGAATGCGCGTCAGGACCGCGACAGCAAGCGCCGCCCGGTCCAGGCCGGCGTGCTGGCCACGTCGTCATGCAGCACTGCCAACCGGCCCTGCACGTGTCCTTGTGCAGGGCGTTCCAGCCCTGGCAGCAGCGGTGGGGTCATGCCGCGTCCTGAGCGCGGTCCTCACCATCGAAGCGGTAGAGGTCCATCGCCAGGAAGCCGGCATCGACACCCGCATCGATGCGCTTGGCACCGAAGCCACCCTCCCCCGCCGCACCCATCGCAAAGTACAGCGGCAGCAGATGCTCATCGGTGGGATGCGCACGCTCGGCAAACGGTGCCTGTCGGCGGTAGTCGAACAGGGCATCGCGGTCATTGGCGGCCAGCCGCTGCTCCACCCAGTCGATGAAGGGGCGCACGTAGGGCGCTTGCTTGCCGTCCTGGTAATGGCCCCAGTCGTGCAGGTTGTGGGTGATGCTGCCCGAACCGATCACCAGCACGCCCTGTTCGCGCAGCGGCGCCAGCGCACGGCCCAGCGCGAACTGATGCTGCGGGCCCAGCATCGGCTGGATCGACACCGGCACCACCGGGATGTCGGCCTGCGGGTGCAGCAGGCGCAGCGGCACCCACGCGCCGTGGTCGAGGCCACGTTGCGAATCGACTGCCCCCGGCAGGCCGGCGGCGGCGATGCGGCCCGCCACCTCTTCAGCCAACGCCGGATCACCGGGCGCCGGGTACTGCAGCGCGAACAGTTCTCGTGGGAAGCCGCCGAAATCGTGGAGGGTGGGCGGCTGCGGATGGCTGCCGACCAGCGGCTGCCGGGCCAGCCAATGCGCCGAGGCGATGACGATCGCACGCGGCGTTGGCAGGTCGCGGGCCAGCTCGGCCAGCCGCACGCCGACCTGGCCCGGATGCAGGGCGGTCATCGGCGAGCCGTGGGAGATGTACAGCGAAGGCAGGCGGGACATGATCTTCTCCAAAGACAGGAATCCGCAGCGGGCCAGCGCAGCGGGGCCGACGCAGCTCGCAAGGGACGGGCCACAGGTTATTGCGTCCCCAGCAGCTGATAAATACGATCAATCGACCGTATTTATTTCATAAGGCGCAACAATGGACACCCTGGATGCCATGCGTGTGTTCGTCGCGGTGGTTGAACGCAACGGCTTCAGCGCCGCCGCACAGGCGCTGGACATGTCCACGGCCGGTGTCACCCGCCAGGTCGCCGCACTGGAAAAGCGCCTGTCCACCCGCCTGCTCCACCGCACCACCCGCCGGGTCAGCCCGACCAGTGCCGGTGCCGCCTACTACGCGCAGTGCGTGCGCCTGCTGGCCGAGTTCGATGCGCTTGAGGCCAGCATCGGCGCACAGGCGCTGGAGCCGTCCGGCACGCTGCGCATCAACGCACCGGTCAGCTGGGGCATCGCCCGCCTTGGCCCGTTGCTGGCCGGCTACCGCGAACGCTTCCCACAGGTCGAACTGGACCTGGCGCTGTCCGACCGCCTGGTGGACATGGTCGAAGAAGGCTACGACGTGGCCATCCGCATCACCCGCGAACCGGGCCCGAGCCTGATCGCGCGGCGCCTGGGCCAATCGCGGATCAGCCTGTGTGCCGCACCGGCCTACCTGGCCGCACACGGAACACCGCAGGCCCCCGAGGATCTGCAGACCCACGCCTGCCTCGGCTACAGCTACTGGGCGGCCGGCGACCACTGGCCCCTGCAGGGGCCGGGTGGCGAAGTGAAGGTTGCAGTGACCACCCTGCTGCGCGCCAACAATGGCGACGTCCTGCGCGAAGCGGCGATTGCCGGCATGGGCGTGATCCTGCAGCCGGACTTCCTGTTGCACGAGGCGCTGGCCGATGGCCGCCTGGTGCGCATCCTGCCCGGATGGGAAGCTGAGCCGATCGGCATCTTCGCCGTCTACACCAGCCGCAGCCATCTCGCCCCCAAGGTGCGCAGCTTCATCGACTACCTGGTGGAAACCGGGGTGTAAGCGTGCGTCCGCCGGGCATGGCCCGGCGCTACCAGAGACGCGCCCGTGACACGGTAGCGCCGGGCCATGCCCGGCGAAGCGCGAAGCGCGCCCATGACACGGCAGCGCCGGGCCATGCCCGGCGAAGCGCGAAGCGCGCCCATGACACGGTAGCGCCAGGCCATGCCCGGCGAAGCGCGAAGCGCGCCCATGACACGGTAGCGCCGGGCCATGCCCGGCGAGCGCGAAGCGCGCCCATGACACGGCAGCGCCGGGCCATGCCCGGCGAGCGCGAAGCGCACCCATGACACGGTAGCGCCGGGCCATGCCCGGCGAGCGCGAAGCACGCCCATGACACGGTAGCGCCGGGCCATGCCCGGCGAAGCGCGAAGCGCGCCCATGACACGGTAGCGCCAGGCCATGCCCGGCGAGCGCGAAGCGCGGCCTAGGCGACAACCTCATCCAGCTGCGCGATGATCTTTTCCAGCGGTGCCGGCCGCCCCAGCAGGTAGCCCTGCACCTGGTCGCAGCCATGCGCAGCCAGCCAGTCCAGCTGTCCCGGCGTTTCCACGCCCTCGGCGATGATCGTCAGCCCCATGCTGTGGCCCAGCGACAGCAGTGCCCGGCAGATCGACGCGTTGCGGGGATTGGTTTCCACGTCGGCCACAAAACTGCGATCGATCTTCAGGACGTCCAGCGGCAGGTGCTGCAGGTAGGACATGCTCGAGTAGCCGGTACCGAAATCGTCCAGCGACACGCGGATGCCCTGCTCGTGCAGGCGCTGCATGGTCTGCATCGCCTGTGCCGGCTTGCGCATCAGGCTGCTCTCGGTCAGTTCCACGTGCAGCGCACCACGGGCCAGGCCGAAATCCTGCTGCGCGCGGGCAAACTCGGCCACCAGATCGCTGTTGAAGAACTGCACCGCCGACACGTTGACCGCGATCGACAGCTCGCCCCACCCCGCTTCGACCAGACGCCGCTGCGCCTGTGCTGCCGCGCGGATCACCCAGCGTCCCAACGCCAGGATCAGGCCGGTGTCCTCGCACAACTGGATGAACTCGCTGGGCGGGATGAAGCTGCCATCGGCCTGCGGCCAACGCAGCAGCGCCTCCAGCGACGCCGGGCTGCCATCGCTGGCGTGCCGGATCGGCTGGAAGTACAGCTGGAATTCGTTGTCGATGGCCGCGTGGATGCGCCCGGCCAGGCGCAGGCGGTCGGCCAGGCGGATGGTCACCGCCGCATCGAACCAGGCCACCACGTTGCCTTCGGCGCGGGCCGCGTGCGCCGCCTGCGCGGCCATGCCGATCGCCTGTTCAGCACTGTGGCCTGCATCGGCGTCATGTACGGCCACACCAATGCGGGGTTCGAACTGGTGCAGCGAATCCTGGCCGCGCATCGGTGCCGAGACGATCTGCAGCAGATCGTCCAGCACGCGCTGGGTGTTGTGTTCCGGCGCGATCGCCAGCACGAAATCCTCCGCCGGCTGGAACGCCAGCAGGCCGAAGCGCGCGCCCAGCCCGCCCAGGCGCGAGGCCATCGACTGCAGTACCGCATCACCGATCTCGCGGCCCAGCGTATCGGCCACCAGCTGCAGCCCGCGCAGCTGCACATAGGCGATGGTGTACGCGCCGGCCTGCTCGTCCAGCTGTTCGCTCAGTGCGCGCACGTTGAGCAGGCCGGTGGCCGGGTTGTGGCGTGCGTGATAGGCCAGATCGCGTTCGTAGGCCAGCCGCTCGCTGACATCCTCGGCCAGCACCAGGCACGCGGGCTGGCCATCGAAATCCAGCTGCGACAGGTGCACGCGCACTTCGAACACCGTGCCATCCTTGCGCTGGTGCAGGCGCACCGCAGCGTCCTGCAGTTCACCACTGCGCACCTGCGCGATCGCGCCCTTGACCTCGTCCCAGCCCTCGCGCGGGCGGATGTCGAGGATGCTCATCGCCAGGAATTCATCGCGGCTGTAGCCGTACTGCTGCACCGCCGCCTCGTTGACCTCGATGAAGCGCAGGGTGTCCGGATCGAACACCCAGAACGGCGCGGGGTTGCGATCGAACAGCAGGCGGAAGCGGCGTTCTACCTGGCGCATCTGTTCGTGCGCCTGGTAGCGCTCGCTGAGGTCGGTCAGTGCGCCGATCATGCGCCGCTGCCGGTCGGCCACTGCCACCCGCTGGCCGCGCGCGGCAACCCAGCGCACGGCACCACCGGGCAGCACCAGGCGGAATTCTTCGTCGAGTACTGCGCTGCCGGCGAAGGCCTGGTCGAAGGCCTGCTGCATGCGTGCGCTGTCATCGTGGTGCACGCGGGCGAAGAATTCGGCCACCGGCAGCGCATCGGTCTGCACGCCGAAGATCTCGCGCGCCAGCGGCGACCAGCGCAGCAGCGCGGCGTCTTCGTCGACGTACCAGGTGCATACGCGGCCCACCTGATGGGCCAGGCGCAGCTCGGCGTGGCCGGTGCGCAGTTCTTCGGCCATCGACTGCTGCCGGTGGGTGCTGCGGCGCACCGCGTACAGCAGCACCAGCAGCAGCGCCACGTAGGCCAGCATGATGGCGATCGCCGCCTGCAGATACGGCCACCACGGCGCCAGCACGTCTTCGTCGGCCAGGCCGACCTGCACCGCCAACGGGCTGTGCTCGAGGGTGCTGATGGTGGAGATGCGCGGTATCTGGTCGACCGCGCCGGGAATGCTGCCCAGCTCGACCACTGCCTGCCGGCCCAGCAGCGTGCGCGCCGGCAGCGTGTAACGGCGGCCGACGGTGCCATGCGGATCTGGGACACGGGCCAGCATGTAGCCGTCAGCGTCGCTGATCGAGGCCAGGCCGCTCGGTCCCACATCCAGCCCGCCTACGATCCGCTGCAGTTCGCCGCAGCGCAGCCGTGCCAGCAGCCAGCGATCGCCAGCCATCGGCAGCGCCAGCGGTACCACCCAGCCGCCATCGCGGGCTCGCTGCGGCGGCCCGATGTACAGCGTGCTGCCCTGCCCGCGCCGTTGCGGATCGGTCCACAGCGGCAATTGCAGGTCGCCCGTGCCGGCGGTCAGGGCGCGACCGTAGGTATCGAGCACGACGATGCTGTGCAGCTCGGCATGCCGGCGCAGCACGCCGGCAATGGCGGCGTTCAACAGCGCGGGCGCCTGCGCAGGCACGGTGCGGAACAGTTCGGCCGCATCGGCGGCAATGCCGCCCATCGCCCGTTCCAGGTTGCGCAGCTCCAGGGCCAGCAGGCGTTCGCTGCCCACCGCCAACGCCCGGCTCTGCCGCTGCGCGGCTTCCAGCCGGCGCTGGTAATCGTTGGCCAGCATCGCGGCCAGGCCAGCCGCCAGCAGCACGCCCAGCACCACGCCGCCCCAGGTAATGGCACGCAACGGGCGGGCCAGCGCGTGTCTCAGCGCCGGCATCGGTCGGTCTTCCCTGTGCAGTCGGCTGGCTTCATGCGCGAACGATTCCTCCACATCCCCGACCTCAACGGCCGGCGGACGCCATTCTTGACGCCTCGACCTGTCCTGCATGCGCCCTCCCCCGGGTACTGCAGACATCCAGCCCGCAGCATGCACCACGCCGGTGACCGCGTGAAGATCGCTGCGGCGTGTTCAGCCAGATCACGCACAGTGCTGGCCCTGTCGAGCACGTCCAGCCGGCCCGCAGCGGATTAGACTTGGAGTTTTCCGCCGCAAGAGAAGTCCATGTCCAAGCTGCGCCGCCCCACCCTGGCACTGGCCATCGTTGCCAGCCTGTCCCTGGCCGCCTGCGACCGCCCGGCCGATCCGGCCGCCGGCACCGCCGCACCGGCCGAGGCGACACCCGCTGCCGCCAAGCCGATGCTGGGCAGTTTTGGTTTCGATGCCAGTGGCATGGACCGCAGCATCGCCGCCGGTGACGACTTCTTCGGTTTCGCCAACGGCAGCTGGGTGAAGAACACCGAGATTCCGGCCGACCGCTCGCGCTTCGGCAGCTTCAACGTGATTGCCGAGAAGACCCAGGCCGACACCCGCGCGATCCTGGAAGGCGCTGCCGGCAACGCCCAGGCCAGCGGCGAAGACAAGCTGATCGGCGACTACTACGCCGCCTACATGGACGAGGCCGGCATCGAGCAGCGCGGCCTGGCGCCGGTGCAGCCGCAGCTGAAGAACATCGATGCGATCGCCGACAAGGCCGGCCTGGCCCGCGCCCTCGGCGGCGACGTGCGCGCCGACGTCGACCTGCTCAATGCCACCAACTTCTACACCGACCGCCTGTTCGGCCTGTGGGTGTCGGTGGACCTGCTGCAGCCGGACCGTACCGCGCCGTACCTGGTGCAGGGCGGCCTGGGCATGCCGGACCGCGATTTCTACCTGGGCGGTGGCCGCATGGCCGAGCTGCGCAAGCAGTACCAGGCCTACATCGCGCAGGTGCTGCAGCTGGCCGGCGTGGCCGACCCGGCCGGCAAGGCGCAGCGCATCCTCGCCCTGGAAACGAAGATCGCCCAGGCGCATGCCACGCAGGAAGAAACCAATGACGTGACCAAGGGCGCCAACCCCTGGACCCAGGCCGACTTCAACGCCAAGGCCCCGGGCATGGACTGGGCCGCGTTCCTGGACGCTGCCAAGCTGGGCCAGCAGCAGGACTTCATCGTGTGGCAGCCCAAGGCCGTGGCCGGCCTGTCCAAGCTGGTGGCCACCGAGCCGCTGGATGCCTGGAAGGACTACATGACCTTCCACGCGCTGGACCGCGCCGCTGCCTACCTGCCGAAGAAGTTCGCCGATGCGCGCTTCGCCTTCCACGGCACCGCGCTGAGCGGTACGCCGCAGCAGAGCGACCGCTGGAAGCGTGCCGTGGATGACGCCAACCGTGCCGTCGGCGAGGCCATCGGCAAGCGTTACGTCGAAAAGCACTTCGATGCCAAGACCAAGGAACGTGCCGACGAGATGGCCAAGAACATCATCGCCGCCTTCGCCAAGCGCATCGATGCACTGGCCTGGATGTCACCGCAGACCAAGGCCAGCGCCAAGGCCAAGGTGGCCGGCCTGACCGTGGGCATGGGCTATCCGGACAAGTGGCGCGACTACACCGGCCTGGACATCCGTCGTGATGATCCGCTGGGCAATGCGCAGCGCGCCGAGCTGTTCGAGTACCAGCGCAACATCGCCAAGCTGGGCAAGCCGGTCGACCACAGCGAGTGGGCGATGCTGCCGCAGACCATCAACGCGATGAATGTGCCGCTGGAAAACCGCCTGGTGTTCCCGGCGGCGATCCTGCAGCCGCCGTTCTTCGACGGTGCCGCCGACGACGCAGTGAACTACGGTGCGATCGGCGCGGTGATCGGCCACGAAATCAGCCATGGCTTCGACAACGCCGGTGCGTTGTTCGATGACACCGGCAAGCTGCACAACTGGTGGACGGCCGAAGACCTCAAGCAGTTCAACGCGGCCGGCGATGCACTGGCCGCGCAGTTCAGCAGCTACGAGCCGTTCCCGGGTGTACATGTGAACGGCAAGCTGACGCTGGGCGAGAACATCGCCGATGTCGCCGGCCTGGGTACCGCCTACGATGCCTACCAGCTGTCGCTGCAGGGCAAGCCGGGCCAGACCCTGGAAGGTTTCACCCCGGACCAGCGCTTCTTCCTCGGCTTCGCCCAGGCCTGGCGCAGCAAGAGCCGCGAGCAGGCGCTGCGCAATTCGCTGCTGACCGACGTGCATGCACCGGGCCAGTTCCGCGCGTTGACGGTGCGCAACATCGACGCCTGGTACCCGGCGTTTGAAGTGAAGGAAAGCCAGAAGCTGTACCTGGCCCCGGACAAGCGGGTCAAGGTGTGGTGATGTAACGCAGACGGGCGCCGAAAGGCGCCCGTTTTATTTCCATGGGTAGACGCCAACCTTGGTTGGCGTTCTTCCGCCATCCACGCATCGCATGGATGGGAACCGCGGCAAAGCGCACCGACCAAGGTCGGCGTTTACCGGGGCAATGCCGGCCACTCGCGCAACGATTCCACCGGCACACCCACGCGGGCGCAGGCGCGGCTGGCCAGGCCATCGGGCAGCGCGCGGCGGAACAGCGGCGCCATGCCCTGCATCAGCTTCGCCGAAGCTGCGGCCTGCGCACGCTGGCGCGTGCTGCGCTCGAGCATGCCCTCGGCCCAGTCCGGCAGCAGCGCGGCACCGGCACCGAGGAAGATCTCGCGCGACAGGCCGGGCACCGGCACCGGCAGGCGCACGGCGGACAGCACCTGCAATACTTCGCGTGAGCGTTCGTCCACCACCAGCTCCGGCTGCCGTGCACAGAAATACGCATCCACTTCCGCTGCACTGCGTGGTACGTCCACCGCGCCCAGCGCTTCGGCCACGCAGCGGTACTCGTCGTAATAGCGGTCGGCGATCGCGGCAGGCACCTCGCGCCCGTAGCGGCGATAGCCCTGCAGGAAGCCGTAGGCCTCGGTCACGTGCACCCACGTCAGCAGGTGCGGATCATCGGCGGCATACGGCTCACCCTGCGCGGTATGCCCGCGGACCTGCGCGTGGATGCGCCGCACCTTGGCCACCAGCGCTTCCACCTCGCGCGCCGGCGCGTAGCTGGTGCCGGCCACGAAAGCAGTGGTACGGCGCAGGCGGCCGACCAGGTCCTGGCGGAAATTGGAATGATCGTAGACACCGGCCAGCGCGCGCGGATGCAGCGTCTGCAGCATCAGCGCACACAGACCGCCGGCCAGCATCGAGGGCAGCTCAGCGTGCATCCGCCAGGTCACGCTGTCCGGCCCGAACCAGCCGGGATCGCCCAGTGGATGGTCGTAGTCGATGCCGCTCTGGCCACGCGGAAACGCATCCAGGACCCAGCGCCGGATCGGCGCGGTGACGGGGCGGGAAAGACGGTGCAGCAAGGGCGGCATCACGGGTCCAGATCGGCGGAGGGACGGACCGCGTCCTGCGCGGTCCACCCCGATTCTGGTCGATCACGACCGGCACAGCGAGCCCATCCGCTCAGCGTCGGTTTCATGTGCGCGCGCAGCACATTTCACCCTGCGACATCTTGTCGCAGGCCACGCGGGCAATGCTGCGGCGCACCAATATTCACCTGTTCAGGCTGAGCCCTTGTGCCGCGTGGCCTTGGGGCCATTGCACCGCTCGCTGGAAGTGCTAGAACTGAACCCGCCACACCGTCCACTGCAGATCGCCGCACGTTCCACAAGGAGCCAGCCATGATTGCTTTGTTCAAGGGTTTGGGATTACTGCTTCGCGACAACGAGCTCTACAGCAGCCCGTTCGAAAAACAGGTCGCGCACTGGCGCAGCCTCAGCGAACAGCAGATCCGCGATGAAGTGGCGGTGCTTGCCCAGGCCAAGTGCCAATGGCTGATCACTTCGATCGTCGGATGGCAGGCGGCTTCGCTGCTGATCCTCGGCCTGATCACCAATTACCTGTGGCGCGACGATTACCACATCACCTTCACCCGCGTGGTCGTGGTGTTCGGCTCGTGGATCTCGATCCTGTTCGTGATCTGGTTCATGGCCAACATGTTCGACCGCACAGCGGGCTTCGAACGCTGGATGAAGGCCTTCAACAGCCGCGCGCGCATCACCTCCAAGGCCGACAGCGTCGAGCACGTGGCCGAAGCGCTGGACCTGGCTGAACACTATCCGGAAGTGCTGGACTACAAGCAGGCGGTCACCGCCAAGCGCGAGCTGCGCCACGAGGACATCCGCATCATGACCGAGATCGGGCGCATGAAGCAGCACTCCGAACTGGTGGGTCGCCTGAATCATGTCGGTGAAACCGAACACCATCACGACATGACGCTGCAGCCGGCTTACTGAGCCGAACGCAATCCGGGGGGAGCCACAATGCCACCGTGCTCAGTCACGGTGGCATTGTTCTTTCTGCACGTCGCTGACGCACTGGCGGAAGTCCTTCGGCAGGCCACTGACCTGCTCGGTCTTGCCTGCGGCCACCTCGAACCGGCGCAGCGGCGGCGTCGCGCAAGCGGTGTCGGTGCTGCAGCCCGGCGCCAGCACCAGGTAATGGCATTGGCCACTGCTGCTGGCGATGCATTCGAAACGCGCCACGCCATCGACCACCGTGCTCTTGCTGTACAGCGTGTCCACGCCATTGGCATTGGTGCGGGTGATGGAGGTGTTGCTGGACTTTTCGCAGCCGGCGATGGCCAGCACGGCGACACCTACAAGCAGGATACGGCGCATGTTCGTTCCTCAGTGGATGGCAATGGCTGCGGCTACATGCCGCGGAACAGGCTCATGAACGGCTGGCTGACCACCAGGGTCTCGGCACGCTGGCGCAGGCGCAGCACGCCACGGCCGGTATCGTCGCGGCTGACGGCTGCCACCGCCTTCATGTTGACGATGGTGGAGCGATGTACCTGGCGGAAGTGCAGCGGATCGAGCACTTCCAGCAGCTCGCGCAGCGGTGTGCGCAGCAGGCTTTCGCCGGCGGCAGTGACCACGGTGGTGTACTTGTTGTCAGCACGGAAATAGATCACATCGTCGAGCATGATCAGCTGCGTATCGCGGCCATTGCTGGCGGTGATCCAGGCCAGGGGTGGCCGGTCGTTGGCGGCCGGGCCTGCACCCAGGCGCTGCAGCAGGCGCTCCAGCACCGCATCGTCCTGTCGCGTGGATGGCAGCCGCGAAAGAATGCGATCGCGCGTGGCCAGCAGCCGTTCGTCACTGACCGGCTTGAGCAGGTAATCCATCGCGCCCTGCTCGAAGGCATCGATGGCGTACTGGTCGTAGGCGGTGACGAACACCACCTGCGTGCGCGGGCTCAGTTCGGCCAATGACCGCGCCACTTCGATGCCGCTGATGCCGGGCATGCGGATGTCGAGGAAGGCAATGTCCGGCTGCTTCTCGGCCAGCTGTTCCAGCGCACTGGCACCGTCCTCGCATTCGGCCACCAGCTTCAGCTCCGGCCACAGCCGCCCGAGCTGCTCGACCAGCGAGTGCCGCAGCAGCTCCTCGTCTTCGGCAATCAGCGCTTCAAGCGGCATGGCTGGGCTCCTTGGCCGACTGCGGCAGGGTCATGGTTGCGGCTACACCACTGGGGAAATTGGCCACGATCGCCACTCCGGCCTGCTCGCCGCAGGTCAAGCGCAGGCGCTCGCGCAGGTTCTTCAGGCCGATGCCGGTGCCGCTGGTGCCCTGTCCGAAACCGAGCCCATCGTCGGCGACCGTCACGGTGACATGGTCATCGAAACCCCGCGCGAGGATCCAGATCGTGCCGCCGCCGGGCTTGGGCTCCAGGCCGTGCTTGATCGCATTCTCGACCAGGGTCTGCAGCGCCATCGCCGGCATCTTCACTTCGTGCAGCTCGCTGGGCACCTGCACTTCCACCGCCAGCCGTGCGCCCATGCGGATGCGCAGGATTTCCAGATAGGCGCGGGTACGTTCCAGCTCTACGCCCAGCGTGGAAACCGATTCATCCACCTGCGGCAGCGAACTGCGCAGGTACTGGATCAGGTGGCCGAGCATCTGCTCGGCGCGCGCCGGGTCGGTGCGGGTCAGCACCTGTGCATTGGCCAGCGAGTTGTACAGGAAGTGCGGCTCGACCTGCGCGTGCAGCAGGTTCAAGCGCGCGACCGACAGTTCCTTTTCCACCTGGGTCTGTTCGGCAGCGGCCTGCTCGTCGCGGCGCTGGTCAGCCACGCGGCGGCTGATCGCACGGGTCACCGCTTCGGCGTTCTCATAGTTGCTCCCTTCATCCAGTGCCAGCAGATCGGCCCACCAGCCGGCGTCCGGTTCGAACAGCAGGGTGACGGTGCTGGTGCCCTGCCCCGGCGTTACCGTGGCCAGCACGCTGTTGCGTTTGATCGCCAGCCGCGCCGGCAGGTTCCAGCGCGACGGTTGCCGGCCGTTCCACAGGTCGACGCGCCGCACATAGGCACGTACCTGCAGACTGCCGGCAGAACTCTCCACCTCTTCCACCCGCGGCAGTTCGCCGACGGCAGCCTCGACCACTGCGAAGGCCTGGCCGGCATCCATCGGCAGTTCGATCTGCCGGCGCTGGCGGCCGGACAAGGTGGCGCCATCGAGGCGACCGGCCACCAGCCAGACCCGGCGCACGTGGGTGATCGCGCTGCCCAGCGCGGAAATCATCAGGAACATCACCAGCAGCCCGAACACCCAGCCTGGGCCGTCGTTCATGCCGCTGAAGATGCCACTCCAGACCATGCCGGCAACGAACAGCGCCGCGGCCCAGGCCAGCAGATGACGGATGATGAGGGAGAAGCTGGCGATCACGGCGGCGCCTTGGTGGAAGGGGTGAGCCGAGCATAGAGCGGCCCTTCGGGCAAACAAGCGATGTGCGACGAAGGGCCGGAAAGCGGCGATGGAAGCCCTCACGGAAACGCCGGGCATGGCCCGGCGCTACCAGGTGTGGCGGGGTGGCACCCCGCCTACGCTTATCTGCGCTGGTCGGCGCTGGCGTCACGCACGGCGCGGAACGCCTCGTCCTTGCTCCAGTTCGGCCAGCCGCGCGAATTGGCCAGCTGGTTGCCCAGGGTGTACAGCACTTCCAGGTCGCGGGCAGCGCCTGCAAACACCCAGTCCGGCTGCCACTCGTCGCCCTGCTGGTGGTAACGCTTGGCGGTGTAGTCCTCGGACGCCTTCTTGCCCGCCGCGACGCCACCGTCCACCCAGTCCTGCCCGGCCGACCAGGACAGCGCGGGCACGCCACGCTTGGCGAACGGGAAGTGGTCGGAGCGGAAGAACAGGCCGGCCTCCGGCTTCGGGTCCGGCGTGTAGCGGATGTCCCAGCCCTTGGCCACGTCCTTCAGCTGGTCCAGCAGCTCGAAGCGCGCAGCGCCGTAGATGCCGAAATCGCGCGACGGGCCGAACGGCGCCATGCCGTCCATGTTGATCATCGCCACGGTCTTTTCCAGCGGGTACAGCGGGTGCGTTGCGTAGTACTCCGAACCCAGCAGGCCCTTCTCCTCGGCGGTTACCGCCAGGAACACGACCGAACGCTGCGGACGCGGTGCCTTGGCGAAGCCACGCGCCAGTTCGATCAGCGAGGCGGTGCCGCTGGCGTTGTCCAGCGCGCCGTTGAAGATGCGGTCGCCGCGTGCGTCGGGCTCGCCCACGCCAATGTGGTCCCAATGCGCGCTGTAGATGACGGTCTCGTCCGGATGCGTGCTGCCTTCCAGGCGCGCGGCCACGTTGTGCGAGGTGATCACTTCGGTCTTCACCGCGTACTTCGCATCCAGGCTGGCGCCGGTCAGCGGCACCGGGGTGAAGTCGCGCTGCTGCGCCTTCTTCTTCAGTGCCTCGAAATTCTGCCCGGCCGAGCGGAACAGTTCGACCGCCAGATCGCGCTGGATCCAGCCTTCCAGCAGCGGATGACTGTCAGCCGGATTGTCGCGCACCACGTCGAACATGGTGTTGGTGTTGGAGCCGGCCACCGTGGCCCAGCCATACGACGCCGGGGCGGTCTCATGCACGATCAGCACACCGAGTGCACCCTGGCGTGCGCCTTCTTCGTACTTGTACGGCCAACGGCCATACCAGGTCATGCCCTTGCCGTCGAAGTCGCCCTTGCCGGTCTCGAAGTCCGGGTCGTTGATCAGCACGACGGCGATCTTGCCCTTCAGGTCCACGCCCTTGAAGTCGTCCCAGTTGCGCTCCGGCGCCTTTACGCCATAGCCGAGGAACACCAGCGGTGCCTTGCTGATATCCACGTTGGTGGCGCCGTTCATGGCTGCACGCACGGCGATCTGCTTGCCCTGCTCCAGCGCGATGGTCTTGCCGCCCTGCTGCAGCGACAGCTGCGGGGTGCCGACGATGTCGCCCTTGCGCAGCGGCACGGCCTGGGTCCACAGGCGCTTGCCGTCCTTCAGGTCGCCGCCGGGCTGCAGGCCGGCGTCGGCGAACTGCTTGCTGAGGAAGGCGATGGTCTTCTGTTCGCCGGCGGTGGCCGGGGAGCGGCCTTCGTAGGCGTCGGAGGCCAGTTCCTTGACGTCGGCGGAGATCCGCGCGCCATCGAATTTCGGGGTGGCCGCCATCAGTGCGCTCGACACCGACAGGGCCAGCACGCCCAGTACTGCTCGCTTCATTGCTCTCTCCAGCAGGGAAATCGTTCTGGAGTGTAAGGGGTAAGAGGTTCGGCAGGGCTGCGCCCTGCACTCGGCAGCCGCGGTAGTGCCGGCCGCTGGCCCGGCAAGCCGCGGCATCCATGCCGCGGCCCCCCCCCGCAACCGGACCCTCCCCGCCTTGGACAGATTTCTGCGATCTGTCGGAACGGCGTGTGATGCTCTTGGTAGGTGTCGACCTTGGTCGACACAGTAGATCCACGCCATGCGTGGATCAGCAGAAACAAGAAGGGGTCAGATCCCTTTCCCGGCGGGAAAGGTCTCTGACCCCCACGTGCCTCGAACCGAGGTGTCTTACCAGTTCGGGTCTTCGGCCGGGGCGGCGGCGGGCTTGGGCTTGGGCTTGCTGGCCGGACGCGCTGCGGCGGCCGGGGCGGCCGATGCGGTTGCGCCGGCGGTGGCCTTGGGCTTGCTGCCCAGCTTCTGGCGCAGTTCGATCTGGCCGGGGCGGAAACCACCGCGCATCGCGTCGACGCCCTCTTCCAGGGTCCCGTAGGAGGTCTGCGCGGCAACGCGGTCGATGCGGATGGTGCAGCACGGATGCTCGCTGCGGCCGAGCGAACGGCCGGTCTGCGGGTCCTTCAGCTCTTCGCCCAGGCGCACGGCCTGCCAGCGCTGGCCCACCTGCACGGTGTCACCGCCCTGGCTCAGCACCACCTGGTCGCCATCGACGGACACCACCGACACCGGGAACAGCGTGGTGACGATCGTGCTGCCGATCTGCGCGGACAGCGAGTCCATCATCGAGGCGGCCATGCTGCGGCCGTTGACCACGCGCGGCAGCGTGCTGGGGCCGGTCGAGGCCAACTGATGGTCGAAGCTGTCGGACATCACCACCTGGCCGGTGGTGGCATTGACCAGGCGCAGGGTGATGCGGCCGCCACCGGAATACGAGGTCACCTGGCGATCGGACATGCGCAGGTTGCGCACGCTGCGCGGGTACTCGAAGCGTTCAATGGTCGGAATCAGGATCAGGTCGGTCGCCAGCTGCTGGCCGACGCGCGCGGTGTCCTGCAGGCGCACGTTGCCACTGTTGATGTGGTCGATCTCGGCCTGCAGTTCGTCGCCGAACTCGCGGTCCAGCACGATGAAGCGCTGGGTCTGGGTAAGCGTGTCGGACAGCCGCGCGCGGATCGCCTGGGCGACCTCGTCGGCGTTCACCCGGCCATCGCCAACGGCATAGCTGCCCGACTTGGTGCGCGGCAGGGCCACCACGATCTTCGGCTTGCCTTCTTCGTCCGGTGCGCGGTACTGGGCAATCTGCGCGCGGACACGCACCTTCCAGTAGCTGCGCATGCTGCGCCGGGTAACATCCGAATCGAAGGAGCTGGCACCGCGCTTGGCGTCTACCTTGACCTGCTCTTCGTAGTTCTCCTTGACGCTGGCCGAGGCCGAGCCGCCCTTGGCGGAGGCTTCGCCGGAAGCGCTGGCCGAGGCCGACCCCTTGAAGCTCCAGCCTTCGTCGCTGGCGCGCACGCGGGCGATGGTTTCTTCGTCGAGCTGGCTCACTTCATCCTGCGAGAGGATTTCATAGCCCAGCACCGCGCCCTGCGAGCCGGCAATCATCTGCTGGGAGAACGCGTCGGCGCGGATATCGCCGACGTGTTCACCATCCACGTCCACATGCAGGCCTGCGCGCAGGCTCTGCATCTGGCTGGCCACGCGTACGCCGTTGACCTGGGCCACGGCCGACTGCAATGCCGCCAGCACCGCCAGTTCCGGGGTGCTGCCGATACCGTCGGCTTCACGCGCGACCTGGGTGGTGCCGCCGAAATCCGGCGTGCCACGCAGGGGCGCTTCCTGCACCGGCGCATTGCTGGCCAGTGCACTGGCAGCCTTGTCCTTGGCCGGAGCGGTTTCTGCCGGTGCATCCTGCTTGCCGCAGGCTGCCAGCAGGGCCGCTGCCAGGCCCAGGCCGATCAATCGAGTCGTCGTACGCATGCGGAGCTGCCTCGTATCAGAGCGAATCCAGCATCGAATCGGCGTTGGACGGCACCTTCACCTTGCTCTTCTTGGCGAAGGTCACAGCCGACTTGGTCGAGCCGTACAGGCCCTTGATGAAGCCCGGCGATTCCTTGGCAACCCAGGCACCGGCGGCCAGCTTGCGGCCAACGGTGGCCATCTGGGTGGCGCCCAGGTTCTTCATGCCGGCCGCAAAGCCGCTGGCTTCGCCGCTCAGCTTCTGTGCTTCGGCAGCCGAGGCCAGCAGCGAGACCAGGCCTTCGGCGTAGTGCTGCTTGGATTCAGCGTTCAGTTCCGGCTGTGCGGCCTGGCGCTCGTCGATGGCGGCCTGGGCGGCTTCGCTGACCGACACCGACTTCTTCATCGCATCGACGTTCACCGAACCGGACGACAGCGCCTGGCGCTCGGCTTCCAGCAGCTGCACTTGCTCGGCCAGGCCGAAGGCACGGGCGAAGGAGGTCTGTGCCTGCAGCGAGTGCGACTGCGAGCTGACGAAACGACGGACCAGCGCTTCCTGCGCGGCTTCGTCCGGAGCGGCAGCGCTGGCGCTGCTGCTGGAGGTGCCGGTGGCGCCGCCGGCCAGGTCCTTCAGCTTGCCGAACTGGGCGTGGGCCGGCATCGACAGGGTGGCGGCCGCGATGGCCACGACGAGAGCGGTATTACGGATCATGGAAGAGTCCTTTGGGAGAGACGGCCGCAATGCGGCGCGCGGGATCGGGGATAGCAGCGGGTCAGTGCCGAGCACGCTCGGCATCCACCAGGGCCGGTAACGCCGGGCCATGCCCGGCGAGCGCAGCAGTAACGTCAGCGGACCGCCTTGACGTTCAGTTCGTTGATCATCTGCTGGGCGGCCTTTTCGGCAGCCAGCTGCAGTGCATTGGTGCGGGCGACGGTTTCGTTCGGGCCTGTACCGGAGAACTGCACCGGGCCCACCGACGACACGGTGCGCGGGAAGCGACCGGTCACGTCCAGCACCTTGCCGGTGACAGTGACGAACACGCGGGTGTTGCCGCTGGCCGGATCACGGTCGCGCATGCCAACGTCGAGGGTACCGACGGCGATGTACGGGATGTTCGCCGCGCGGATGCCGTTGGCGGTATCGCGCAGGGTGGCCGCGGAGAGATCGTTGCCGGTGCTGAAGTCCTTGCGGATGCGCTCGATGCTGAGCAGGCCGCGCGACTCGCCTTCCACGTATTCGGCTTCAACCACTTCGTAGCCGGCGGCGCTGAAGGCACCGGTCATGGCCGTGTTGACTTCGGCGGCGTTGGCCACCTTCCAGCTGATGTTGTCGCTGCGGGCGGTGGTGCTGCCGCCGCTGGTAACCGACACCGAACCGTTCTGGTTGATGCTGCCGTTGGTGCTGACCGAGTTGCCGCGGAAGCTGTCGCCCTCACGGGTGTTCTCGCTGTAGCTGCTGCTGGCGTCGACGCGGCGGTATTCCTTGTCCTGGAACGACTGCACGGTGTCCTGCGAGCGCGCCATGAACAGGAAGGTCAGCAGCGAGCGCTGTGCGGCGGTGGCACCGGCCACGGCCGAACCGGCATCCAGCTTGGTCTGCAGCAGGGTGGTGTTGATTTCGGCGCGGACGGTGACGCTGTAGGTCTTGGCCTTCTTGTCTTCGTTGTCCGACAGCTGCACGGCGCTGAGCACGTAGCGGTCGATTTCACCGAGGAACTCGGCGCGACGCGATTCGAACAGGCGCAGCTTGGCCGCACCGGATTCGGCGATGTACGCCTCCAGTGCATTGGCCTTGGCCTTGTTCAGGGCCTGCGCACGGGTATCGGCACTCAGGCGCAGGCTGTAGCTGGCCGAACCGGTACCGCGCGAGCTGGCGGTCTGCGCGGCGACCGGCGAGGCCACCGCCAGGGCGATGAGGATGAGCAGGATGGTACGCATCAACGACATGATTTGATCAACTCCTGGAGGGCTTGGGTCTGTTGCTGCAGCGGGCGTCCGCCGGGCTTCTGCTCGTCCAGCCAGGCGCGCGAGTCGGCGCGCTTGGCGGCGGCGCCGGCGAAGGCATCGAAGCCGGCCAGCAGGGTTTCGTAGCTGGCCGACCACTGGTCGACCTGCCACTGCGTGACCGGCACCACCTTGGTGGCGCCCTTGCGCAGCGGCTGTTCGAAGTACACCTTGCCGGAGAACGGCTCGGTGACCTTGGCGGTGAAGAAGGCGCCGAACAGCATCGTCTTCATCGCCGGCGTTTCACTGATGACGCCGTTCTTCAGCGCATCCACCTGCAGGCTGATGACGTAGTCGGCCTCGGGGATCTTCAGCTGGTAGACCTTGCCGTCGGCAAAGCGCGCGGCCATGGCACCGCCGATCGCCTGGCCCGAAGCCGGCGGCAGCAGGCCGACACCGGTATTGGACGACAGCGTCTTGGACAGTTCGTGTGCCAGCGTGGCGCGCAGCGGACCGGCCCACTTCGGGTCGGGCAGCTTGGCCAGCGTGGCGTCGGACAAGGTCACCGCACCCACCTGCAGGCGACGCGTGGCCGCTTCCGGCAGCTTGGCCTGGGCCAGGGTGGTGGCCAGCACCTGCGACAGGCTGGTATCGGCACCGCCGTACAGCAGATCGGCGACGATCGCATCGATATCGTCGCTGTCCGGGCGGTACTCCTGCACGTCGATGCGCTGCAGGGTAAGCGGATAGGAGGCGATCACCTGGCGCTCGCGGAAATCGAAGAACAGCGCCTGCAGTGCCACTTCCACCAGCACCTTGTACTGGTCGCCGATCGGTTCGACCGATACCAGCTCGCGGTCCAGCGCAGCGGCCAGCACCACGGCACTGGTGGTGCCGTCGAGCATCGCCACCGGCTGGTCGATCAGTTCCAGGTTGGCCGGCGCGCGGCGCTTGAGCGCCTGTGCCAGGGTCTGGTTGAGCGGAATCAGGCCACGCTTTTCCAGCACGGCATGCGCGTGCGGGGTGGTCGCCTGTACGGCGGCGGCGTCAGCGGTATAGGCAAAGCCGGCCCAGTAGGCCTGCTGCGATTTGTCTGCGGCCTGGCTGGCCAACGGCCATACGGCCAGGCACAGGGCATAGGCAAGCAGGCGCGCAAAAGCGCGCGGTGCGCTCTTCGTCCTTGAAAACATCCAACCGCTCCTCGGTCACGACACACGAATGACAGGCGCGAACACGCCCGCTGGGCGCGAAACATAGCCGCTCCGGGGCAAACCGACAAGTGCTGACCTTGTCGGCTTCAATTTTCCTGCGGAAGGCCGGCCCGTTGCCGCAGCAGGGTCCGCTCTGCCTGGTTCTGGCTCAACGCCGCTGCCGAGGCGAATGCGTCACGCGCGTCCTGCTCCCGCCCCAACTGCTGCAGCAGTTCGCCGCGCACCACCATCAGCGGTGCGTAGCCCTGCAGGCGGGGCTCATCCAGCAGCGGCTGCAACAGTGCCCATGCCGCGAACGCGCCTTCGCTGCGCGACACCGCCACCACCCGGTTCAATGCCACCACCGGCGATGGCATTACCTGCAGCAGCTGCGCATACAGTGCAGCGATGCGCGCCCAGTCGGTGTCTTCGGCACGCCGCGCACTGGCATGGCAGAAAGCGATCCGCGCCTGCAGCACATAGGGGTCATCGCCGCCGCCCGCCGACACCGCACGCGCCAGTGCCTGCTGGCCGCGTTCGATCTGCAGCCAGTCCCAGCGCGCCCGGTTCTGCTGGTCCAGCAGGATCGGCGCACCCTGCGCATCCACCCGTGCCGCCGCGCGCGAGGCCTGCAGTTCCATCAGCGCCAACAGACCCAGTACCGGCGGCACCGGCATGCGATGGGCGAGGATGCGCGCCAGCCGCAGCGCCTCGGCGCACAGCGCCGGTCGCATCCAGTCGTCGCCTGCACTGGCTGCATAGCCTTCGTTGAACACCAGGTAGATCGCCTCCAGCACCGAGGCCAGTCGCTCCGGCAATGCATCGGCACGCGGCACTTCGTAGGGGATCTGCTTCTGCGCCAACGTGCGCTTGGCACGCACGATGCGCTGGGCGATGGTCGGCTCCGGCTGCAGGAACGCGCGGGCGATCTCGGTCGTGGTCAGCCCGCCCAGCAGGCGCAGGCTCAGCGCTACCCGCGCGTCGGCAGGCAGGACTGGATGGCAGGCCACGAACATCAGCCGCAGCAGGTCATCGCCGATGTCGTCTTCCAGCGCCTGGCTGTCGTCGGGCGCGGGCAATGCGGCCGGATGCAGTTCCTCTCCCCATTGCGCATGCTGCTGCGCCACCCGACGGTGCTGGCGCAGCACATCGATGGCACGGTTGCGCGCGGTGGTCATCAGCCAGGCTCCAGGATTGTCCGGGATGCCCTGCACCGGCCAACGCTCCAGCGCGGCCAGCCAGGTGTCCTGGGCCAGCTCTTCGGCACGACCGACATCGCCGCCGAGCAGCCGCGCCAGGCGCGCGATCAACACTGGCGATTCCATCCGCCAGAGGGTGTCCAGGCGCTGGCTCAGGGCGGGCTCGTGCATGCGCCGATCACAGCATGCGAGCCCGGCCCGCACAAGCGCCGGCGTTCACGCTTCCACGATCGGCTTGAAGCCGCCCCAGAACATGCGCTTGGTATCGAACGGCATGTCCTTCGGGCCGATATGCGCCAGCCGCGGGTCGGCCATCACCTTCTTGTTGATGCGGTCGCGCGCGGCACGCGTGCGGAACACCACGAAGGCCACGATCACCGTTTCGCCGGGCTTGAGCTTCACCGCCTGCGGGAATGAGGTCGATTTGCCGGGTTGCACGTCATCGGCCACGCATTCCATGTACTGCAGCGCGCCATGGTCCTTCCACACTGCACCGGCCTTGCGGGCAAGGCGGCGGTAGGCCGCCACCTTGTCCTGTGGGCACGGCAGCACGTAAGCATCCACGTAAGCCATGGGGATTCTCCCTGCGGCGGCCGTCAGCCCGGCTCGCCGTCCATGTGTGCGATTTCCCAGAGATGCCCATCCAGGTCCTGGAAGCCGCGCTGGTACATGAAACCGTAGTCGCGCGCCGGTTGCGGTTCGCTGGCACCCGCCGCGAGCGCCTTGTCCACCATCACGTCCACCGCCTTGCGGCTGTCGGCCGACAGGCAGGTGATCACCTCGGTGTGGCTGTGCGCATCGGCAATCGACTTGTTGGTGAACTGCTTGAAGAACGGCTGGGTCAGCAGCATCACGAAGATGCTCTCGCTGATGACCATGCAGGCCGCATCGTCATTGGTGAAGGTCGGGTTGAAGCTGTAGCCCAGCGCGGCGAAGAAGGCCTTGGATGCGTTCAGATCCTGCACGGGCAGGTTGACGAAGATCATCTGCGGTTGCGGTGCACTCATCGGTAAAGCTCCTTGTGGATGAAAGAAAGAGGACTCAGGGCTGCTTCATGCAGTTGACCATCCACGGCTTGCCGTAGCGGTCGGTCAACATGCCCCAGCGGTGGGCCCAGAAGGTTTCGGCGATCGGCATCTGCACCTGGCCACCCTCGGCCAGCGCCGCGAAAACGCGCTCGGCTTCTTCGATGCTGTCCACGTCGACGTTGATGGTGGTCGAGCCACCCTCGCCGCCGCCGGGACCATCGGCTGCCATCAGGATCGCCGCGCCGATCTCCAGCTGGCTGTGGGCCACATGGTCGAGGGTGTCGGCCGGCATTTCATTGCAGCCCGGCGAGCCGTCGGACGGCGGCATGTCGCGGTACTTCATCTCCGACGTGACCTGGCCGCCAAGTGCCTTGGCATAGAACGCCATTGCGTCGTGGGCCTGGCCGCTGAAGCCGAGGAAGGGAATCAGTTTCATGGGAATGCTCCGTAGGATGGGATGAATGCGCGGCCGTGCTCAGGCACGGTCGAGCTGCTCACGCAGACGCTGTTCCTGCTGCTGTAATTCAGGGGTGAAGGCTTCGCCGAAGTCTTCGGCGGAGATCAACGGGCGCAGTTCGAGGGCACCGCCCGCGCCGAAGGGCGCACGGCTGGCCCATTCGGTGGCCTCGTCCAGCGAGCGCACCTCCCACAACCAGAACCCGGCGATCTGCTCGCCGGCCGGGCCGAACGGGCCGCTCTCGACCCGGGGCGTACCACCGCCGAAATGGACGCGCCGGCCGCGCTGGGTGGCATGCAGGCCTTCCCCGGCGAGCATGATGCCGGCGGCCACCAGTTGTTCGTTGTAGGCGCCCATGGTGGCCAGTTCCTGTTCGCTGGGCATGCGCCCGGCTTCGGAATCGGCGTTGGCTTTGACGATCACCATCACTTTCATTGCGGTCTCCGCTGGGCTGCGGGTGCGTGCCCTTCCCTCTTACAACGAACCAGGGGCGCGAGGATCGACACCGTCGTGCGAATTATTTTTCCTGCGGAGAGCGCGCCTTCGGCGGGGATCGGCGAACGGCGGGGCCCCCTCCGTGGTGGGGTGGGGTTGGTCGCTGAAAGCTGGGTTTCCGAGTGAAGGCTGGGCGGGTGGGATTGGCGGGGACGCCGTGAATCCGTCCCTGGAGCAACTGTGTTGCTGGAGGAGCGCCAGCCCTTCCGGTAAACGGGCACGGTAGTGCCGGCCGCTGGCCGG
>NZ_JBQOIF010000036.1:0-29727 GCF_052665395.1 Stenotrophomonas sp. 3(2025) | reverse complement strand
CAATGCCTACGCCCGGCAGCTCAGGGCTGCCGCCTGAAACGGCTTCATGGCGTCCGTTTTCAGGGAGCCAGATCAGACACCCCGCAATCCGACACCGCCCCACCTTCGACAGATTTCCGGTAGCTGATGGATTCACGCCATGCGTGGATGTATGTCCATCGAAATCGAATATTTCGGCAATTGAACGAAGAGCATCCACGCATGGCGTGGATCTACGTGTCGACCAAGGTCGACACCCACCAAGAGCAGGCCATGTCATTCCCGCAGCTTGCGGAGAATTGTCGAAGGCGGGGTGGGTCCGGTTGCGGGGGCGTGAGCGCCATGGATGGCGCGACCGAGCCTACAGGGACGTATTTACGGCGTCCCCCGCAACCGGACCCACCCCGCCTCCCCACAGGAAACCTGCTTCGGCTGTTGCTGTTGCTTCGGCTGTTGTTGTTGCTGTCGAGGTTGCCGGCCAGCGGCCGGCACTACCGCTTCGGTGGGTGCAGGGCGCAGCCCTGCCCCTCCCTTATTTGTCAGCAGCGATCTGCTGTTCGATGTCGGCGGCGGTGACCGGGCCCAGGAAGCTGTGGGCCAGCTTGCCCTGCGGGTCGATCAGATGGGTCAGCGGCAGGCCACGCGGGGTGGCGAAGTCGGCCGGTGGGTCGAACGGATCGACGATCACGATCGGGTAGGTCACCGGATGCTTGGTCAGGAACGCCTGCATCTCCGGCGTCTCGATGTCCTCGTAGGCCAGGCCAACCACTTCGATGTTGCTGCGCATGGCATGCAACGCCGACAGCTCGGGCATTTCCTTGCGGCAGGGCGCACACCAGGTCGCCCAGAAATTCACCACCACCCACTTGCCACGATGCGCGGCCAGGTCGTAATCGCTGCCATCGACCGCCTTCATCTTCAGCGTCGGGAACTCGGCAGTGACACGTTCGGCGGGCGTGTCCTCCACCGGCGCCGGCGCGGCCGGGGTCGGTGCCTGTGCCGGCGGCTGGCTGCTGGCCGGGGTCGGCTCCTGCGCGGGTTTGCAGGCGGCCAGGGCCAGCAGCGCAGCCAGCAGCAACGGGGTCTTGCAGGTCATGGGGCGTCTCCAGAATCAGGGTAGATGTCGCTGACGCGACGCTTGAGGCGTTCGCGCAGCGGCAGGCGCAGTTCATCCAGTGCGGCCAAAGCGGCCCGGCCGAGGCTGTCATCGCGGTAAGGCAGGTGTTGTTCGGCCACCGGAATGCGCAGCTGCGTGCATTCGTACAGATCGCCCAGGCTGACCTGGTCCAGGTCGCGGGCCAGCAGCCACTCGCCGCGCTCATCGCGGCGCAGCAGGCCGATGCCCTCCAGGTGGCAGGCCAGGTCCTGCAGCAGCGAGTCGGTCAGCATCGGTTCCAGCCGCAGGATCTCGTCGTCGGCCAGGCCCCTGCCCTTGGCGCGTGCATGCTGGAAGCGCCCGAGCAGGCGCAGCAGGCCATAGAACTCGTAGCCCTGCGGCAGGCGCAGTTCCACCGGCTGGTAGCGGAAAGCCGCCATCGACGACGCCAACGACGCGCCCAGCAGCACGGCCACCCAGCACAGGTAGATCCACAGCAGCAGGATCGGTACGAAGGCCACCGTGCCATACAGCTTCTGGTACGACTGGAAGCTGCCCAGGTAGGCGCCGATGCCCCACTTCACCAGCTCCAGGATCACCGCGGCGAGAATCGCGCCCGGAACCGCATGGCGCCACTTCACGGTGTGGTGTGGCACCACCCGGAACATCAGGGTGATGCAGACGAATTCGATCAGGATCGGCGCCAGCCGCAGCGCGAGATCCGCCAGCCAGCGCCCTTCCTGCGTGCCGAACAACGGCATCGCGAACACCCGCGCAGACACCGCCAGCGAGGCAGCGGCGAGCATCGCGCCCAGGGTCAGCACCGTCCAGTAGACCAGGAAGCGGGTCAACCGCGGCCGACTGCTGCCGACGCGCCAGATCTGGTTGAAGGTCTCTTCAACACTGTTGAGGGTGATCAGCAGCGAGATGACCAAGGCGATGAAGCCGGCGGCAGTGAGCTGGCCGGCGCTGGCCGAGAACTGCCGCAGATAGCCTTCTGCGGCGCGCGCGGCATTGGGTACGAAGTTGGAGAAGACATAGTCGCTGAGCTGGTCGCTCCAGCGATCGAACACCGGGAAGGCCGAGAGCACGCCAAATACCACGATCGCCAACGGCACCAGCGCGAACACCGTGGTGTAGGCCAGCGCGGCGGCGGCCTGGAACAGGCGGTCGTCGAGGAAGCGGCGCCACAGGAAGCGGCCGAAGCTGGCGGCGCGTGCGCGATCCCGCGCGCGCTCCATCCATAAATTGAGCGTATCCAAAGGTTCCATCGGCGCAAGGGTACCCGATGCGGAATCGGTGCAGGATAGCCATACTGGCGTCCACACGATGAGGAGAGCTGGGCGCGATGGGCGAAATCCTGGTGCTGTACTACAGCCGCGGCGGTTCGGTGGCACGGCTGGCGCGCCAGATCGCGCGCGGCATCGGCGAGGTCCCGGGCATGGCGGCGCGGCTGCGCACGGTGCCACCGGTGGCTGCCGTCACCCAGACCGCGCAGCCGCCGGTACCCGACGATGGCGCGCCGTATGTGAGCGTGCAGGACCTGGTGGAGTGCCAGGGACTGCTGCTGGGCAGCCCCACCCGTTTCGGCAACATGGCCGCGCCGGTCAAGCATTTCCTTGACGGCCTCGGCGCCGAATGGGTGAACGGCACGCTGGCAGGCAAGCCGGCCGGGGTGTTCACGTCCACCGCGTCGATGCATGGCGGCCAGGAGTCGACCCTGCTGTCGATGCAGGTACCGCTGCTGCACCATGGCTGCCTGATCGTCGGCATTCCGTTCACCGAGCCGGCGCTGAGCCATACCACCAGTGGCGGTACGCCGTATGGCGCCAGCCACGTGGCCGGCGCCGCCGACGACCCGCAACCGACCGACGATGAGGCGGTGCTGGCGCGGGCGCTGGGCCGGCGCGTGGCCGACATCGCGCAGCGGCTGGCACGATGAGCACCGCGCCGCGCACCGTGCTGCTGCTGGCCCTGATGGGGCTGGCAGCGCTGTTTGCCGGCTGGTTCATCAACGACAGGCACTGGCTGGCCACCCAGCTGGTGTTCACTGCGCCGCCGCTGGCGCTGGCCATCGCCCTGCGGTTGGGCTGGCGCAAGGCCGGCTTCTGGGCCGCCGTGCTTGCGCTGGGCTGGTTCAGCCACGGCGTAATGAGCGCCTGGAGCCATCCCGAGACCCGCTGGCTGGCACTGATCGAAATCGGGCTGGCGCTGTTGGTGATCTTTACGGCCAGCCTGCCCGGCCTGCGCGCCCGTTTCGGGCGGCGGCGCTGACGCTGCGCCCGGTGGGCCGTATCATCTGCGTTCCCGGCCCCGCGCCGCTGTACCTGCCTTGGTTTCGCGCATGCACATGATGGAAGAGCTCCTGGTCGTCACCACCGGTGGCACGATCGACAAGATCTATTTCGACGACAAGTCGGACTACCAGATCGGCGACCCGCAGATCGGCATGATCCTGCGCGAACTGGGGGTCACGTTCCGTTTCAACGTGATTCCGATCCTGCGCAAGGATTCGCTGCACATCAACGACGACGATCGTGAGCTGATCCGCGCGACGATCGCCGCCCAGCCCACCCGCCACGTGCTGGTGACCCACGGCACCGATTCGATGGTGCAGACCGGCAAGGTGCTGGCGACGATCCCGGACAAGACCATCGTGATGACCGGTGCGCTGAGCCCGGCACGTTTCCGTGGTTCGGATGCGGAGTTCAACATCGGCTGTGCGATCGGTGCGGTGCAGTCGCTGCCGGCGGGGGTGTTCATCGCGATGAACGGCCGGATCTTCGACCCGCAGCATGTGCGCAAGAACGTGGCGGCGAACCGGTTCGAGTCGGTTTGAGGGATTAAGGCGCGCTGTCGCGCGGATGGGTTCAGCGTTTTGGTTGCTGCTGGGTTGAGGGGGTGATCCCCTCCCTCCTGACAGATCGTCGCGCGCGGCCAGCAAGGTCAAGGGCAGAGCAAGAGCAAATGCACTGCTGCACATTGCTTTCTCCGCTTCGCCGTCCCCCCAAAAAAAACACCCCGGCCGAGGCCGGGGCGTGCCCATGGAGAGGGGCTTGGGCTCAGTACTGGGCGTTGACGGTCACGCCCGAGAAGGTGCTGTAGGCCTTCACCCGCACGTACCAGGTACCGGCGGCGGGGCTGTTGACGGTGCAGGTCTCGTTGTTGCCGCTCAGGTACGGGCGGCAGGTGTAGACGGTGTCGGTCGGGGCACTGCCCTGGCGCAGGTAAAGATCGGCATCACCGCTGCCGCCGCTGATCGCCACGCGCAGCTGCGCGCTGCCAGCCGGGACGTTGACGGTATAGCTGAGCGACGCGCCGCTGGCTGCGCCGAGGCCGGTGACCGGCACATTGTTCTGCAGCACGGTGCCGCCCGGGTTGGGCGTGGTGCCGTTGATCGCGGCAGTCACCGCGGCATCGGCGTCGATGATGCCGGCGCCGCAACCACCCGAGCACGCACCCGGCAGCGGGCGCGCGGTGCTCTTGATGATGCTTTCCACCTGCGCAGGGCTGAGCGGGCTCGGTGCCACCGACTGCATCAGTGCAACCACGCCCGCCACGTGCGGTGCCGCCATCGAGGTGCCGTTGTAGGACGCATAGCTGGCGCTGCCCGGGGTGGTGGTGCCGCTGTTGAGGGTGGACAGGATGCTCTGGCCCGGTGCGGAGATGTCGATGCCGGTGCCGTAGTTGGAGAAGCTGGCACGCGCACCCGCCGAGGTGGTGGCCGCCACGGCGATCACGTTCGGGCAGTTGGCCGGGACCGCGCTGGAGACGTTGGTGTTGCTGTTGCCGGCAGCGACCACCACGGTGGTGCCGCGGCCGACCGCGCCGTTGATCGCGTTCTGGTAAGTGGTCGAGCAGCTGCCGCCGCCGCCCAGCGACATGTTGATGACCTCGGCCGGGTTGGCATTGGCCGGCACACCGCTCACCGTGCCACCGGAGGCCCAGACGATCGCGTCGGCGATGTCGGAGGTGTAGCCGCCGCACTTGCCGAGCACGCGCACCGGCACGACCTTGGCGTTGAAGGCGGTACCGGCCACGCCGGTACTGTTGTTGGTCACTGCGGCGACCGTGCCGGCCACGTGGGTGCCGTGCCAGCTGGAGTTGGAGGCCGGAATGCCCGAGCCGCACTCGTTGGCGCCGTACCAGTCGCCCTCGTCGTTGGGATTGCTGTCACGGCCACCGCCATCGCGCGCCATCGCCGCGTCGCTGATGAAGTCATAGCCGGGCAGGATGTTGGCGTTGAGGTCGGCATGGTTGGTGATGCCGGTATCGATCACGGCCACGACCACACCGGTGCCGGTGGCCTTGTCCCAGGCCGGGCGCACGTTGATCGAGGCGTTGGACGTACCGAAGCCCCATTGCTCGCTGAAGCGGGTGTCGTTGGGGGTCAGCGTCGGGCGCATGATCTGGTCGACTTCGACGTATTCCACGTTCGGGTCGGCGGCCAGCTTGCGCATCAGCAGCTCGGATTCGGCCTGGTCCAGCGCACGGTCGGTCCTGACCACGGTGGAACCGACCGCAAGCCTGCGGACCTGCTGCAGGCCCAGCGCGCGGCCCTGGCTGCTGGCGATGCCGGCAGCAGCCGTCTTCAGCGAAGAGGCCAGCGCGGTGGTGTTGGCCACCGGCGCACTGCCGTCGCGATACTTGACGATGAAGCGCTGGTGGGTCTGCGCGGACTGCAGGCCGCTGAGCTGGACATCACCGGCCAGCGCAGGCGTGGCCAGCAGCAGCGATGACAGGACGGACGCACCAAGGACCACCCACACACGACGCACACGCGGTTGCGTTACCTGGGACATCGGATTTCCCTTCTAATGGTAGGAATGCCGGAATCGGCAGAAGCACCGGCCCGAACCATGGGCTGGCTTGCGATGGCGAGGTTCGGGTCCGGCGAGCCAGCGGATTCCCCTGCCCATCCGCTGTGTTGATGACGCTAGTGGCTCAAACCGGACACCACAAGATTTTCAGCGTCTTTTCAGCAAGATGAAATGTTGGATCTGAGACTTTCCGGGTCGAGGGTTTGTGAAGGTGAAGGAACTTTCGCGTCAGCTGCACGTACCTGACTGCGGAATGTCCTGTCTTTCGATGTCTTTGCCGACATCGGCGAACAGCCGCCGGGCATGGCCCGGCGCTACCGTGGTACGGGTACATTCGCCGGGCATCGCTGCGCGCAGGGGGGAGCCGTTGATCCTGGCAGCGCCGGGCCATGCCCGGCGGACGTACGCCTGAAACGCAGAAAGCCCGTCGCGGGGACGGGCTTTCCGAAAAGTCACCGGGCATGACCCGGTGCTACGCGTTCGCGCAGGCGATCAGCCCAGCTTGACCAGCCAGCCGTGGCGGTCCGGCAGGCGACCGTACTGGATGTCGGTCAGTTCCTTGCGCAGCGACATGGTCACTTCGCCGGCCGGCGCATTGATGTCGCCCACCGAGAAGCCTTCGCCCTTGAGCTGGCCGATCGGGGTGACCACCGCAGCGGTACCGCAGGCGAACACTTCGGCGATCTCGCCGGAGGCCACTCCCTGCTTCCACTCATCGATGGTGACCTTGCGCTCTTCGACCTTCATGCCGCGGTCGCGGGCCAGCTGCAGGATGCTCTCGCGGGTGATGCCCTCGAGGATGCTGCCGGACAGTTCCGGCGTGACCAGCGTGCCGTCCTTGTAGACCAGGAACACGTTCATGCCGCCCAGTTCTTCCAGGTACTTGCCCTCGACCGGGTCCAGGAACAGCACCTGCGAGCAGCCCTGCGCCTGCGCCTTCTGCTGCGGCAACAGCGACGCGGCGTAGTTGCCACCGCACTTGGCCGCACCGGTACCGCCCTTGGCCGCACGCGCGTACTCGGTGGACAGCCAGATCGACACCGGGGCGACGCCCTTGGCGAAGTACGGGCCGGCCGGGCTGGCGATGACGTAGTAGCCGGCCTTGTGCGCGCCACGCACGCCAAGGAACGCTTCATCGCCGATCATGAACGGACGGAAATACAGGCTCGACTCATCGGCCGACGGCACCCAGGCGCTGTCGACGGCGATCAGCTGCTTCAGCGATTCGACGAAGATCTCCACCGGCAGTTCCGGCAGCGCCAGGCGCTGCGCCGAACGCTGCAGGCGACGGCCGTTGGCATCGGGGCGGAAGGTCCAGATCGAACCATCGGCATGCCGGTAGGCCTTGATGCCTTCAAAGATCTCCTGGCCGTAGTGCAGCACGGCCGCGGCCGGGTCCAGCTGCAACGGACCGTAGGCGCGCACGCTGGCGTTGTGCCAGCCGGCATCCTTGTCCCAACGCACTTCCACCATGTGGTCGGTGAAGTGCAGGCCGAAGCCCGGCTTTTCCAGGATCTGGGCGCGCTCTTCAGCGCTGCGCGGGTGGTCCGAACGGGTGACGGCGAAGCTGGGAATGGACTGGGACACCGGAGATTTCCTGTTCTGGTTGCGGGTAATGCCGGGCCCGCGTCACTGCGGGCCGTGGGTCAAAGCATGCCGGTTTCGAGCCGGGCGGCCTCGGACATCATGTGCTGGTTCCACGGCGGGTCGAAGACCAGCTCGACGTCGGCCTCGGCCACCGTCGGGATCATTTCAAGCTTGCTGCGCACGTCGTCGACCAGGATGTCGCCCATGCCGCACGCAGGCGCGGTCAGGGTCATCTTCACGTCGATCTCGCGCTGCCCCTCGTCGAGGTGCTTGATCTCCACCTCGTAGACCAGACCCAGTTCGACGATGTTGACCGGAATTTCGGGGTCGAAACAGGTGCGCAGCTGCTGCCAGACCAACTGTTCGACCTGCTCGTCGCTGGCATCGTCGGGCAGTTCCAGCGGTGCCGGCGCTTCCTTGCCGATGGCATCGCCATCCTTGCCGGCGATCCGGAACAGATTGCCCTCGACGAACACCGAATAACTGCCGCCCAGCGCCTGGGTGATGTACCCATAGCTGCCGGCGGGCAGGGTCACGGTGTCGCCCTGCGGGACCATCACGGCCTCGCAATCGCGTTCGAAGTGGACAGGTTCGCTGCTACGGGAATACATGGGGACCGATATGGGGCTGCGGCATAAGCCACGCAAGCGGTCATTCTAGCGTAGGCGCCCCGCCCTCGCCGGTGCACTGCGGCAAACCACAGTATCCTGTGGGCGACCTTCAGGAGCTTCGATGTCCTCCAATGCCGCACGCGCCAGGACCGTTACCTGGCTCTGGCCCTTCATGTTGTTGCTGGCGCTGGCCACCGCCCCCCTCGCCTGGATGCTGATCGCCCTGTTCACCGGCCGTCCGGTCGGCTGGATGGCGGTACTGACCGCCCTGGAACTGGTATTCATGCTGCGTCTGGGCACACTCGGTCCCGGCAAGCTGCGCATCGCCCTGGTCGTGCTGGGCACGCTGCTGGTAGCCGCGATCTCGAACTGGGCCATCGCCAGTGCCTGGATGGGCGGCTCGATGGGCCTGAACCCCTGGGACGCCTCGCTGCGGATGGGCCCGCACCTGGCCTGGACGCTGATCACCCTGGCCAATGGCGTGGTCGAATGGCTGTGGCTGGCGGTGGGTGTCGCCGTAGGCGCCTGGCTGGCGCGCTGAGCGCGCCGGACGCGGGTAGCGCCGGGCCATGCCCGGCGAGCGCAGCGGTCTGCACGCAAAGCCGCCGGGCATGGCCCGGCGCTACCGTACTGCATCAATGCCCGCCGTCGAGCGCCTTCAGCTCGCTGACCAGCGACGCCGCTGCCTCGGCCCCATCGCCGTACAGCATGCGGGTGTTGTCGGCATAGAACAGCGCATTCTCGATACCGGCAAAGCCGGTGCCCTTGCCGCGCTTGATCACCACCACGTTACGGGCATTGACCACGTCCAGTACCGGCATGCCGTAGATCGGACTGGCCGGATCGGTGCGCGCCACCGGGTTGACCACGTCGTTGGCGCCGATCACCAGCACCACGTCGGTAGTGGCGAACTCGGGATTGATGTCGTCCATGTCCGCGATCAGGTCGTACGGCACCCCCGCTTCGGCCAGCAGCACGTTCATGTGCCCGGGCATGCGCCCGGCCACCGGGTGGATGGCGAACTTGACCTTCACCCCGCGCGTGATCAGCCGCTGCGCCAGCTCCCAGATCTTGTGCTGGGCCTGGGCCACGGCCATGCCATAGCCGGGCACGATCACCACGCGTTCGGCAAAGCCCATCATCGCCGCCACGTCGGCCGCTTCGATGGGCTTCTGCGAACCGGAAATCGCCTGCGCCTCACCACCGGCGCCACCACCGAAGTTGGAGAACAGCACGTTGCGGATCGGCCGGTTCATCGCCTTGGCCATCAACCGGGTCAGCAGGATGCCCGCTGCGCCGACCATCATGCCGGCGATGATCAGCGCCTCGTTGCCCAGCACGTAGCCTTCGAACGACACCGCCAGGCCGGTGAACGCGTTGTACAGCGAAATCACCACCGGCATGTCGGCGCCACCGATCGGCAACGTCATCAACACGCCCAGCGCCAGTGCCAGCATGAAGAAGGCGACGATCGCCCAGGTGCTGAGCGTGCTGGCGGCGATGATGCCCAGCACCACCACGGCCAGCGCCACCAGCAGGTTCATCACCTGCTGGCCCGGCCAGGTCACGCGCTTGTCGAGGCGACCATCGAGTTTGGCCCAGGCGATCACCGAGCCGGACAGCGACACCGCACCGATCGCCGCGCCCACCACCGCCAGCACCAGCACCGTGCCGGACGGCTGCCGCGCGGCCAGGTCGGCCAGCGCCTGCGCACTCCAGTGGGTGGTATCACGATTGGCCAGGAAGGCGTAGCGCAGCAGTTCCACCGCACCGATGGCCGCCGCTGAACCACCGCCCATGCCGTTGTACAGCGCGACCATCTGCGGCATGTCGGTGACGGCGACCTTGCCCGCCGACCACCACGCCAGGCCGGCACCCAGCAGCAGCGCCACCAGGATCAGCGGCACGTTGTGCAGTTCGGGCAGGAAGAAGGTCGCCACCGTGGCCAGCAGCATGCCCAGCCCCGCCCAGCGGATACCGCTGCTTGCGGTCATCGGCGAGGCCATGCGCTGCAGGCCGAGCAGGAACAGGGTGGCGGCAACCAGGTAGCTGGCCTTGACCAGCCAATCGAGCAGTTCGACGGTGCTGATGTTCAAGCCTGCGGCTCCTTCGGTTCATCGTTGCCGGCCTTGCGCACGCTCGGCTTGAACATTTCCAGCATGCGCGCGGTGACCACATAGCCGCCGGCGGCATTGCCGGCACCGAGCACCACGGCAAGGAACCCCAGCACCTTCTCCAACGGCGTCTGTGCGTGCCCCAGCACCACCATCGCGCCGATCAGCACGATGCCATGGATGAAGTTGGAGCCCGACATCAACGGGGTATGCAGGATCACCGGGACCCGGGAAATGATCACGTGGCCGGCAATGGCGGCCAGCATGAAGATGTACAGCGCCACGAACCCGTCACTCACCGGCAACGCTCCTGCTCTGTCTTCGTCGCCCCATCATAACCATGGGCTGAACCCTGCGCGCGTCCCGGTCAACCACGGCCGCGCTCACGCGTTGTCGATGGTGACCCCTGCCGAGGAACCGTACCCTGTGCTGGTGAGCAGCCCCGTCCCCTCAACCACCGATGCCGACGCCGTTCCGGCCTCGCTGGAAGCGTTCCTGGCCAGCGTCGGGCCGCGCGCCTTCCGCTTCGCCGAGGCCGGCCTGCGCCAGCGTGATGACGCGCTGGATGCGGTGCAGGACGCGCTGCTGCGCATGCTGGACTACGCCGACAAGCCGGCCGCCGAGTGGGCGCCGTTGTTCTGGAGCATCCTGCGCCGGCGCGTGATCGACCTGCAGCGCCGCCGCCGTTTCCGCCTGCCGTTCTGGCGCGACAACCAGGATGCCGATGGCGGCGAGATCGACTGGGCCGACCCCGCACCGGACCCTGCGCAGGCGCATGAGCAGCGCCAGCAGTACCAGCAGCTGGTGCAGGCACTGCGCGACCTGCCCGCCCGCCAGCGCGAGGCATTCACCCTGCGCGTGCTGCAGGACTTGGACGGGGCCACCACCGCCCGCGCCATGGGCTGCAGCGAAGGCGCGGTAAAGACCCATCTGGCGCGCGCCCGACAGGCGCTGCAGAATCAACTGGAGATGCACCCGTGAACCGCCCCCTGCCTTCCGATGACGCCCTGCGCAGCCTGCACGCGCAGTCGCTGCAGGCGCTGTCGCCGGCCACCCTGGCACGCCTGCGCAGTGCCCGTCACAACGCCGGTGCAGCGCACGCCGGTCGCTGGCGCTGGTGGCTGGCCAGCGCCTGTTCGCTGGTGATCGCGCTGGGCATCGGCGTCCAGTTCGTCGGTCCGGGCGATCATCAGCGCCCGATCGGCACGCCGATCGTCGCTGCGGAAGAAGACAATGGCGCGCTGTACGACGAGAATCCCGATCTGTACCTGTGGCTGGGCGACAACGACCTGGCGATGGAGTGAACCATGCTGCGATACCCCTCCCTGCCCTTGCTGATCGTCCTGACCCTGCTGCCCGCTGCATCGGCACTGGCACAGGCCACCGCGCCGGCGCCTGCCGCGCGGCCGGCACCTGCTGCCGCGCCGCTGCCCAACTGGGAACAGCTGAGCCCGGCCCAGCGCGAAGCGCTGCTGGCCCCGCTGCGTGATCGCTGGAACGGCGCCGATCCCGCGCAGCGCCAGCGCATGCTGTCGCACGGCCAGCGCTGGCAGTCGATGAGCCCGGAAGAGCGCGACAAGGCCCGCCGCGGCCTGCGCCGCTTCGAGCACATGAGCCCGGAACAGCGCGAGCAGGCCCGGGCGTTGTTCGGCCAGATGCGTGACCTCAGCCCGGCCCAGCGCGATGCCATGCGCGAGCGCTGGTCGCAGATGACCGCAGACGAACGCAGGGAATGGGTGCGGGACAACCCGCCGCCGGCGAAGCCGCGGTAGCCCGCCATCTGAAGGGGTAGCGCCGGGCCATGCCCGGCGGATTCTCCGGATGCCGCTGCGCTCGCCGGGCATGGCCCGGCGCTACCGACTCAGGCCTGCCAGCGCGTCTTCGCCAGCAGCTCGTCTTCCCAGTCGAAACCCAGCTGGCCATCACGCACGAACAGGGCGACGAAGTTCATCAGGTTGCGCGCATACATCTCGCTGGCCTGGGTGGCGCCCCGGCTGGCCAGGCCCAGCGGGCCATCAATGATCACGCCCTGGTGCTCGATGCAGTGGCCGGGTTCGGTCAGCGCGCAGTTGCCACCGCTCTCGGCGGCCAGATCGACGATCACGCTGCCGGCGGCCATGCCTTCGATCATCGCGGCGGTGACGATCGTCGGCGCCTGACGTCCCGGCACCGCGGCAGTGCAGATCACCACGTCCACGCTGCGCAGGTGATCGCCAAGACGGCGCTGCTGTTCACCACGCTCTTCATCGGTCAGCGCCCGCGCATAACCGCCCTCGCCGACCGCGCTCACCCCCAGGTCGAGGAAGCGCGCACCGAGCGACTGGATCTGTTCGCGGGTTTCCGGGCGCACGTCGAAGCCCTCCACCTGCGCACCCAGGCGGCGTGAGGTGGCGATGGCCTGCAGGCCGGCGACACCGGCGCCGATCACCAGCACCTTGGCTGGACGCACGGTACCGGCCGCCGTGGTCAGCATCGGGAAGAAGCGCGGCGCGCGTTCGGCAGCAATCAATGCCGCCTTGTAGCCGGCCATGCCGGCCTGCGAACTGAGTACGTCCATCGCCTGTGCGCGCGTGGTGCGCGGCAACTGCTGCAGCGGGAACAGGTGCAGGCGGTCATCCGAAGCCAATGCGGCCAACGCAGGGTCGGCCGCCGGGGTCAGCAGGCCGACCACACTGGCGCCCGGCTTGAGCTGGGCCAGTACCTCGGCCGGTGGCGCCTGCACGCACAGCAGGATGTCGATCTCGGCCCAACGGGCGGCGTCGAAGGCGCGGGCACCTGCGTCGTCGTAGGCGGCATCGGTGAAACCGGCGGCCTGGCCCGCACCCGGCTGATACCACACGGTGATGCCCAGCGCACCGAGCTTGCGCGCCGTTTCCGGCGTGAGCGCAACGCGTCGTTCGCCCGGCGCGGTCTCCTTGATCCCCAGCAACGCCACGGCCATGCAGATTCCCGCTGATCGGTGAGTGGGTCCGATCCTAGCAGGCGTACGTGGCTCAGTGCAGCGTCGCACCACCCGGGTCGAGGCGGTCGAGCACGCCCTGCATGGCGCTGTCGAAGGCGCCATCGTCGACGTGGGGACGCAGGCGACCCAGCCGCACCATCACCGCCAGTTCTTCGGGTGAGGCCACGCAGAAGCGCACGCCACGCCGGTTGACGAACAGCAGGCGCGAGGAAATCGGGCTGATCCAGGACAGTTTGCCCGCCTGCACCTTGCCATCCTTGTCGACGAAGTCCAGCCAGTTGCCGATCTCCATCCGGCGGAAGCGGTCGGCATCGGCATTGTCGAAATCGTCGGTATTGAAGCTGCTGCCCAGTTCCACCGCCGGCGTTTCCGGGGCCGGCGGTGCAGGCAGCACCACCTGCGGCAGCTCCGGCAGGGCGCGCTGCAGCTCGGGGCGCGATTCGGCGATGCCCTGCAATGTGTCGTGCAGCGCATCGATGGCCGCGGTGGCTGCGTCACCATGCACGCCGACGCTGGCAAACACCTTGGCCAGCATCGGCTGCCAGGCCTGCAGCCACGGCTTGCCGACGATCTGCCGGCGGGCCTCGGCCACTTCCTCAAGCAGGCCATCAGCCAGGGTCAGCGCCTCGGCCACCGAGGCACCCTCCTCGCCCTCGCGCAGCAGCGCCAGGGTCAGGTGGTGCTGCCAGGGCTGGCGCAGGAACTCGGCGATGGCCGGCGGCAGGGTGGCATCGCCGATGCGGCGATCCAGTTCGGCGCCGGCACGGGTGCGGGCCATTTCCAGCTTTTCCTGGCCGCGCTGGGTCTCGGCGGCCCGACGCTCGGCGATTTCCACGCGACGGCGGTGCTGTACCAGGAAATCGCGGAATTCTTCTTCCAGGGTCAGGAAGATCGCCAGGTTTTCGTTGAACTCGGCGACCAGCCGCTCGATGATCTCCTCCACCTTGGCCATCAGCATCCGTTCGGCCTGGCTTTCGCCGGTGTTGCCCTCGCAGGCTTCGGCCAGCGAGTTGAGCAGCTTGCGCGCCGGATGGGTCTTCTGCACGAACATGCGGCGGTCCAGCATCGCCACCTTCACGAACGGAACCACCAGGCGGCCGATCAGCTCACGCGAGCGGCCTTCCAGTTCGCGCTCATCGAGCATCACGTCGAACAGCATGCCGACAAGGTCGATCGCATCCTCGTCCTGCGCGTCCAGCCGGGTCTGGCCCGGGTCGACGCCCAGCCGGGTGGCACTGGACAGCACTTCGCTCTTCAGCCGCTGCGCCAACGATTCGCCATCTTCGCCGATCGCCGCACGCAGGGTCGCGCTGGGCGTGGCCTGCAGCAACGACAGCACCGACATCATTTCGCGCTGGCTCAACGGGCGATGCTGGCCGACCGCGACCTGCGCCGCAGAGGTTGCGTCGTCGCGCACGTGGCGGGTCTGCTGCAACAGCTCGTGCAGCGCTTCCAGCAGCATGCCCTGCTGGCCGGAGTAGGCTTCGCCGGACGGGCTCTCTTCGCCACCGGCATGCTGCTGCATGTGGCCACGACGCTCGGACCAGCGCGCGGCAAACCGCTGTGCCCAGGCCGGCGCGGCCTGTTCGTCGTCATTGAATTCGTTGTCGAAGCCCGATGCCGTGCGTTGCTCGACCAGATCATCCAGGCCATGTGGCACATGCTGGGCGGGGCCCGGAGCCGGTGCCAGCGGTCGCCGCGGGGCGCCCATCTGCGACATCACCCCGGCCGCAGCCAGGTGCTCGTCCAGCTTCTCGTAGATGCGACCCACCGGCGCGCGCATGTCGCGCTCGCACAGCTTGATCAACACCAGGTGGACTTCCGGGGCCAGCTCGCAGCCAGCAAAGGCTTCGTGGATGGCCACGCCCAGGTGCTCGGGGCTGATCGGGTTGCGGTCGGCATCCAGTTCGATACCGCCGCCCAGCCAGCCCAGGCGGCGGTCGAGCCGTGCCAGCACCGGCTTGAAGTCGCGCAGCAGCACGGTGGCGAAGTTGCGCACCGCCAACCGCGATTCCAGTACATGTTCCGGCACCAGACTGAGGCCGTCCTGGGCCTGCCCGGCCAGGGTCAGCTCGGCAGAGACGGGCTCGCCCGCCGCCAGGCCGGCCCAGGCATGGCCGAGATGGGCGGCAAAAGCACCGGCGATCTCTTCACGGCGGCGACGCAGCTCGCGCATCGCGTCCAGGAACAGCAACTGCGACGAGCCGGCATTGCCGGCACGGTCGAACAGGGCATCGTCGAAGCGGGCCAGTGCCGCGCCAAAGGCCTGGCACAACGCCGGCAGGACGATGTCCCGGGCAAGCTGGAGCTGGGCCGGGTCACGGCCCGGCGATCCCATCGGAGTGGGCGCGCTCATCATTCGGGAAGGCTCCCCACCTTCTCTGGTGCAACAGACATCATGGACATCGCGACGGCCGGTACACCCCATGCACCGGTCCCTCGATGGTAGGCCGCCCAGCCCATCGCGGACAGTGAAACAGTCCTCACTTCAAACCTCATGAACGGCGGCCCGGCAATATTACGTATCGTAAGCCGTGCAGGGCCTGCGAGGCGAGGGGAAGCGGGGCTCCGTGATCCGCCAGTGGCATGATGTTCATCACAGTTTGCTATTCAGGGGTCTGACGCGACACAAACGGCGTCATCTACCTCCCCGACTATAATCAGCGACCCGTGATGACCGGTTCAGACTCCATGCCCGACCCTGCCGCCCTGCTTGCCCTGGATGCCCGCCGCTCGGTGCCCTCGCGGCAACTGGGCGAGCCCGGACCGGACCCGGCCACCCTGCAGCGGATGCTGACCTCGGCGGTCCGCGTGCCCGACCACGGCAAGCGCGTACCGTTCCGCTTCCTGAAGATCGCCGGCGATGCGCGTCACACTCTGGGCGACTTCCTGGCCGCGCGCAGCCGTGAGCGCGACCCGCATGCCGGCGACGCCGTGTTCGAGAAGGACCGCCAGCGCTTCAGCCATGCACCGCTGGTGATCGTGGTGGTGGCCAGCCCCCGCCCGGACCCGAAGGTACCGGCACAGGAACAGCTGATGACCGCCGGCTGCGTGTGCTTTGCCCTGTTGCAGGCGGCACAGGCGCTGGGCTTCGGCGCGCAGTGGCTGACCGCATGGATGGCCTTCGATCCTGCCGTGCACGCCCATCTGGGGCTGGCCGAGGGCGAAGGCATTGCCGGCTTCATCCACATCGGCACGCCCAAGGCCGAAGTGCCCGAGCGCGAGCGCCCCGATGCCGCGGCCCTGCTGCAGGACTGGACCGGCCAGTGAGCGCCGTGCTTCCCGTGGCGATACCGCCGCCGCTGTACCTGGTCGACGCCAGCATCTACGTGTTCCGCGCCTGGCATTCGCTGCCGGACGAATTCCAGGACAGCCAGGGCTGGCCGACCAACGCCGTGCATGGATTCGCCCGTTTCCTGCTGGACCTGCTGGAGCGCGAACGCCCACGGCACATCGCCATCGCCTTCGACGAGGCATTGGACAGTGGCTTCCGTCACCGCCTGTACCCGGCCTACAAGGCCAACCGGGACCCGGCGCCGGAAGCGCTCAAGCGCCAGTTCGTGCACTGCAAGGCGTTGTGCGCAGCGCTCGGCCTGGCGGTACTGGCGCACCATGATTACGAAGCCGACGACCTGATCGGCAGCGCCCTGCATGGCCACCGCAGCAGCCATCGCGGCGTGATCATTTCCGCCGACAAGGACCTGTCGCAGCTGCTGCTCGACCATGACGAGCAATGGGATTACGCACGCAACCAGCGCTGGGACGTGGCCGGGGTCAAGGCCCGGCACGGCGTGCACGCGCACCAGATTGCCGATTACCTGGCCCTATGCGGCGATGCGGTCGACAACATTCCGGGCATCAGCGGTGTCGGCGCCAAGTCGGCGGCCGTGCTGCTGGCCCATTTCGGCAGCATGGACGTGCTGTACGAACGCCTGGACGAAGTGCCGTTCCTGCGCCTGCGCGGCGCGGCCCAGATGGCCGTGCGCCTGCGCGAGCAGCGCGAGCACGCCCAGCTCTGGCGCCAGCTGACCACCATCGCCCTGGACGCACCGTTGGAAGGTTGCCAGCCCGGCATGCCGCGCCAGGCGGCCGATCCAGAGTTGCTCGGCGGCCTGTGCCAGACCCTGCGCTTCGGCCCCATGACCCGCCGCCGGCTGTTCAGTGCCGCCGGCATTTCCGACCCCTTCCCTACTTCCAGCGAGCCCGCATGAGCCAGCGCAACACCGAAGCACCGCGTGTCGTCTACGAAGGCAAGTACCAGCGCATGGTCGTGCGCGGCAGCTGGGAATACAGCGAGCGCACCCACGCCGGCGGCCTGGCCGCGATCATCATTGCCGTCACTCCCGAGGACAAGGTGCTGTTCGTCGAGCAGTTCCGCGTGCCGCTGCAGGCGTCGACCATCGAAATGCCGGCCGGGCTGGTCGGCGACATCGATGCGGGCGAGTCCATCGAAGTTTCCGCTGTACGCGAGCTGGAAGAGGAAACCGGCTGGACCGCCGAGCACGCCGAAGTGCTGATGATCGGCCCCACCTCCTCCGGTGCCAGCAGCGAGAAGATCGCCTTCGTGCGTGCCACCGGCCTGCGTCGCATCGGCGAAGGCGGCGGCGACGAGAGCGAGGACATCACCGTGCATGAAGTGCCGCGCGCGCAGGCGGCCGCCTGGCTGGTGCAGAAAATGGCCGAAGGCTATGAAGCCGATGCCAAGCTGTGGGCCGGCCTGTGGATGATCGAGCACCATCTGGACGGCCGGCCCCGTGGCTGACGCCGGCCTGCACGGGCTGCCCGCACTGCTGGGCGCCGACGATCCGGCGATCTTCAGCGTGCACCGCGCGCAGGGCGCCTCGCCGTTCCTGCTGCTGGCCGACCATGCCGGCCAACGGGTGCCGCGTGCACTTGCCGACCTTGGACTGCCGCAGGCCGAACTGGACCGGCATATCGGCTGGGACATCGGCATCGGCGGCACCACCCGTGCATTGGCCGAGCGGCTGGATGCGTGGGCGATCGAGCAGACCTATTCGCGGCTGCTGATCGACTGCAACCGGCCGCTGGTTTCGCCGACGCTGATCCCCGAGGTCAGCGACCATACCGTGGTGCCGGGCAATGCCGGGCTGTCGTCCGCACAGCGGCAGCAGCGCATCGATGCGATCCACGCGCCCTACCACGCGCGCATTGATGCCGAACTGGATGCGCGCCGCGATGCGGGACGGCCGACGCTGCTGGTGATGATGCACAGCTTCACCCCGGTGATGAACGGCATGCAGCGCCCCTGGCACGCCGGCGTGCTGTACCACCAGGACACGCGTTTTGCCCACGCCTTGCTGCAGGCACTGCGCGATGAAGGCGACCTGGTGGTGGGCGACAACGAACCGTATTCGGTCAACAGCAGCAGCGACTACGCGGTGCCGGTGCATGGCGAAGGTCGCGGACTGGTGCATGTGGAACTGGAAATCCGCCAGGACCTGATCGCCGATGCCGCCGGGCAGCAGGCGTGGGCGGAGCGGCTGGCGCGTATTTTCAGCGCCTTGCAGCCGCAGTTGTTGGCGTTCGGATGCCCCCCATCCACGCATGGCGTGGATCTGCTGCAGCGCTGACGGACATCCGCATTCGGCGAAAATCGAACGAAGCCGGTTCCCAGTAGATCCACCCCATGCGTGGATGATTTTCGTCAACGCAGCACGGGAGCATCCATCCACGGGAACGGTTTGAATCCGCGCACCTGCAGGCGGACGCCGATCGCTTCAACATCGTCCTTGATCGCCTGCGCGCGACGCCGATCCAGCGCTTCCCCCAGCACCACCGGCAGCGCGCGACAGCGTGCCAGCGCTTCGCCCACCGGAATGTCGAGCAGCTGTGCCACGCGCTGTGCCGCTCCCTTGATCTGTTCGCCCGCACACGCCGCCAGCGTCAACTCGAACGCGGCGAAGATGCCCGGCCCGACACCGGCTGCGCGCGCAGCGTCCTGCTCGGCGGCACCCGCCTCGCCCAGCGCTTCATCGACACCGTCCACCTGCAGGAAGGCGTCGTACTCGGCGTAGTACGCCAGCGCTTCGGCGTACTCCTGCAGGGAAGACAACGGACGCTGGCGCTTCTGCACATCCAGTACGTCAGCGAACGTAGCCGGTTCCAGGCAGGCCGACAGGCCCAGCGCCTGCACGGCCTCGGGCACCTCACCGTCATCATCGAACGCGGCGTCTTCATCTGCCGGCAACCAGAAACGCGCTGTCAGCAGATCGCCCTCGCTGGCATGCACCCAGCCGAACGACGCCCATACGTCGTGGTCGTCATTGCAGGCGGCAAACGCGTCCAGCGTCTGGCGAAGATCAAGCAGTGCAATCATGCGTCGTTGGGCAGCGCGTCGGGAGAGCTGCAGTCTACCCGTGCCGGACGCAGGCCCAGCGCGATGACCACGCCGAGCGCGGCGAACAGCGCGGCACCGTACTGTGCATTGACCATGCCCTGCAGGGCATCAGGACTGGTTGCCGCCTGCGTGCCGCGTGCGGCGTTGGCCACCATCACCAGCACTGCCAGTCCCAACGCGCCGCCGATCTGCTGTGCGGTGGCGGCCATGCCGGACGCCACACCCTGCTGCGGCCCCGGCACGCCCTGCCCGGCCACGATCCACATCGCCGTCCAGCTCATGCCCTGGCCCACGCTGAGCACCACGATGCCCGGCAGCAGCGGCCAGTAGCTGGCGCCGTGCGGCATCGCCAGCGCCACTGCGGTGATGCCGAGGGCACCGGCAGCGAAGCCCCAGGCCAGCACCTGCCGCGGCGAACGGCGCTGCAGCATGCGCTCGGCAATGCGGATGCCGAAGGTGCACACCAGCGTCGGCAGCAGGAAGGCCATGCCGGCCTGCAGCGGGCTCCAGCCATAGCCATCCTGGAAGTACAGCGCCAGGAAGTAGTACTGCACGCCATAGCTGCTCATGAACGCGAAGGTCAGGCCGAGTGCTGCACGCAGGCCGGGCAGGCGCAGCAGCGCGAACTGCATCAGCGGGTCGCGGCTGCGCTTTTCAATCTGCACGAACACCGTCAGCAGCACGGCTGACAGCAACAGGCAGATGAGCGTGGCCGGCGCGGTCCAGCCCCATTCCGGCCCCTGCACCAGGGTGGTGACCAGCAGGCTGCCGCCGGCGGTGACGGTGAGGCAACCGGCCAGGTCGAAGGAACGGCCGCGCACGCGCGGGCCATCGGCCGGCAGCCACGCGCCCGCAGCAACTGCACAGGCGGCGGCCAACGGCACGATCACCGCCAGCACCGCCGGCCAGCCGAACGCCTGGGTCAGCACGCCGCCCAGCAGCGTCCCCAATGCGAGGCCCGCCGCACTGGCCATGCTCCAGATTGCCAGCGCGCGGTTGCGCACCGGGCCTTCTGCATACAGCGTATTGATCAGGGCCAGGGTGGCCGGAAACAGCAGCGCCGCACCGATGCCCTGCGCCGCACGTGCCACGATCAGCAGCGTGGCATTGGGCGCCAGCGCACCCAGCAGCGAGGCCAGCGCGAACAGCAGCATGCCCAGCCGGTAGAAGCGGCGGCGGCCCAGCAGATCGGCCGCACGCCCGCCCAGCAGCAGGCTGCCGCCAAAGGCCACCGTATAGGCGCTGACCACCCACTGCAGCTGCTGCGCATTGATCTGCAGCGCGCGGCCCATGTCGTGCAGGGCGACGAAGATGATGGTGGCGTCCAGCGCGATGATCAGCTGCGCGGTGGCCAGCAGGGTCAGCGCCCAGCGCGGGTATTTCAGGGGAGGCATGCGGCGCCCGGTTCGGAGGGGGGACGGCAGTCTCATTGATGCAGCTGAATCAATAAACCCCCTCAGCGTGATTTCTGTCATGATTTTCCGCATGAATGGATCCTCGATGGACCTCAACGCGGTGCGCATGCTGGTGCAGGTGGCTGAGGCGCGCAGCTTCACCGTCGCCGCAGGCCAGCTCGGCCTGAGCCAGTCCGGGCTGTCACGCGCGATCGGCCGGCTGGAAGCCTCGCTGGGGGTAAAGCTGCTGCAGCGGAATACGCGCAATGTCGCGCTGACCCCCGATGGCCAGCAGTTCGTCGAGCAGGTGGGACCGTTGCTGTGCGGGATGGAAGACGCCGAGCGGCTGCTGGCCGACCGCCCCTGTACGCCCTCGGGTACGTTGAAGATCAGCGCTCCGTCGATGTTCGGGCGCAAGGTGCTGGTGCCGTTGCTGGGACCGTTGCTGCAGCAGCATCCGCAGCTGCAGGTGGAAGCGGTGCTCAGCGACCGCCTGGTGGATCTGGTGGAGGAAGGCTTCGACGCCGCCCTGCGCACCGGCACCATCGCCGACCAGCGCATGGTGGCGCGGCCGTTGAAGCCCCTGCGCTGGGTGACCGTGGCCAGCCCGGCCTACCTGGCCGCGCAGGGTGAGCCGGCCGATGTGGCGGCCTTGCAGAACCATGCCTGTCTGGCGGTGCGCAACCTGCGCAGCGGCCGGCTGGTGGACTGGCAGTTCCTGCAGGACGGGCAGCTGCGCGAGGTCACGCCGCCGACGCGGATGGTGTTCGACTGCGGCGACCCGTTGGTGGAGGCAGCGATTGCGGGCATCGGCATCGTGCAGGTGATGGATTTCGCGGTGGCCGACGCGTTGGCCGATGGCCGCCTGCAGCGCGTGCTGCAGCCGTTTGAAGGCCGCAGCCGCGCGCTGTCGTTGATCTACCCGCCGTCGCGCCAGCACTCACCGAAACTGCAGGTGCTGGCCGAAGCGTTGTTGGCCGGGGATTGGTAGATCCACGCCACGCGTGGATGAGCGTTTCCAACGCAAATGCCGCCGGGCATGGCCCGGCGCTACCGGGCCGTAGTAGATCCACGCCGCGCGTGGATGAGCGTTTCCAAAGCAAATGCCGCCGGGCATGGCCCGGCGCTACCGGGCCGTGGTAGATCCACGCCATGCGTGGATGAGCGTTTCCAACGCAAATGCCGCCGGGCATGGCCCGGCGCTACCGGCAGGGCATTGCCGGCCAGCGGCCGGCACTACCGATCAGGCGAAACTATCGGTGGCACGCACCAGCGCGTCGACGTTCTCGGCTTCGAACGCCGAATGCCCCGAGGCCGGGGTGATCTCCAGCTTCGCCTTCGGCCACACCTTGGTCAGGTCCCAGGCATTGGCCAGCGGGCAGACCACGTCGTAGCGGCCGTGCACGATCACGCCCGGGATGTCGACGATGCGGTGCGCGTCGCGCAGCAGCTGGTCTTCCACCTCGAAGAAACCGCCGTTGACGAAGTAGTGGTTCTCGATGCGGGCAAACGCCAGCGCGAAGTGCGGGTCTTCATGGCTGTTGATGAAGTCGTCGTCCACGTGCAGGAAGCTGGTCGCGCCCTCCCACACCGCCCAGGCCTTGGCCGCGTCCAGGCGCGTTGCTTCGTCTTCGCTGGTCAGGCGGCGATGGAAGGCGGAAATCAGGTCGTGGCGTTCCACCGCCGGAATCGGCTTGAGGTAGTGCTCCCACGCATCCGGGAACAGGCGGTTGGCGCCTTCCTGGTAGAACCATTCCAGCTCCCAGCGGCGCAGCATGAAGATGCCGCGCAGCACCAGTTCGGTCACGCGCTGCGGATGGGTCTGCGCATAGGCCAGCGCCAGGGTCGAACCCCAGCTGCCACCGAACACCTGCCAGCGATCGACCTTCAGGTGCTCGCGCAGCTTCTCGATGTCGGCCACCAGGTCCCAGGTGGTGTTGTCCACCAGATCGGCGTGCGGGGTGGAACGACCGGCACCGCGCTGGTCGAACAGGATGATGCGGTACCTGGCCGGGTCGTGGAACTGGCGCATCTTGTCGCTGCAGCCGCCGCCGGGCCCACCATGCAGCATCACCACCGGCTTGCCGTCCGGGTTGCCGCACTGTTCGAAGTACAGCGTGTGGCGGTCGTCGACCTTCAGGGTGCCGACGTCGTAAGGGGTGATGGCGGGGTACAGCGTACGCATGCTTGCAGCTCCGTGGTGGTGCCCTGCCCTTGGCAGGAGAACCCCCATTCTAGGCCGGTCGCCGGCCCAGGGTGACCCGGTCGCGCTGCTCCAGGTCCTGCACGGTCTGCACGTCGATGTAGCCGGCCTGCTCGAACAGCGCGCCGATGGCATCGCCCTGGTCCCAGCCGTGCTCGATCAGCAGCCAGCCGCCGGGCTGCAGGTGGTCGCCGCCGCCGACGATGATGCGACGGATGTCATCCAGACCATCAACGCCCGAGGCCAGCGCCGTGGCCGGCTCGAAGCGCAGATCGCCCTGCTCCAGGTGCGGGTCGTCGCTGGCGATATAGGGAGGATTGCTGGCGATCAGGTCGAAGCGTTCACCGTGCAGCGGCGCGTACCAGTCGTGACCACCTTCAGCAAAACGCACGTTGCCCAGCTCGTGGCGCGCGGCGTTGCGGGCCGCCACCGCCAGCGCAGCGGAACTGGCGTCGGTGGCCAGCACCTGCGCCTGCGGTCGTTCGCTGGCCAGGGCCAAGGCAATCGCGCCGCTGCCGGTGCCAAGATCGGCCAACCGCAGTGCACGGTCCGGCGGCAGGCGCTCCAGCGCCAGTTCCACCAGCAGTTCGGTTTCCGGACGCGGAATCAGGGTGGCGGGGTCGACGTCCAGATCGAGGGTCCAGAAACCACGGCGACCGGTCAGGTAGGCCACCGGCTCGCCCGCGAGGCGCCGGCCCAGCAGGGCCTCGAACGCGGCCTGCTCGGTGGCCGGCAGTGGATCGGTGGCGTGCGCGAACAACCAGCTGCGCGGTCGCTGCAGTACATGCAGCAGCAGCAGCTCTGCTTCATGACGGGCCTCTACGCCCCCCAGGCGGCCGCTGGCGTCGGCCACGACCTGGCGCAGGGACGGTTCGGAATCGGCGGGCATGGCAGGCACTGGCGCAGCGGGTGGGCCCGCAATTGTAGAGTCTGGATACCGTTCAGGTTCGCTGGGGCGGGATCCGCTGCGGTGGGATATGAGAGACCTATCGACCGGTTTCCGCAGCCGCTGACGATTTCCCTTGTCATACAGCGGGTTGCAGGATGCAGGTGGCCTGATTCATTGCCGGCTCAGCGCACATCAATAGACTGTATCTATCAAATAGATGTAATCAATGCATTGTCCTTATCGAAATGGAACCAGTAACCTAGGTCCTGTCGATTCACCCACTCCCCTTCACCCAGAGGAAAAACGATGTCCCTGATCAACACCCAGATCCAGCCGTTCGAAGCCAACGCTTACCTGAATGGCGAGTTCATCAAGGTTTCCGACAGCACCCTGAAGGGCCAGTGGTCGGTCCTGATCTTCATGCCGGCAGCCTTCACCTTCAACTGCCCGACCGAGATCGAAGACGCCGCTGACCATTACGCCGAATTCAAGAAGGCCGGCGCCGAGGTCTACATCGTCACCACCGACACCCACTTCTCGCACAAGGTCTGGCACGAAACCTCGCCGGCCGTGGGCAAGGCCCAGTTCCCGCTGGTCGGCGACCCGACCCACCAGCTGACCCGCGCTTTCGGCGTGCACATTGAAGAAGAAGGCCTGGCCCTGCGCGGCACCTTCATCATCAACCCGGAAGGCGTGATCAAGACCCTGGAGATCCACTCCAACGAGATCGCCCGTGACGTCTCCGAGACCCTGCGCAAGCTGAAGGCTGCCCAGTTCACCGCCGCCAACCCGAACCAGGTCTGCCCGGCCAAGTGGAAGGAAGGCGAGAAGACCCTGACCCCGTCGCTGGACCTGGTCGGCAAGATCTGAAGCAGCACCGGCCTGCCGCAGCCCCACGCTGCGGCGCGCCCATCCCCGTGCCGGCCACATCGCCGGCGTGGGGGTGAACCCAAGACGGCCGCGCCCGCATCGCCCCTTCCACAGGTCCGCGCTGCCCTCTTGGGTTCACCCCTACCCCCTCGCTGGTCCGCTACCTTCTACAGCGGTGCCACGCCCCCGTTTTGCCTGAAGCCAGGAGAAGACCATGTTGGACGCCAACCTGCAGTCGCAGCTGAAGACCTATCTGGAGCGCGTGACCCGCCCGATCCAGATCACCGCGCATGCCGACGACGGTGCCAAGTCGCAGGAGATGCTGGAACTGCTGCAGACCCTGGAAAGCCTGTCGGACAAGATCTCGCTGCAGGTGCTGCGCGACGGCCAGGGCCGCGTACCGTCCTTCGACCTGGGCACGCCGGGCCAGGACATCCACCTGACCTTCGCCGGCCTGCCGATGGGCCACGAGTTCACCTCGCTGGTGCTGGCCCTGCTGCAGGTCGGCGGGCATCCGTCCAAGGCCACTGCCGAACTGATCGAGCAGGTGCAGAACCTGGAAGGCGACTACCGGTTTGAAACCTATTTCTCGCTGTCCTGCCAGAACTGCCCGGACGTGGTGCAGGCACTGAACCTGGCCGCGGTGCTCAACCCGCGCATCCAGCACGTGGCCATCGACGGCGCGCTGTTCCAGGAGGAAGTCGAGCAGCGCGAGATCATGTCGGTGCCGACCGTCTACCTCAACGGCGCGGTGTTCGACCAGGGCCGCATGACCCTGGAGCAGATCGTGGCCAAGCTGGACACCAACGCCAGCAAGCGCGATGCCGAGAAGATCGCCGCCAAGGACGCCTTCGACGTGCTGGTGGTCGGTGGTGGCCCGGCCGGCGCCGCTGCGGCGATCTATGCCGCGCGCAAGGGCATCCGTACCGGCATCGCCGCCGAGCGTTTCGGTGGCCAGGTGCTGGACACCATGGCGATCGAGAACTTCATTTCGGTGAAGGAGACCGAGGGCCCGAAGCTGGCCACGGCGCTGGAACAGCACGTGCGCGAGTACGAAGTCGACATCATGGACCTGCAGCGCGCCAGTGCGCTGGTGCCCGCCGGCGAAGACGGCCTGGTGCAGGTGCAGCTGGAAAACGGTGCGGTGTTGAAGTCGCGGTCGGTGATCCTGTCCACCGGCGCGCGCTGGCGGCAGATGAACGTGCCCGGCGAAGACCAGTACCGCAACAAGGGCGTGGCGTACTGCCCGCACTGCGACGGCCCGCTGTTCAAGGGCAAGCGCGTTGCAGTGATCGGCGGCGGCAATTCCGGCGTTGAAGCGGCCATCGATCTGGCCGGCATCGTGTCGCATGTGACCCTGCTGGAGTTCGATTCCAGCCTGCGTGCCGACGAAGTACTGCAGAAGAAGCTGCGCAGCCTGGCCAATGTCACCGTGCTGACCAGCGCGCAGACCACCGAAGTGCTGGGCGACGGCAGCCGCGTCACCGGCCTGGTCTACAAGGACCGTGTTGGCGGCGACTCCCATCGCGTCGAACTGGAAGGCATCTTCGTGCAGATCGGCCTGCTGCCGAACACCGAATGGCTGAAGGACACCGTGGCCCTTTCGCCGCGTGGCGAGATCGTCATCGATGACCGCGGGCAGACCAATCTGCCGGGCGTGTTCGCCGCGGGCGATTGCACGACGGTACCCTACAAGCAGATCATCATTGCGATGGGCGCCGGTTCGACCGCCGCACTGAGCGCTTTCGACCACCTGATCCGCTCCTCGGTTCCCAAGAGCAGCGGTGCGGTGGCCGAAGCAGCCTGATCCAATGTTCCCAGGCCATCGGGAGCACCATCAGCCGGCAGGGCGCGCCCTGCCGGTGCAGTACCCCGAGAGGTCTGAGGATGAACCTGCGTGACCTGAAATACCTGGTGGCCCTGGCCGATCACAAGCACTTCGGCCGGGCCGCCGCCTCCTGCTTCGTCAGCCAGCCCACGCTGTCGACCCAGATCCGCAAGCTGGAAGAGGAACTGGGCCTGCCGCTGGTGGAACGCGCACCGCGCAAGGTCATGCTGACCCCCGCCGGCCACGAAGCGGCCGCGCGGGCACGGGTGATCGTGGCCGAAGTGGAACAGCTGAAGGAAGCGGCGCGACGCAGCCGCGATCCCGAAGCTGGCACGGTGCGCCTGGGGATCTTCCCCACCCTGGGCCCCTACCTGTTGCCGCACGTGATTCCGCGCATCCGCACGCGCTTCCCCGAGCTGGAACTGCTGCTGGTGGAGGAAAAGAGCGATGTGCTGCTGGAGCGCCTGCGCGAAGGCAGGCTCGACGCCGCACTGTTGGCCCTGCCGGTGATCGACGACCAGCTGCATGCCGAATTCCTGTTCGAGGAACCGTTCCTGCTGGCCGTATCCGGCCGCCACCCGCTGGCCACGCGCGAGCATCTGGACGTACAGGAACTGGCCACGCAGAAGCTGCTGCTGCTGGAAGACGGCCACTGCCTGCGTGACCAGGCGCTGGAAGTCTGTCGCCTGTTCGGCGCCAACGAAAAATCCGAATTCCGCGCTACCAGCCTGGAAACGCTGCGACAGATGGTCGCCGCCGACGTGGGCATCACCCTGCTGCCCAGCCTGTCGGTACAGCCGCCGGTGCCGCGCTCGAACAACATCCGCCTGCTCGACTTCGTCGGCGAGGGCCGTCCCAGCCGTCGCATCGCCATGATCTGGCGCCGCAGCTCGGCGATGAACGAGTTCCTGATGGAGCTGGCCGAGCAGTTCAAGCGCCTGCCCGATGCGCTGTTCACGCTGGAGGCGCTGGCCCCGCCAAGCGGCGATGCTGCCACCCCGCCCACGCCCGTGCTGAACGGCTGAGACACCGCAGCCGGGCATCGAAACCGGCGGGAGTCGATTCCGGCCGCATTTGTCCCCACAATACAGTCAGGCGGCGCCAGCAGGTGCCGCCTTTTGCATGGCTTTCAACCAAGGAGCGTCACCATGAACACCGCCAGCGGCCTGCCGCCGTCGATCACTGTTTCCACCCTCGACATGGACCGCCTGGACGCCATGCTCGAATCCCCGGCGCACAGCCAGACGCCGGCCGCGCGCGCGCTTGCCGACGAGCTCAACCGCGCAACCGTGTTGCCGGCAGACCAGATTCCCGAAGGCATCGTCATGATGCATTCGCGCGTGGAGTGCGAAGATGAAGTGTCAGGCGAAAAGCATGTCCTGACCCTGGTCTTCCCCCGCGAAGCCAATGTCGATGAAGGCAAGGTGTCCGTGCTCGCGCCCGTCGGCAGCGCCCTGCTTGGCCTGGCCGTTGGCCAGAGCATCGACTGGACCGCCCCGGGCGGCCGCAAGCTGCGGCTGCGCGTGAGCGCGGTCCACAACGACCGCCCCTGACCTGCGCTGCGAACCGCGCGCGATCAGTTTCCCTGCAATCCCCGCACCAGGAGCCGTAATGAGTACCCCGTCCAAATTGTCCCAGCTGCGCGAACTGTCCGTGGTCGTTGCCGATACCGGTGACTACGAGGCGATCAAGCGCCTGCAGCCGGTGGACTGCACCACCAATCCAACCCTGGTGAAGAAGGCGCTGGACCTGCCGGTCTATGCGGAACTGATCGAACGCGAACTGGCCTGGGGCCGCCAGCAGGGCGGCGACCGCGAGGCCGTGGTGCACGCCGTGGCCGACCGCCTGACCATCGGCGTCGGTGCGCTGCTGAGCACGCTGGTACCGGGCCGCGTCTCCACCGAAGTGGATGCCGACCAGGCCCACGACACCGCCGCGACCGTGGCCAAGGCCCGCCAGTTCATCCAGATGTACGCCGATGCCGGCGTGCCGCGCGAGAAGATCCTGATCAAGATCGCTGCGACCTGGGAAGGCGTGGAAGCCGCGCGCGTGCTGCAGGCCGAAGGCATCGACTGCAACCTGACCCTGATCTTCAACCCCACCCAGGCGCTGGCCTGCAGCGAAGCCGGTGCGTTCCTGATCTCGCCGTTCGTCGGCCGCATCCTGGACTGGTACGTGGCCAACGGCCAGACCCCGGCGAACATCGACGAGGACCCGGGCGTGGTGTTCGTGCGTGGGGTGTATGCCGAATTCAAGCGCCGCGGTTCGCCGACCGTGGTGATGGGCGCCTCGTTCCGTTCGACCGCGCAGATCGAAGCGTTGGCCGGCTGCGACCGCCTGACCATTTCGCCGGACCTGCTGGAGAAGCTCGACGCCGACCACGGCGCGCTGCCGCGCAAGCTGGTGGCCGGTGCCGCTGAAGCGGTGCAGGTGACGCCGATCGACGCGGCGAAGTTCGCGGCAGACCTGGCCGCCGATCCGATGGCGACCGAGAAGCTGGCGACCGGTATCGATGCGTTTGCCAAGGATCTGGAAGCGCTGCGCGAGCGCATTCGCTCGGAACTGTGATTCCAGCCAACGGCTGAGCCCCTCGTGGCGGGGGGCTGGGTCGCGAAGAGCGGGTCATGCGTTTGGCAGGGTGGGTAGGCCGTGCAGGGGACGCTGCAAGTACGTCCATGTAAGCTCGGTCGCCGCATCCATGCGGCTCACGCCCCTGCACGGCCTACCCACCCTGCCTTCGACAGTTTCCTGCGGCCGCCCGCCACGGAAGAAAGAAAAGAAGAGCAGAAGCGGGTCGCGCGCTGCGCTTGCTCACAAGCAAACAAACAAAAAGGACGCGGCGAAAGCCGCGTCCTTTTTTTTTTCCATCAGTTCGTCAGTAAACCCATGCTCTTGCCCACCTTCACGGGAAACGGTCGGGGGCGGGGCGGTGTGGGCTTGCAGGACCGTTGGCGCCATGGGCCCGAGGCATGCCTCGGGCGGGTTGGGCAGGACGCCCAACCCCGGTCTTGCCGTG
>NZ_JBQOIF010000035.1:0-32477 GCF_052665395.1 Stenotrophomonas sp. 3(2025) | reverse complement strand
CTGCGCAGGGGACGCCGTGAATACGTCCATGTAGGCTCGGGCGCGCCATCCATGGCGCTTACGCCCCTGCGCAGCCCACCCGCCCGGCCACGGACAGTTTCCGTGCGCGTTCCCCACGGAAAATCAAAAAAACAAATTCAAAAGCCGGTCGCTTCGCTCGCATCCACGCATGGCGTGGATCTACCGTGCAGGCATGGCGTGGATGCATCGTGTCGACCAAGGTCGACAGCTACCAACAGCAAAGATGCGCCGCGATCGGTCAGGGGTGGGGCGGTGTGGGCTTGCAGGACCGTTGGCGCCATGGATGGCGCCATCGAGCCCCCATGGATGGGTTTACGGCGTGTCCTGCAAGCCCACACCGCCCCAACCGCCGCTCTTGATCTTGACGTTGCAGTTGCCGTTGCTGTTGCTTGCAGCGGGTCCCGGGCCGCAGGCCCGGGCGGAAAACCTCACCGGTCGTCGCGCAGTTCGCCGCCGGGCAGGAACACCCACGTGCGCGTGACCTGCAGGATGTCGATCTGGTCTTCGCTGTCGGGCAACGGCGGGAACGGTTGCGCCAGCTGGATCACCCGCAACGCGGCCTCGTCCAGCAGCGGCGTGCCGCTGGACTTCAACACCCGGCTGCTTTCCACGCTGCCGTCGCGGCGTACCCCCACGCTGATCACCACCTGTCCCCCCAGCCGGCGCTGCCGCGCTTCGTCGGGGTAGTTCAGGTTGCCGACCTGCTCGGCGCGGTCCACCCACGCACGCAGGTAATTGGCGTAGGCGTATTCGCGCGTGCTGGCCGAAACGAATTTCCGGTTCGGCCGTTTGGCGTACTGCGCCGAACGCAGGTGCACTTCCGCCGCCAGCCGCGCCATTTCAGCATCGCGCTGTTCGCGCGCGGTCATCGGTGCATCCGGTGTTGGTTGCAGCGGGGTAGGGCGCGACTGCGCCATGGCCACGGTGTCCTGGCCATTGCGGCTGCTGACCACCCGCGCCTGCGGTGGCGGCACCGGTGCTGCCGACTGCTGCTGCTGGGGTACCGGACTGATACCGGCCTGGGCCTGCGGCACGATGCCGGCCTGGTTGTCGCGGGGGCGCTGCGCACGATCATGTTCGCCACCGCCTTCCTGGCTGGCGGCAGCCAGGAAATCGGCCTGCTTCGGGGTCAGCGCGGTGCGGGTCTGGCTGAAGATCACTTCCAGGGTCGGCACCAGCGGCGCGTCGCCTTTCACGGCAAAGCCGACCCCGAGGATCAGCAGGGCGTGCACCAGCACCGACAGGGCGATGGTGGCGCCCAGCCGCTGCGCTTCACGCGGTGGCGGGGCGAGGACGGCAGGTGCGGCATCCATCAGCGCAGATCGGCCTCGATCGCGTCGAACAGGGTGCCGGCGATGTTCAGGCCGTACTGCGCATCCAGCTCGCGCACGCAGGTCGGGCTGGTCACGTTGACCTCGGTCAGGTAGTCGCCGATGACGTCCAGGCCGACGAAACGCATGCCGCGACGCTTCATTTCCGGGCCGACCTGGGCGGCGATCCAGCGGTCGCGTTCGCTCAGCGGACGGCCTTCGCCACGGCCACCGGCGGCCAGGTTGCCGCGGAACTCATCGCCCTGCGGAATGCGCGCCAGGCAGTAATCGACCGGCTCGCCATCGACCAGCAGGATGCGCTTGTCGCCAGCGGTGATGTCGGGAATGAACTTCTGGGCCAGGGCGAGCTTGCGGCCGCCGTCGGTCAGCGTTTCCAGGATCACGTTCAGGTTGGGGTCGCCCTGTCCGCTGCGGAAGATCGAGCGTCCACCCATGCCATCCAGCGGCTTCATTACCGCCTGGCCGTGTTCCAGCGCGAAGGCCTTCAGTGCCTTGGCGTCGCGGCTGACCAGGGTTGGCGGGCAGCATTGCGGGAACAGCAGCGCGGCCAGCTTCTCGTTGTAGTCGCGCAGGCCCTGCGGGTTGTTGACCACGCACGCACCGGCGGCGGCGGCGACATCCAGCACCTGGGTATCGTAGACATACTCGGCGTCGACCGGCGGGTCCTTGCGCATCAGCACGATCTGGCCGGGACCGAATTCGGTCCGGCTGAATGCGCCCAGCTCGTACCAGCCGGCCGGGTCGTCGCGCACCTGCAGGGGAGCGGTCCAGGCCACAGGCACCCCGCCTTCCAGCGCCAGCCCGCCCGGGCGCACGTAGTGCAGGGCATGGCCGCGGCGCTGGGCTTCCAGCAGCATGGCGAAGGTGGTGTCCTTGGCGATCTTGATGTGGGCGATGGGATCCATCACCACGATGACGTTCAACGGCATGGGTGCACCTGTCAGGCAAGGCGTTGATGGTAGCGGCAACGCCGGCCGTGCGCCTCCCCGGCGATGTGCAACGCACCGTCCCTTGCCAGGCTGCGCAGTGATTGCCAATCCGGTCACGTTCAGCCCGGCGCCACGCCCCGCGCCACGGACCGCCCTTGAAGCGGGCGCGGGAAGTGCGATATAGATACGCTTTCGCAGCGGCTCCCGCCAAAGATTGGGCCGTGCGCTTGGGGAATGGCAATGACTGAAAACACGACTGCGGGCGGGGAGCTCGCAGGACTCCGGGTGATGGTCATCGATGACTCGAAGACCATCCGCAGGACTGCGGAAACACTGCTGAAGCGCGAAGGCTGCGAAGTAGTGACCGCGACGGACGGTTTCGAGGCCCTGGCCAAGATTGCCGACCAGCAGCCGCAGATCATCTTCGTCGACATCATGATGCCGCGCCTGGATGGCTACCAGACCTGCGCACTGATCAAGGGCAACCAGCTGTTCAAGGCGACCCCGGTGATCATGCTGTCGTCCAAGGATGGTCTGTTCGACAAGGCGCGGGGGCGCATCGTCGGCTCGGAGCAATACCTGACCAAGCCATTCACGCGCGAAGAACTGCTGGGTGCCATCCGCACGTACGTCAACGCCTGACCAGGGGGGAAAGGCACAATGGCTCGTATCGTCCTGATCGAGGATTCACCGACCGACCGCGCGGTGTTCACCCAATGGCTGCGCCGTGCCGGCCATGAAGTGCTGGAAGCGGACAATGCCGAAGATGGCCTGCAGCTGGTCCGCGACCAGGTGCCGCAGCTGGTCCTGATGGACGTGGTGCTGCCGGGCATGAGCGGATTCCAGGCGACCCGGGCGATGGCCCGCGACGCAGCGATCAAGCACATCCCGGTCATCATCGTCAGCACCAAGGCGATGGAAACCGACAAGGCCTGGGGGCTGCGCCAGGGTGCCGCCGACTACATCGTCAAGCCGCCGCGCGAGGAAGAACTCATCGCCCGGATCAACGAGCTGGTGGCCTGATGCGCTCGCCCTTCGACATTCTTGAAGCCTACGAACGGCGCAGCCTGGCCCACGCGGTGCAGCTGCCCGGGCGGCAGTTCGCCCAGGACCTGTGGCGTGGCGTCGGTTTCCGTGTTGGTCAGCGTCGGCTGGTGTCCGATTTCCGCGAAGTGGTGGAGATCGTGCCGATGCCGCCTGTGACCCCGGTGCCATGCGCGCAGCCGTGGCTGCTGGGCGTGGGCAACCTGCGCGGCAACCTGTTCCCGGTGGTCGACCTGAAGTACTTCCTGGAAGGGGCGCGCACCGTCCAGCAGGAAGGCCAGCGCGTGCTGATCATGCGCCAGGCCGGTGGCGACGTCGCCCTGACCATCGATGAACTGTTCGGCCAGCGCAGCTTCGAGCTGACCCAGCAGATCGAGGCCGGTTCACTGGCCGAGGGACGCTACGGCCACTTCGTCGATCGCGCTTTCCATGCCGATGGCAACGATTGGGGCGTGTTCTCGCTCTCGCTGCTGTCGCGTACCCCTGAATTCCGGCAAGCCGCGGCCTGAGGCCGGGCATCGCCCCCTGCATTGAAAATCGAGGTTGAACGATGAGTACTGCTTCGGATGCCACCAAGTCCGGCAAGCTGCGGCTGGGCGGCAGCAACCTCTGGCTGGCGCTGCTGGCCCTGTCGATGATCCTGTTCGGTGTGAACACCGGCGTGTCCACCTGGCAGGGCAGCCGCCTGGCCGATGCCGGTTCCAAGGCCGCGGACCTGCAGGTGCTGTCGCAGCAGCTGGCCAACCAGGGCCGTGACGCGGTCGGCGGCAACGCGCAGGCCTTCACCGCCTTCAAGGCCACCCGCAACGCGATCGAACAGAACGTGTCGACCCTGCAGGGCCGCTACGGCAACGAGCCGGGCGTGTCCGGGGCGATCTCGACCCTGGCCGACACCTGGGCGCCGCTGGGCAAGCAGGCAGGCCAGCTGGTGGCCAGTGAACCGGCAGTGCTGGCCCTGGCCGGCAACGCCAACAACTTCTCCGGTGCGGTGCCGGGCCTGCAGGCCCAGTTGAACGAACTGGTGCGTGCGATGTCCGCCTCCGGCGCCCCGGCGTCGCAGGTCTACAGCGCCCTGCAGCAGGTGGTGGTCGCCGGTTCGATGGCGCGTCGCGTGACTGAAATCCGCGCCGGCGGCACGGCTGCGGCCGCTGCCGGTGACGCGCTGGCCCGCGACATCACCGTGTTCTCGCAGGTGCTCGATGCGCTGCGCAATGGCAACGAGGACCTGGGCATCACCGCCGTGCGCGGCGCTGCCGCCGTCGCCGCGCTGGAGCAGTCGCAGCAGAAGTGGCAGGCGATGAAGCAGGACGCCGACGCGATCCTGGCCAGCTCGCGCCAGCTGTTCGCCGCGCAGTCCGCTGCCTCCGCACTGGGCCAGGGTTCGGCGAAGATGCTGACCGACAGCCGCAAGCTGTTCGAAGCCTTCTCCTCGTTCGGTTCGGTGTCCGATACCCGCCTGTTCCCGAATTTCTGGATCGGCGTGGTGTCCGGTGCGCTGTCGCTGATCGCGATCATCGGTTTCGTCTCCACCAACGTGCGCAGCCGCTCGCGCGAGCAGGAACTGCGCTACCAGACCCAGGTGGAGTTCAACAGCCGCAACCAGCAGGCGATCATGCGGCTGCTGGACGAAATCTCCTCGCTCGGTGAGGGCGATCTGACCGTGAAAGCCTCGGTGACCGAGGACATGACCGGCGCGATCGCGGACGCCATCAACTACGCGGTGGATGAACTGCGCCACCTGGTTACCACCATCAACGACACCTCGGCCAAGGTCGCGCTGTCGACCCAGGAAACGCAGGCCACCGCGATGCAGCTGGCCGAAGCGGCCGGCCACCAGGCCAACCAGATCACCTCGGCGTCGGACCGGATCGGCGAAATCGCCGCCAGCATCGAACAGGTATCGCGCAACTCGGCCGAGTCGGCCGACGTGGCACAGCGTTCGGTGGTGATCGCCGCCGAAGGTGCCGGCGTGGTCCGCGAGACCATCCAGGGCATGGACCAGATCCGCGACCAGATCCAGGAGACCTCCAAGCGCATCAAGCGACTGGGCGAATCCTCGCAGGAGATCGGCTCGATCGTGGAACTGATCAACGACATTTCCGAGCAGACCAACATCCTGGCATTGAACGCGGCCGTGCAGGCGGCTTCGGCCGGTGAAGCCGGTCGTGGTTTCGCGGTCGTGGCCGACGAAGTGCAGCGCCTGGCAGAACGCACCTCCGGTGCGACCCGACGTATCGAGAACCTGGTGCAGGCCATCCAGGCCGACACCAACGAAGCGGTCACCTCGATGGAACAGACCACCGCCGAAGTGGTGTCCGGTGCACGCCTGGCCGAGGACGCCGGCACCGCGCTGACCGAGATCGAGCGCGTGTCCAACGCACTCAATACCCTCATCAAGAACATCTCCATCGCCGCCCAGCAGCAGTCGTCGGCGGCGTCGGACATCACCCGCACGATGGGCGTGATCCGCCAGATCACCGGCCAGACCTCGCAGGGTGCCGGGCAGACCGCCGAGTCGATCGGCCACCTGGCGCAGCTGGCGGCCGACCTGCGTCGTTCGGTCGCCGACTTCAAGCTGCCGGCGTGACACGGGCAGGGCGGCGAGCAAGGAACCAGTCGATGAAGCATTTCCATTCCCCACGCCAGGATCCGCGCGACCGTCGCGCGGCGGCGACCGGAGCGCATCCATGAGCAGCCTGCGCGATGCGATGAGCCACGCAGCCCTGGGCTGGGTCAAGCCCGAGCTGGACGAGACCCTGCGCCTGGTGCGCAACGAGGTCGAGTACTTCGCCGAAGATCCGGCCGACAGCAGCCGCATGCGCATCTGCGCCGGCTACCTGCACCAGGTGCAGGGCACGCTGCGCATGGTCGAACTGTATGCACCGGCGATGGTGGCCGAGGAGCTGGAACAGCTCGCCATCGCCGTCGGCAAGGGCGAGGTCGCCGAGCGCGACGAGGCCTGTGCCACCCTGATGCGCGGCAGCGTGCTGCTGCCCGATTACCTGGAGCGCCTGCAGAACGGACACCGTGACATCCCGATCGTGCTGCAGCCGCTGCTCAACGAGATCCGCGCCGCGCGTGGCGAAGCGCTGATCAACGACAGCGTGCTGTTCGCGTTCGCGCCCGATTCGGTGACCGCCACCGAAGCGGAACTGGACCATGCACGCGGCAGCCTCAGCGGCCGCAACCGCGAGCTGCTGGACACCGTTGGCAACGCGGTCAAGGAAGAACTGCTGCAGGTCAAGGACGCGCTGGACCTGCACCTGCGTACCGACGGTTCGCCGCAGCAGCTGCAGGAGCAGGTGACCAAGCTGGGTTCGGTGGCCGATACGCTGGGCATGCTCGGCCTGGGCGCTGCGCGGGGCGTGGTCGTGCAGCAGCGCGACGCGCTGCGCGGGGTTGTCGAGGGCCGCCAGCAGATCGACGAAGACATGCTGCTGGATATCGCCGGTGCGCTGCTCTATGTCGATGCATCGCTGGATGACCAGGTCGCACACCTCGGTGCCAGTGGCAGTGGCCAGGATGATCCGAGCGCGGTGGAGAACCGGCGCACGGTGGAAGTGCTGGCGCACGAGGCGATCGCCAATTTCGCCGCCGCCCGCGAACATTTCGTCGCTTTCATCGAAACCAGCTGGAACCACGCCGAACTGCAGGACGTGCCACGCCTGCTCGGCGATGTCTCCGGCGCATTGCGCATGCTCGACCTGGGCACCGCGGCAGACTATCTGCGTGGCGTGCAGCAGTACATCGAAGCCGAACTGATCGGTCGTCAGCGGGTGCCCAGTGGTCGCCAGCTGGACACCCTGGCCGACGCCATGGCCAGCCTGGAGTACTACCTGGAAGCCCTGCGTGACCGCCGTCCGGGTCGCGAGGACATCCTCGACATCACCCGCAGCAGCCTGGAAGCGCTGCGCTACTGGCCGCTGCCCGAGCGCGGCGTGGTCGCTGCCGAAGACGTGCAGCCGGTCATGCGCGAAGCTGTGGTCGTGCCAGCCGAGCCGCTGCAGATCGAACCGCTGGATATCGACGTGCAGGCCTCCGCGCCGGCACCGGGTGACGTGCCGGCGCCGCTGCCCGATTTCACCTTCGACCCGCTGCCGGAGGCTACGCCCGCCGACAACGGCCTGATGTTCGGATCGCTGGGTACGCCAGCGTTGTCGGCCGAACCGCACGGCACCCCGCCGCCCCTGTTGTTCGCTGCCTCCAGCGCCCCCGCGCCGGAAGTGCCGCAGTGGGAACTGGGCGGATTCGACGCGCCGGCAGGGAGTGCTGCCGGACGCAGCGACGAGCGTGCGCCGACGTTCGACAGCTTCGATCCGGTCAGTTTCGATCCTGTGTCCGCCGAACAGTCCGACGCTGCTGCCTGGACGTTGTCCGCGATTCCGGTGCCGGAAGAGGGCGACACGCAGGCAAGCGCCGTAGACGGCAATGATGACGCCTTCCTGGCGACGTCGTTGGACGAGGCGTCGTCTGCCGCGTCGCTGGACGTGGTCATTTCGCCGGCCTTCGATCCGGTTGCCGCCGAGCAGGACGACCAGACGTCGCTGAGCGACGATGTGGTGTTCCGCTTCGACAGCAGCCTGCTGCACAACGCCGATGACGTGTTGTCGCTGGAGGCAATGGAAACGCTGTCGTTGGACGACGAGCAGGCCTCGCCTGCGACGCTGGAGTTCATTGACGCAGGTGCGGTGGCGCAGGCCGACGATGGCCTGGCCATCACCGAACGGCTCGACTCCACCGTTGCCGGCGACGCGGCGACCGATGCGGCAGTCTACGTCGCACCGGCCGCTGATCTGCCCGCATCCGAAGATCTACCGGCAGTGCCTGCTGCGCCGACCGTGGCGCTGGTCGATGTGGATACCATCGCGCCGATCGACTTCAGCGAGGCCGATGCGCAGTTCTTCGCAGAGCTGAATGCCGCTGCCGCCGGCTTCAATCCCCAGGCCATGCCTGCCGCCGTCGTGCCGACCGAAACCGTGCCGCCAGCCGTGGCCGAGGGCGGGTTCGATGCGGGTTTCGACGACGATGCCGAGAACATCGACCAGGACATCCGCGAGGTGTTCCTGGAAGAATTCGACGACGAGCTGGGCAATCTCGGCACGCTGCTGCCGGCATGGCGCATGCAACCGGACAACATGGACCGGCTGCGGCCGATCCGCCGCATTTTCCACACACTGAAGGGCAGTGGCCGCTTGGTCGGCGCACGTACCCTGGGTGAGTTCGCGTGGAAGATCGAGGGCATGCTCAACCGCGTGCTCGATGGCACCCGTGCCCCCACGCCGGCGGTACTGGCGATGGTCGATCACGCATACACGGCACTGCCGCAGTTGAACGCGGCACTGCGCGATGGCCAGCGGGTCAGCGTCGACCTGCAGGCGATGCAGGCCATCGCCGATCGCGTGGGTGCAGGCGAAGAAACGTTCTACGTTGCGCTGCCGGGCGCCACCGCGCCGACGGCCGAGGCGCCGGCCGATGCTGCCGCGCCGCTGGACAGCGCCGTGCAGGATGTCGATGCCCCCGCACAGAGCGCTGTCGAAGCGCCGGGTACCCCGGCCAACATCGACAGCGTGCTGCGTGAGATCCTGGAGGCCGAGGTGGAACTCCACCAGGCCACGCTGCAGGGCTGGTTGCGCTCGGCGCAGCAGGCGCCACAGCCGGTCAGCGATGCGTTGCTGCGCGCGGTGCACACCATGAACGGTGCCTTCGCGATGACCGAGGTGCCGGAAATCACCGCTGTCACTGGCGGCGCCGAGTCGTACATCAAGCGCGCGCTGGCCGCCGAGGTGGTGCCGGGTGATGACGCCGTGGCGGCCCTGGACGAGACCGCGCAGGCGATCAACGCGACCATGGACGCGCTGCAGGCCGAGCAACCGCGGATTGCGTCGCAGGCTGAACTGGCGCAGCGCCTGCAGGCGTTGGCCGGGGAACTGCCGGAAGCACGCTGGCCGATGGCCGGGCTGGACGTCGAGGATGACGACGAAGACGAAGCGCTGATTGCCCTTGACGCCGATGCCGATGCCGATGCCGGCGTGGTCGAGCCGGTGCACGGGGTTGCGGTCGCGCCGGAAGCCGGACGCGACACCGATGCCGAGGTGCTGGATGCGCTGCAGGTCAGCGAAAATGCGTTGAGCGATGCGGGCCTTGAGTCCGCTGAATTGACCGGCAGCGATGATCTGTCGCGCTACTTCGATGCAGGGTGGCCGTCGATGCCGGACGCTCCGGCGCCGGAATCGACAGCACAGGTGGCTGCTTCCATGGTCGCCGCTGCGGAGATCGAAGCCGGCCAGGCAGTGACGGCACCGGAAGACGCTGCGTTGGAAAACGCCGCGTTGACTGCGGTGGACGATCTGTCGCCGTATCTGGACGCCAGCGCACTTCCTGTTGATGACCGCGACCTGGTTGTCGCAAACGACCTGAATACGCTGTCGCCGTTCACGCCTGAAACAGCAGAGGACGACGACGCTGCTGCAGTGCCACTCGACAGCGAGCTGTCCAGCCTGCAGGATGAAATGGCTGTGCCGGGCTTCGCAGACCCGGTCACGCTGGAAGCCGCGCTCGAGGCCGGCCTGCACGTGATCGACGAGGAGCAGGGCCAGGACGAAGACGGGCAATGGCCCGTGCTCGGCCTGCAGGCCAGCGAACTCGCGCCTGGCGAGGCGGAAGCCTTTGCCGAGGATGCGGACGTCGGCGGGGAGGCGGCGGTCGGTGAAGGAGAGAGCACCGACCAGCCGTCCCCGGCGACGGTGGAAGACGTCGGAGGTGCGGAGACGGCGCAGGACGCCGTTTCGCACTCGCGTTTCTTCGAGCTGGAAGATGCTCCGGGCCAGGTTCCCGCAGCGGACAGCGGCATGATCGTGGTGCCGGTCGCGGCGGAGGCTGCGGCGGTCGACGCTGAACCTCTCGTCATCGACAGCATCGACGCCGTGGTGCCGGCGGATGCGCCCGTGCTCGAAGCCCAGGCCGAAGAAGCCCAGACCGGCTCCGACTCTGAATCTGAATCCGAAGACAGTGCCGACCTGCTCGACTTCAGCATCCATGACCGCGAGCTGGTCGACATCTTCGTCGAGGAAGGCAAGGACCTGCTGGATCATTGCGATGGGCTGATCAGCGAGCTGCGCGAAGCGCCGCAGGATCGCGAAGCCCTGGCCGGCCTGCAGCGCGATCTGCATACGCTCAAGGGCGGCGCGCGCATGGCGGGCATCAATGCCATCGGTGATCTCGGCCACAGCATCGAATCGCTGCTGGAGGCGGTCGCTGGCGGTCGCACCGAGATCGAACGTGCTGACGTGCAGTTGCTGGAACGCGGTTTCGACCGTCTGCACCAGCTGCTGACCCGTACCGGCGAACATCGCATCGTCGAGCCGGCACAGGATCTGCTCGACGCCTTTGAAGCACGCACCACCACCGACATCACCGCCGCGGCCAGCGCAGCTGCAGCCAGCGCTGCTGATGTCGTTGAGGCAGAGCAGAGCGCGCAGGCGGCTCCGGCCGTGGCCGTGGTCGATGCCCCGTTGTCGGCACCGTTGCCGGTGGAAGGTTCCAGCGAGGAAGACCCGCTGGCCCGTCCGCAGCAGGAACAGGTGCGTGTGCGCGCCGACCTGCTCGACCGCCTGGTCAACCACGCCGGTGAAGTGGCGATCTATCGTTCGCGCCTGGAACAGCAGCTCGGCGCCTTCCGTGGCGCGATGGGCGAGTTGGAACGCACCAATGCGCGCCTGCGTGACCAGCTGCGTCGCCTGGACCTGGAAACCGAAGCGCAGATCGTGGCCCGCTACCAGCGCGAGCAGGACCAGGCCGACCAGAAGTTCGATCCACTGGAACTGGACCGTTTCTCCACCCTGCAGCAGCTCAGCCGCGCGCTGAACGAGTCGGCCGCCGATCTGGGCGGCCTGCAGGGCGTGCTGGATGATCTGTCGCGCCAGTACGATTCGCTCCTGCAGCAGCAGTCGCGTGTCAGCTCGGAACTGCAGGATGGCCTGATGCGCGCGCGCATGGTGCCGTTCGACGGCCTGGTGCCGCGCCTGCGCCGCGTGGTCCGCCAGGCCGGCATGGACACCGGCAAGCAGGTCCACCTGACCCTGGAAGGCACCCACGGCGAGCTGGACCGCAACGTGCTCGATCGCATGGTGGCGCCGCTGGAGCACATGCTGCGCAACTCGGTTGCCCATGGCCTGGAAGCTCCGGAACAGCGTCGTGCCGCCGGCAAGCCGGAAGAAGGCGAGATCGCCATCCGCCTGCACCGCGAGGGCTCGGAAATCGTGCTGGACGTGGCCGACGACGGCGCTGGCCTGGATCGTGAGGCGATCCGACGTCGTGCCATCGAGCGCGGCCTGCTGCCTGCCGATGCGCAGCCGAGCGAGCAGGAACTGGACAACCTGATCTTCGCGTCGGGCTTCTCCACCGCCGACCAGGTCAGCCAGCTGGCGGGCCGTGGCGTCGGCATGGACGTGGTCGGCAACGAAGTGCGCCAGCTCGGCGGCTCGGTCGACATCCAGTCGGTGCGTGGCCAGGGCGTGCGCTTCACCCTGCGCCTGCCGCAGACGCTGGCGGTCACCCAGGCGGTGTTCGTGCAGATCGGCGAAACCACCTTCGCGGTGCCGGTCGCCTCGGTCAGTGGTATTGGCCGGCTGTCGCACGAGCGCTTCGAAGCAGCCGACAGCAGTTACCGGTACGGTGGCGAAGACTATCCGCTGTACGACCTCGGCAGTCTGGTCGGCCAGGCCCCGGCACGCGCCGACGGCCAGGCCCAGGTGCCGCTGCTGCTGGTTCGCGCCGGTGACCTGCGCGCCGCCGTTGCGATCGACCAGGTGCTGGGCAACCGCGAAGTCGTGGTCAAGCCGGTGGGCCTGCAGATCGCCTCGGTACCGGGCATCTACGGCGCTACCATCACCGGCGATGGCCGCGTGGTGGTGATCCTGGACGTGGCCCCGCTGGTGCGTCGTTTCCTGGCCAACCCGACCGCGCCGGTACTGGTCAATGCGCCGCGCCAGGAACGGCAGGTGCCGTTGGTGATGGTGGTGGACGATTCGCTGACCATGCGCAAGGTCACCGGCCGCATCCTGGAGCGTCACAACTTCGAGGTGAGCGTCGCCCGCGATGGCGTCGAAGCCCTGGAACAGCTGGAGGAGCGCGTGCCGGACCTGATGCTGCTGGACATCGAAATGCCGCGGATGGACGGTTACGAGCTGGCCACCGCGATGCGTGCCGACCCGCGCTACAAGGACGTGCCGATCGTGATGATCACCTCGCGCAGCGGCGACAAGCACCGCCAGCGCGCCTTCGAAATCGGTGTGCAGCGCTACCTGGGCAAGCCGTACCAGGAACTGGACCTGATGCGTAACGTGTACGACTTGCTGGGGATTGCCCGTGTCCGTGAGTGACCTCGATCCGGTTCCGGCCGTAGCCCTGCTGGCCCGCCCGGGTGCGGCGCGTGAGCGCCTGCGCGAGGCGTTGGCCCATGCCGACGTGCAGATCGTGCTGGAAGACGATCCCATGACGCTGGAGCCGCAGGCGCTGCATGATGCACGTCCGCAGTTCGTGGTGATCGCGCTGGAAGCGGCCATTGAAGACGCGCTGGAGCGCCTGGAACCGGCGCTGTCGGCGCCCGGCTTGACCCTGGTGTTCGATGAGGCTGAACTGGCCGCGCGTCGCGATGGTTGGGAAGCGCAGCGCTGGGGCCGTCACCTTGCCGCCAAGCTGCACGGCCACCAGCAGGTGCTGCCGCCCGGCGCCGAGGACGAACCGGCATTGCAGCTTGAGCCGGGCCTGCCGTCGACGCCGCCGGTGCCGAAGGAAACCGCGCTGCAGCCGCACCTGGAACAGGCCCGTTCCTGGGCCGACGACGTGCCGGCTGATGGTCTCTATTCGCCGCCGGCACATCTGCACGAGCCGATCGCGCTGGAGCAGGCGCTGGCTGCGCTGCAGCCGGTGCAGCCGGAAACGGCAGCGCCTGTGCAAGCAGCACCGGAACCGCCACCGGTACCGGCAGCTGCGCCGTCGGTATTCACCGACCACACGGCCTGGTCGCTGGTTGACGAGGCCAGCGACGCGCCTGCAGCTGCATCGGCTGCCACCACTGAATCGCCGGAACCTGCGTTCGATACCGGACATCTTTCTCTGGTCGACCTGGACGCCGCCGCACCAGCAGGCAGTCGCGCCGGTACCCTGCTGGTACTGGCCGGTATCGGCGGTCCCGATGCGTTGCGCCGCCTGCTCGCTGCGCTGCCCAGCGGACTGGCCGTGCCGGTGCTGGTGCACATGCGCCTGGACGGCGGCCGCTACGGCAACCTGGTCAAGCAGATGGCGCGCGTATCGCCGCTGCCGGTGCAGCTGGCCGAAGCCGGCCAGCGCGCCACCGCCGGCGAAGTGCACGTGCTGGCCGACGACATCGGCGTGCACGCTGCTGCCGATGGCCTGTATTTCCAGAGCGAAGCGCAGGGCATCTCGATTGCCGCGTTGTCGGCCGAGCACAGCGCGCTGGTGCTGCTCAGCGGTGCCGACCTGGCCCATGTGGGCCCGGCGTTGGACCTCGCCGCCGCCGGTGCCTGGGTGGCCGGGCAGGTAGGCGAAGGCTGCTACGACCCTGCTGCGGCGACGGCGGTGGTCGCCGCCGGCATGGTGGCCGGTGAACCGCAGGAACTGGCGCAGGTGATCGCCGCGCGCTGGGGCCTGGATGACGACGGAGATGCCGCATGAGTTACGCCAACAACGATGAGATCCGTGGCGTCCTGATCTCGGCCGGTGCCGAACGGGTTCTGCTGCCCAATGCAACCGTGGCCGAGATGATGTCGCGGGTGCCGGTGCAGGCGGTCGCCGACGCGCCGCGCTGGCTGGTGGGTGAGATCGGCTGGCACGGCTGGCAGGTGCCCCTGGTGTCGTTCGCACGGCTCTCCGGGTTGGGCGAAGAGACGGTGGCTGGCCACAACAAGGTGGTGGTGCTCAAGACCCTCAACGGTAATGCGCAGCGGCCCTACTACGCGCTGTTGACGCAGAGCTTCCCGCAGCTGATTTCGGTACCGCGCGATGGCCTGCTGGCCGACGCGTCCGAAGAAAACCTGCCCGACATCGTTCACATGCGCGTGCTGCTGGGCGAACAGAGCGCGCTGTTGCCGAATCTCGACGCACTGGAAGCCGCGCTGGATTCGTTGGCGGCCTGACCGGAATCCGCCGGGCATGGCCCGGCGCTACCGCAGGCGTTCCGGATATCGGGTAGCGCCGGGCCATGCCCGGCGAGCGCAGCAGCCATCAGACCGGTAGCGCCGGGCCATGCCCGGCGAGCGCAGCAGCCATCAGACCGGTAGCGCCGGGCCATGCCCGGCGAGCGCAGCGGCCTCCGGACCGGTAGCGCCGGGCCATGCCCGGCGAGCGCAGCGGCCGCCGGACCGGAGCCTTACCCCAGATCGCCCAGCCGTGCCTGCAACGCCGCGATTGCGGCCAGGCCTGCGGTTTCCGTGCGCAGGATGCGAGGGCCCAACTGCAGGCCCTGGAAGCCTGCGGCGGCCAACTGCTCACGGTCACGCGGCGACCAGCCGCCTTCCGGCCCGATGGCGATCACCACGCCGCCGGCCGGCGCTGCCTGCAGTGTCGACAGCCGGTGCGCTCCCAGCGGGTCCAGGGTCAACCGCAACGTATCGGTGGGCAGTGCCGCGCTGGCCTGTGCCAGCGACTGCGGCGCTCCTACCTGCGGAATGCGCGCACGACCGGACTGCCCGCAGGCCGACTGCACGACGTTGTTCCAGTGCGCCACGCGTTTTTCCGCGCGTGCTGCATCCAGCTTCACTTCGGTGCGCTCGGCATTCACCGGCACGATGGCGCTCACCCCCAGTTCGGTGGCCTTCTGCAGGATCAGGTCCATCTTTTCGCCGCGTGCAATGCCCTGCAGCAGGGTGATGGTCAGCGGCGATTCGTTGGCGATCGGCTGCACCGCATCGATGCGTACCTGTACCTCGCGTTTGCCGGCCATGGTCAGCGTCGCGGTGTAGTCATGGCCATCGCCGTTGAACAGCACGCAGGTATCACCCTCGCGCAGGCGCATCACCCGCACCAGGTGGTTGGCCGTCTCTTCCGGCAGGGTCACGGTCTGGCCGCTGTGCAGCGCCAGGTCGATGGGGCAGCGGGTCACGCGCATGCAATCGCCTCGTCGATGGCCGCCAGCGTGGTATGCGCCAGCAGCTCCAGTTGTTCGTCGTCCACGCAGTACGGTGGCATCCAGTACAGCACGTTGCCCAGCGGGCGCAGCACCACGCCGCGCTTCAGCGCCGCCCTGTAGGCGTGCAGCCCCAGCCGCAGGGCCGGATCGAAGGGCGTGCGCTTGTCACCGTTGCGGGTCAGTTCGAAGGCCACCACCATCCCGGCCTGGCGCACATCGGCCACGTGCGGATGGTCGGCGAACGGTGCGGCCAAGGTGCCCATCACCGAGGCGATGCCGCGGTTGCGCGCGATCACATCGTCCTCGCCGAAGATGTCCAGCGTGGCCAGCGCCGCCGCGCAGGCCAGCGGGTTGCCGGTGTAGCTGTGCGAATGCAGGAAGGCACGTTCGCGCGAATCATCAAGGAAGGCGTCGTACAGCGCCTGCGTGGCCAGCACCGCAGCCAAGGGCAGGAAACCACCGGTCAGGCCCTTGGACAGGCACAGCAGGTCCGGCATCACCCCGGCCTGCTCGCAGGCGAACATCGTGCCGGTGCGGCCGAAGCCGGTGGCGATCTCGTCGGCGATCAGGAACGCACCATGGGCGTCACACAGTTCACGCACGCGCTGCAGATAGGCCGGATCATGCATGCGCATGCCACCGGCACACTGCAGCCGTGGTTCCAGGATCACGGCGCAGATCTCGCCCGGATGCTGGTCGAACAGCGTGGCCAGGCCATCGGCGGCCTGGCGTGCGCGGTCGGCCGCACTCTGCCCGGGTTCGGCCAGGTAGGCGTCGGGCGAGGGCGCAAACAGGCCCTCGGCCAGCAGCGGCGCGTAGACCCGGCGGTACAGCGGAATGTCGGCCAGTGCGAGGGCCCCCAGCGTCTCGCCGTGGTAGCCGTTTTCCAGCGAGACGAAGCGCGTGCGCCGGGTCTCACCGCGGTTCTGGAAATACTGGAAGGCCATCTTCAGCGCCACTTCGACGCCGGCCGAACCGTTGTCGGCGTAAAACACCTTGGCCAGTGGCGCGCGGCCGGGCTGGCGCGGCGCGAGGGCCAACAGGCGCTCAGCCAGGGTGATCGCGGGCTCGTGGCCGAACCCGGCCAGCATCACCTGTTCCAGCTGTCCGGCCTGGGCGGCGATGGCACCGCCGATGCGCGGCTCGGCATGGCCGAACAGGTTGGTCCACCAGCTGCTGACCGCATCCAGGTAGCGGTTGCCGTCGTGATCGATCAGCCAGGCGCCTTCGCCGCGGGCGATCGGCACCAGCGGCAACGTGTCCGGATGCTCGCGCATCTGCGTGCACGGGTGCCACAGGACCTTGAGGTCGCGTTGCCGCCAGTGCTGGACCAGCGGAGAGGGGGTTGGGTCTGCTAGCATTTCGGGCTCATGAACATGTTGCTGCCTGCACATTCTATCGGCCTCGGCGCACGCGCCGTCTGCCCCGGAGATTCCGCGTGAACGATGACCGCGCAAGGCGTCCTCTGCCGATCATCCATCGGATCACCGACGAGGAGAACGGGCCCTTCCAGCGCCAGCATCTGGACCTGGAGTTCTCCAACGGCGAACGCCGCCGCTTCGAACGCCTGGTCAGCCGTGGCCATGGCGCGGTGGTGGTGGTGCCGATGCTGGATGAAGAAACCGTGCTGCTGGTACGTGAATACGCGGCCGGCATGCACCGCTACGAGCTTGGCCTGGTGAAGGGCCGGATCGATGCCGGCGAAACGCCGGAGCAGGCCGCCGACCGTGAACTGAAGGAAGAGGCCGGCTATGGCGCTCGGCGGGTCGACGTGCTGCGCGCGATGACCCTGGCGCCGACCTACATGAGCCATCAGTCCTGGCTGGTGGTCGCGCGCGACCTGTATCCGGAGAAGCTGGCCGGCGACGAGCCGGAGGAACTGGACGTGGTGCCGTGGAAGCTGGCCGATCTGGACCAGCTGATGCTGCGCGAGGACTTTTCCGAAGGGCGTTCGCTGGCGGCGCTGTTCATTGCCCGCCAGTGGCTGCAGGGAGCACGATGATCAAGCTGACCACGGAACTGCGCGAGACCGCGATCGCCATCGCCCAGGAAGCCGGGCAGGCGATCATGCAGGTCTACAACAACGGTTTCGACGTGACACTCAAGGACGACGACAGCCCGGTCACCGCTGCCGACCTTGCCGCCGACCGGGTGATCCAGCAGGGGCTGCGCCAGCTGACACCGGACCTGCCGATTCTGTCGGAGGAGTCGCCGCTGGTGCCTTGGGAGCAGCGTCAGCACTGGGGCGCGTACTGGCTGGTCGACCCGCTTGATGGCACCCGTGATTTCGTCAAGCGCAATGGCGAATTCAGCGTCAACATCGCGCTGATCTACCAGGGCGCGCCGGCCTTCGGCGTGGTCCAGTCGCCGGTCACCGGCATTGTCTGGCACGCGATGCGAGGCGAGCTGGCGTATCGCCGGCAGGGTGTGCATGACACCGTGCTGCGTACCCGTACACCCGCGACTGTGCCCCTTCGCGTCGCCGCCAGCCGCTCGCATCGTTCAGCGGAGACCAATGCCCTGCTGGCCCGCATGGGCGACATCGAGACCGTAGTGCAGGGCTCTTCGCTGAAATTCTGCCGGATCGCTGAAGGCGGACTGGATGTCTATCCGCGGCTGGGCCCGACCTCCGAATGGGATACCGCTGCTGGCCAGTGCGTGCTGCACGCGGCCGGTGGCGCGCTGCTCTCGGTCGGGACCGGCAAGCCGTTCCGCTACAACCGCCGGCCGACGCTGTTGAACGGCGATTTCATGGCGCTGGGCGATACCAGCCTGCCGTGGCGGGACTGGTTGTCCGATTGATCCAGGAGAAACGCATGAGTACGCACGATACCCCTGCCGCCGGCAACGCCAGCGCGGAGCTGGAGCGCCTGCTGGCCATCATGGCGCGCCTGCGCGACCCGCAGGGGGGCTGTCCCTGGGACCTGGAACAGAACTTCGCCACCATCGCCCCCTATACGATTGAAGAAGCCTACGAGGTGGCCGATGCGATCGATCGGGGAGACCTGGACGACCTCTGCGATGAACTGGGTGACCTGCTGCTGCAGGTCGTGTTCCATGCGCGCATGGCTGAAGAACAGGGTGCATTTGCCTTCGCCGAGGTCGCGCGCGCGATCAGCGACAAGATGCAGCGGCGGCATCCTCATGTGTTCGCCGATGTCAGCGTCGACGATGCCGACGGCGTGATGCGCAACTGGGACGCGATCAAGCGTGCCGAGCGCGCGGCAAAGGGCGATCAGGACACCTCGGCGCTGGCCGGGATCTCCCGTGGGCTGCCGGAATGGCAGCGGGCGGTGAAGCTGCAGTCGCGCGCGGCCAAGGTAGGTTTCGACTGGCCCGGTCCCCTGCCCGTGCTGGACAAGGCGGCCGAGGAACTGCAGGAGCTGCGCGAGGAGTTCGAACGCGGCGATATCGCGGGCAACAAGGCGCGCCTGCAGGAGGAACTGGGTGACCTGCTGTTCGTGTGCGCCAACCTGGCGCGCCATGCGGACATCGATCTGGGTGCCGCGCTGCGTGGGGCCAACCACAAGTTTGAACGTCGCTTCCGTTCGATGGAGGCGCAGGCCGAGGCACAAGGTGATTCGCTGGCCGCACTCGATCTGGATGCGCAGGAAGCGCTCTGGCAGCACGCCAAGGCCACCGAAAAAGCGTGAAAACGCTCGGTCTGTTCCTGCTGACCGCGCTGGCCGAGATCATCGGCTGCTACCTGCCTTGGCTGTGGCTGCGCAAGGGTGGCAGTATCTGGCTGCTGTTGCCGGCGGCGGCCAGCCTGGCGTTGTTCGCCTGGCTGCTGACCCTGCACCCGACCGCCAGCGGACGCGTGTACGCAGCGTACGGTGGCGTGTACATCGGCACGGCGCTGTTCTGGCTGTGGCTGGTCGACGGCATCCGTCCCAGCCGCTGGGACATGCTGGGGGCTGCGCTTTGCCTGGCCGGCATGGCAGTGATCATGTTCGGGTCGCGGCAGCCGGGGTAAGCCGGGCAGGTGTAGAGTCGGGCAATGCTCGACCGCAGTTGTGGCAACAACAGCCGGGCACGGTTCGGTACTACCTTCAACGAACGGAGCACGCGCATGTCCCGCTTCGCCAGCTTTCGCGAGTTCTACCCGTTCTACCTCAGCGAGCACCGCAACACGACATCGCGACGCCTGCACTTCATCGGCAGCTGCGGCGTACTGCTGCTGGTCGCCATCGCCGCACTGCGCGGACAGCCGCTGCTGCTGTTGGCGGCATTGGCCTGCGGCTACGGCTTTGCCTGGGTCGGTCACTTTTTCTTCGAGAAGAACCGCCCTGCAACATTTCGTCATCCACTGTATTCGTTCATCGGTGACTGGGTGATGTTCGCCGACATCCTGCGTGGCAGGGTGAAGTGGTGATCTCGCCGTACGACTCAACGCGCGTTGCAGCCCAGCGCCGCCAGGTTGATCGCGTCGGCCATGCGCCGGTAGCCCTCGTCGTTCGGGTGCAGATGATCGCGGGTGATGTCCACCGGCAATGATTCCGGCTGTTTCGGATCACGCAGCGCCGCATCGAAATCCACCACGCCATCAAAGCCGGTGTCCTGGCCACGCGCCCACTGGTTAATCGCGGTGCGGGTGGCGGCCGATACCGGTTCGTAGCGCTCCGAATCGCCGAAGGGCGTCAGTGTGCCGAGATGAGCGCGGATGCCATGTGCATGCAGCCGCGCGGCCACCTGGCGGTAGCCCAGCAACATGTCTGCTGCGTTGCGTCCCGGCAGGGGCTGTGCGCCGCCACCGTGGCGGATGTCATTGATGCCTTCGAACAGGATCACCTGGTCGGCGTCGGCCACTGCGATCACGTCGCGATCCAGCCGTGACAGCGCACTGTGGCTGCGGCCGTGGTCCAGCAGCTTGTTGCCGCTGATGCCCTGGTTGAGCACCACGAAGCGGTCCGGGCACGCCTGCTGCAGGCGCTGGCCCAAGCGCTCGGGCCATTGGTTGAACGAGCCACGCGAGGCCGTCGCGCCCTCGGTGATGGAATCACCCAGGGCCACGATCACCTGCGGCCGGTCCGCGCGCTGCACCAGTACCGCCGAGAACACGTTCTGCTGGTAGCCCACGCGCACGCTGTCGGCCACCGCGTCCTGCTTTCCGTCGGCCACCCGCACCACCGTACGGCGCACCGCAGGGCGGGTGGGCTGCGGGAAGTACGCGGTCACGCTGATCTCCTGCAGGGCGGCAAACGGCAAGGGCAGTGCATCACTGAGCAGCGCTGCGCCCACCGGTACGTCGATGGAGGTGCGTCCATCGACGGTGACCGGCAGCGCTGCCGCCTTGCCATCCTTCAGGCGCACCCGTACGTCTTCCACATGCAGCGGCGTGGTGCCCAGTTCGTTGCTGATGCGCAGCCGCAGCGCATCGCCCTTGCTGCCCAGGCGCATGTCCTGGCGCACGGTCTGCGCTGCGAACTGCACGGGCGCGTCAGCGCTGCCATCCTTGCGGTCAGGCGCGGGCGAAGCGGTCCAGGCGGTGACCCAGACCGGTGCGGCCAGCGCCACGGGGGCGGCCACGGCGCTGCCGATGGCCAGGGAAAGCAGGGTGATCCAGCGCTGCATGGGCTTCGGTCCGGTCAGGAGAAGTAGGTGCCGCCGTTGACGTCCAGATTGGCACCGGTGATGAACGCTGCCGCTGCCGACGCCAGGTAGACCGCCGCATCGGCGGCTTCGTCCGGCAGGCCCTGGCGACGCAGCGGCGTCGCGCCGGCCACCGCCGTACGCACTTCCGGTTTGGTGAATTCGTCATGGAAGCGGGTGGCGATCATGCCGCAGCACAGTGCGTTGACGCGGATACCCTTCGGCCCCAGTTCCTTGGCCATGGCCCGGGTGAAGGTCATCACGCCCGCTTTGGCGGTGGCGTAGATCGCCGCGCCGGGGCCGCCGCCATCGCGACCGGCCTGCGAGGCGAAGTTCACGATCGCCGCGCCTTCGCCCATGTGCGGTACCACGGCGTGGGTGGTCAGGTAGGTGGAGGTCAGGTTGAGGTCGATGACCTTGTGGAAGAACGCCGGGTCGATGTCGGTCAGCGGACGACGCTCGACCATGCCGCCGGCCACGTTCACCAGCACGTCGATGCGCTGGCCGAATGCAGCCTGCGTTGCTGCGACCAGGCCGGCCACGGCGGCGGGATCGGTGACGTCGGCGCGGTGGGCGATGGCCTGGCCACCGGCCGCCTTGATCAGCGCCAGCGTTTCCTGCGCGCTGGCTTCGTCGTTGGCGTAGTTGAGGCAGACGCGTGCACCGGCCGCAGCCAGCTTGATCGAGACGGCACGGCCGATATCACGGCCACCACCGGTGACGATGGCCACCTTGTCCTGGAACGACATGCGGGAAACTCCTTGGTTTGCGGGGGAATGCGAGGGAATGGGGGCTCAACCGTCGGTGCGGTCGAGCTTGTGGATCGGTCCGGTCCACCACCACAGTGCGGCCAGCGACAGCGGCACCAGTGCGGCGACGAGGATGAAGATCGGTGCATAGGAATGGCGGGTCAGCACCGGCACCAGCCAGGTGGTGATCAACGTTCCGGCCACCGCGGCCAGGCCGCCAAGACCGGCCAGCGTGCCCACCGAGCGGCCATCGAACAGATCGCCGGGCAGGGTCTGGATGTTGCCGATGGCGATCTGGAAACCGAACAGCACTGCTGCAATCGCCAGCACCGCAAACAGCGGCTGGTTGGCCAGTACCGCGCCCAGCAGGGCCGGTGCCATGATCACGCAGCCCAGCGAAATCGACAGCTTGCGCGCACGGTCCACGCTCTGGCCGGCATTGATCAGGCGCCCCGACAGCCAGCCGCCGCTCAGGCTGCCGAGCATGGCGCCGACGAAGGGCACCCAGGCGAACAGGCCGATCTGCTTGATGTCGAAGCCGAAGGTCTCGGCCAGATAGATCGGCAGCCACGACACGAACAGCCACCAGATCGGATCCAGCAGGAAACGGCAGGCGAGCATGCCCCAGCTCTGCCGGTGGGCCAGCAGCGAACGCACGCTGACCTTCGGTGCATCCACGCGTTGCTGGCCAGCCTGGTCTTCCATGATCAGGCGCCGCTCGGCGTCACTCACCCACGGATGCTTGTCCGGGCCGGCGCGATAGACGAACAGCCATGGCAGCAGCCACAGGAAGCCAAGTGCACCGACCAGCACGAAGGTGCCGCGCCAGCCAAGCCACAGGTACAGGCCGGCGATGGCCGGTGCCGAAACGATGGCACCGATGGACGCGCCCGCGTTGAAGATGCCCTGTGCGAGGGCACGCTCACGCGCGGGGAACCACTCGGCATTGGCTTTCACCGCGCCGGGCCAGGCACCGGCTTCGCTGATGCCCAGCATCGCCCGCACCACGCTGAAGGAGAGCATGGAGTGGGTGACCGAATGCAGCGCGATCGAGATCGACCACACACTGATCGACAACGCGAACCCCAGCCGCGTCCCGATCATGTCGAACAGGCGCCCGAACAGGAACTGGCCGGCGGCATAGAACAGCATGAACACGGTCACCAGCAGTGCGTAATCGTCCTTGGTCGCGCCGACTTCCCTGGCGATCTCCGGCCACATCACCGCCAGTGCATTGCGGTCGATGTAGTTGATCACCGTGGCCACCGCGATCAGGCCGACGATCAGCCAGCGCACGGCCGAGCGCACCGGCACCTTGCGCAGCGTGGCCACGGCCGAGGGGCCGTTCATCGTGCCTCACCCTTGCTGCGGTCCATGCGCGCATGGCTGCCGCTCCAGCGGTAGGCATGGCCATCCACCGTCACGCTGTGTTCGCCCTTCGCCTCGCTGTCGTCGGCCACGCCGAGTGCGATGCGGGCGCCGCTGGCCAGGCGCAGCTCGAGCACCTCGGCATCATTGCCGCGGGTGCGGATGATCTGCTTGATGCGGCTGTCGGCACCGTGCACGTACTCGGCGGTGCCGTTGTACTCGCCATGCGGCTCCAGCACGCTGAAGAAGGTCACATCCTTCTGTCCTTCCACGCGCTGCAGCAGCGCCGGTTCGCGGCGCAGGTTGAACTCGGGATCATTGGCACCGCTCTCCACCAGCAACGCCTGCGCCGGCGCGCTGCTGCCGAAGCGGTAGGTGTAGAAGCGTCCGTCGAGCAGCCACGCCAGCGTGCGCGGCTCACTGCCGGCCTTGCTGCGCGCGTCCAGCCACAGGTGCTGGTAGCCGTTGTCGCTGCCGAGCACCGGGCGCTGGGCGGGGAAATGCTCGGCCTCGAAACCGGTGGTGACGATGTGGCCGTTGAAGTGCAGCGGCAGGTCGTAGCGTGCCGCCTTGTCGCCGTGCACCTGCAGCAGGTCCAGCACCACCGGCAGGCCCAGTTCGGGGTGGCGCAGCAGTGCCTGGGTGCGGGTGAACACCACGCCCGGATAGGCATCGCGCATCGTCGCCGAGGCGATCTGGGTATCTGCGTCGGCCTGGAAGAAGCGCACCTGCGGGGCGAGTTCCTCACCGCGCTTCCAGTCGCCCTTGAAGTGGCTCTGCTCGTTCACCACCAGCGTGTTGTGGGCCACGGTCTGCTTGGCCCAGCTGCGGTTCTCGGCCAGATAGATGCCACCGCGCTTGGCTTCCACGTTGAGGAAGCGCGCCGCGCCGTAGTCGGTCACCACGGCGTTGCCATTGTCGTAGAACAGCCAGTTGAGCTTGTCGAAGTGGCCGTGGCCCATGCCCTGCATGGTGTCCTTCTGCACCAGCGCCTGGCCGCGTTCGCCGCTCATGCGCAGGATCGCCAGACCGCCGCGTTCACCGTCCGGGCCGTCGCGCAGCAGCATCGGCCGGTAGTCGATCGGTTTGGCTTTGTTGGCTGCCAACGCCTGCGCCACCTGCAGCCCTTCCGGCGACAGCAGCAGGCGTTTCTGCTGCTGGGCGACCGACAGCAGACGGTCATCGCCGGCCTGCGCATAGGCGATGCCGATGCCAGCCACCAGCTCTTCGGTATCGATGCCCTTGTCCAGGATCGCATCGTTGATCGGGAAGAACAGGCCGTCGTAGCTGGTCTGCACCAGCACGTCCACCGCCTTCAGCAGCACGCCGTCGCGACGCGCGAAGATCTTCCGCTGCGGCTCGTTGCGTTCGATCGCGTTGGCAAACAGCAGGAACGGCGCCAGCGCATAGCGCTGGTAGTAGGGGCCTTCCTCGTAATACCCATCGGGCGAGAACAGCAGGTCGATCTGCCGCAGGAAACCGAACTGGTCATCCTTGCGGCTGCCGCGCAGCGATTTCTCCACCAGTTCGCGATCACGCAGCACGTAGCCGGTCATGCCGGTGGCGGCCACCGCCCAGGTCGCGTGGTTGTGGATCTGGTCGTAGTTCTTCGGCTCGCTGGCCAGGAACTCGGCCATCGGCCGGAACACCTGCGATTCGATGGTCTGCCGATCCTGCGGCGACAGCGCATCGCGGATCGCGTCGTAGCCCTGGATGGCGTTGACCAGCCAGACCGAATCGTTCAGCACCTGCCAGAACACCCGGCCGGGAATCTGCCCGCGTCCTTCCGGATGCGGGCCGAGGGTCGGGTAGAGCTTGGCGTACTGCAGCAGCATGTCGCGCGAATAGGCGACATAGGCCTTGTCGCCGCTCAGCCGGTACAGGGTGCCGGCGGCCAGCAGTGCCTGGTAGTTGCGCTTGTGCTGCTCATGGGTGCGACCGCCGCCCTTGTCCTTCGGCACCGGCACATCGATGCCGGCCTTCATCATCTTCTGCAGCGATTTCTGCGTACGCGCCTGTTCCTTGGCGAACCACGGATAGCGGCTGCCTTCGCTGGCCATCTGCTGCCACTGCGCGGCGGTCACCAGTACCGGCGCGGTATCGCCTTGTCGCGCGGCTGCGGCAGGTGCCGCATGCAGCGGTGCCGTCGGCAACAGGGCGAAGGGAGCGGCCAGGGCGAGGGCGAGCGCCAGACGGTGGGAACAAAGGGACAGCGGCTGCAACCTCATCGATCAACTCCGGTGCTGGTGCGTGACAGGGCAACCTCGCCCACCTTGGGATACCAGTCCACCCCCGTCTGTTCGCGCGGGGTCATTGCCAGCGCCGGATCGGCGCCGATGGTGGGCAGGGGCGTTGCCGGCACCCACAGGCTGCTGGCGGCCTGCTGCAGGGTAATGCTGGCGCTGCTCACCCCGCCCGGGAACACGCTGCTGGCCTGCGGCGACTGCACGTTGTTGCTGAAGGCGATACCGGCCAGCGAACTGGCCGCATTCGGTGGATTTTTGCTGGTGCGGTTGACGATCAGGTTGCCGCTGAAGTGGCTGTTGCTGGCGGCGACCACGATGCCCTTGGTTTCGTCATGGCCCACACCGAAGCTGATCTTCGCCACGTCGACGAAGGTGTTGCGGCTGATGGTCGCGTTGACCACCGGCGCGTAGCCGGACAACGGCGGATTGGCCTGTGCATCCATCACCGCCAGTGCCGAGCGGTTGCTGGAGCCGGCCAGCCGTTCGAAGTAGTTGTTGCTGACGGTCTGGTCGGCATTGATGATGCGCACGCCGCCGGTGCCGGCCTTGTCGTCGCCGAGGAAGAGGTTGTCGACCACCCGGTTGCCGTTGCCATGGCGCAGGGTCAGCGCGCCGGCCGAACGATAGAACACGTTGCCGCGGAAGGTATTGCCGCCGGACTTGTTGGAGACGATCTCGGTCTCGCCATCGCAGCCCTCGAACCAGTTGTTCTCCACCGTGCTGTTGGAATCGCTCAGCGAGGTGTCGCTGGTGCCGACGCGGATCGTCTCTCCGCCATTGACGCCCAGCGCTGGCCGCGGGCCGAACCAGTTGTGGTCGATGCGGTGCCGGTTGTCCAGGCCCTGGGTGGCATCGCGCACCACCACCACCGTCGGGCCAGCGTTGGTCTTGCCGCGCAGCTGGCTGTGGTCGAGGCGGTTGTTGCTGCCGTACAGCGACACCCAGTAGTCCTGGTCGCTGCCATCGGGGTTGCTGTAGTCATCGATGACCAGGCCGGTGACGCGGCTGTGGCTGGCCACTGCCTTGCTCGACTCGCGGAACGCCACCACGGCGTCGCCCGGGGTGTAGCCGTTGCGGAATACCAGGTTGGAGACCTGCAGGTAGCTGCCGGCCAGGCGCAGGTCCGACCCCCCGCTGAGGATCACCTTGCCCGGCGTCTGCGCGCGCAGCACGATCGGGGCGGCGGCGGTGCCCTGGCCCTTCAGCAGCAGGCGCGCATCGGTCCAGGTGCCATCGGCCAGCACGATTTCATCGCCGGGTTGCAGGGCGGCAGCGGCGGTGGCGAACTCGGCGGCATCATGGACCAGCCAGCTTGCAGCGTTCGCCGGCAAACTGGTCAGGCAGGTTGCCAGTCCAATTGCCAGGCAATATCCAAGGGTGGGTTTCGAAAGGCGGTGCGAAGTCGGTTGAATGCGCATGAAGTCCTTCCAGAGACGGCGATGCCGCGGTTTCGGAGTGGGTGTGCATACCACTTGGTAGGTGTGTTGTAAGCCACGTTGTGCGCAAAGTCATGCTGCATCAGCACATGAAATGCCGGGCAACCGGTATGAATCAAAGGTATTACGAAAAATCCAGTCCAGTTGGTTGACATTTCTGTGTCGGCGTGTCGAAGCTGCGTCCCACGCCTACCGTCCGGGCGATCCTTTGGGAGGAGGAAAACCATGCGGCAACCAGCCGGAGTTGTACGTCGTACACCGTTGTCACCCACACCGCTGATCGTGGCACTGCTCGCTGCGCTGGCGGCTTCGCCGGCCGTGCAGGCGCAGTCTGCCGGCAGCGGTTCCGGGCAGGACGCCACCACCCTGGACCAGGTCCAGGTCACCGGCATCCGCGAATCGATGCAGAGCTCGATCAACAAGAAACGCGACGACACGGTGATCGCCGATGTGTTGTCGGCCGATGACATCGGCGACCTGCCCGCGCCATCGCTGGCCGATGCGATCGAAACGCTGACCGGTGCCGCCTCGACCCGCGACAAGACCGGCGCATCGGAAATCTCGATCCGCGGTCTCGGTGCCTTCCTCAGCAGCACCAACTTCAACGGCCGCGAGATCACCAACGGCAGCGGCGACCGCTCGGTGAACTTCAACATGTTCCCGGCCGAGCTGATCAATACGGTGGCGATCTACAAGACCCAGCGTGCCGACATCATCGAAGGCGGTGTCGCCGGCACCATCGGGCTGGAGACGGTCAAACCGCTGGAGTACGGCAAGCGCTCGGCGCAGATCGATCTGCGCGGCAGCTGGGCCGAGTATGACAAGAAGTACCGCGACGACGATGGCATCGGCTATCGCGGTACCGCCAGCTACATCGACCAGTTCGAATTCGGCAACGGCCAGAAGCTCGGCATCTCGCTGGGCATCCAGCGGCTGGAGGGCACCGATCCGGAGGAGAGCATCACCAGCGGCTCCACCTGGTATGCCTGCGATGGCAGGCAGAACGTGGCCAATGCCAACTGCAATGAAGTCAGCGCCCAGGCCATCGCCAACGGCGCGCCGTACTACCTGGTGCCAAGCAGCCGCATCTATCGCCTGAAGCAGGAACGCAATGATCGCCAGAGCGAATTCGCGGCGATCCAATGGCGGCCCAACGACGTGGTCGAGGTCAACCTCGATTTCGAGCATACCGAGCGCAACTGGGACGAGGACCGCAGCGACCTGAGCCTGTCCAATGCACGACGCGGCATCACCCAGCGCGAGGTGGACGAGGACGGCATCGTCCGCCACCTGCATGGCAGCACGTCCATCGATTCGACCTCCAACCGCTACTGGCGCGGCGAGGAATACACCGGTGGTGGCCTCAATCTGATCCTGCGCCCCAGCCCGGCCTGGGAGCTGTCCACCGATCTTTCCTATTCGCATACCAACCGCCTGGACAGCGAGCGCATGACCCGGCTGCGCGCCAACCAGCGCGACGTCGACAATGCCATCGTGCCGGGCATCAGCAGCGGCGCCACCGGCTATGTCGACTACGACTGGGACTGGCATGGCGAGGTGCCGAGCGTCGCGCTGGCGCCGAACTTCGACCCGAACAACTGGGATGCCTACACCGGCGCGGCGCGGGTGACCTCCAGCGCGACCGAGAACGACCACAAGATCAAGGCCGGCCGCTTCGATGCCAGCTTCATGCCCGAGTCCGGTTTCTTCACCCGCATCAAGGGCGGCGTGCGCGCCAGCCAGGCCGACTACCGCCTGCGCGACAACACCCTGGTGACCGACTACGACCAGCGCGTAGCGGCCGACAAGGCGAAGATCATTGCCGCCAACCGTGCCTGCCGTGCACCGTTCCCGCAGGACGATTTCATGGATGCGGCCAGCGGCAATACGATCTCCTCGTGGGCGTACTTCGATCCGAGCTGCCTCTACGCGTCCTTCCGCGGCACCAGCGACAGTGGCCTGGACCCGGACTTCCAGGACCCGAACAACGTCGATGTGACCGAGAAAACCCGCGCGCTGTACCTGATGGGTGAATTCAGCAGCACGCTGTTCGGACTGCCGGTCACCGGCAATGTCGGCCTGCGCTGGGTCAAGACCGACGTGCGTTCGGAAGGCGTGCGCACCGACCTGGCGGTCATCGACAACGGCGACGGCACGATCCGCCTGCAACCCACTGGTGATTTCACCACCCAGGTGTTCAAGGCGGGCAACGACAAGCTGCTGCCAAGCCTGAATGCCGCGTTCGAGCTGAAGCCGGACCTGTTGCTGCGGGTTGGCGCGTACCGGGCAATGTCACGCCCGGATATCGCCGCACTCGGTGCCGGGCGAACCATCAATGTCAGCAGCGATGCCACCTATACCGGCCTGGCCGACGCGCTGGACGACATCAGTGCCAGCGGCAATCCGGCTGCGCAGCCGCTTATGTCCTGGAACGGCGATGTCTCGCTTGAGTGGTATGCGAACCCGGACACGCTGCTGGCCGGTGCGGTGTACTGGAAGCAGTTCAACGGCGGCACCGCCACCGCGCTGGTGCCGGAGACCTACACCCTCAACGGACAGACGGTGACCGTGCCGGTGCGCCAGCAGGTGACCACCGATGAAGACAGCACCCTGACCGGTATCGAGCTCAGTGCCACCCACCGGTTCTCGTACCTGCCCAAGCCGTTCGATGGCCTCGGCTTCAAGGTCAGCTACAACTATGCCGACGCCGACTACCAGACGCAGGATTCGCGGTTGGGCGAGCAGTTGGCCGCCGATGGATCGATCATTCCGGCCATCGTTCCGCCGGCCGGCCTGAGCGGATTCTCGCGGCATGTGCTGTCCGGATCCGTCTACTGGGATGTGGGCCGCTTCAACATCCAGGCCATCGGCAAGTTCCGTTCGCACTATTACCAGGACTTCACCGGCAACACGGCGCAGCAGAACCGCTACTACGATGACAACACCAGCGTCGACCTGCGCCTGCGCTACCGGGTGAACAAGCAGCTGTCGTTGTCGCTGGAACTGATGAACCTGACCAACGAGCCACGCGTGGCGTACCAGCCGCTTTACGGGAATTTCCGCGAGGTGGTGAGCTACGGGCGGCGCGCGTATTTCGGTGTACGATACAAGTTCTGAACAGGGCGGCGCGGCCAATGGTCGCGCCGTCGCTCCAACCGGACCCGCACCGTGCCCGGTGGCCGGGGACGGGCCCGGAGGGAACCGCCAAGGGTCAGCCGCATGTCCGCCAACCGTCTCTACCAGACCATCGCCGCCAAGCTCCGCAAGCTGATCGAGGATGGCGAATATCCGCCGGGTTCGCGCCTGCCGGGCGAACGTGAACTTGCCGAACGCTTCGGCGTCAGCCGGGTCACCATCCGCGAGGCGGAAATCGCCCTGGAAGCGCAGGGCTGGATCGCGATCCGCATCGGTTCGGGCGTCTATGTGAAGCCGCGCCCGGCCCAGGCTGCCGGCGGGCTGCCCGATATCAGCGCCTTCGACCTGACCGCGGCGCGTGCCGTGTTCGAGGCGGAAGCCGCAGCGCTGGCGGCAAGCAATATCGATGAGGCCGGCATCGCCGAGCTGCAGGTGCTGGCTGAAGCGCTGTGCCGGCGTGACCTTACCGATGAAGAGGCCGGCGACTACGACCGCCGCTTCCACCTGGCCATCGCCCGCCTGTCGGGCAACCCGGTGGTCGAGTATTTCGTGCAGCAGATCTGGCGCATGCGCAGCGAGCTGCCGCGGGTGACCGAGGTCTATGCACGGGTGTGCCATGACGATGGTGCCAGCCGCGCCGACGAGCACATGGCGATCTTCGAGGGGCTGCGCGCGCGCGATCCCGTCGCTGCGCGCAATGCGATGCGCCATCACTTCCAGCGCCTGTTCGAGGCGATGCTGGAGGCGACCGAAAGCCAGGCGCTGGCCGAGATCCGCCGGCAGACCCAGCAGGACCGCGAGCGCTTCCTGGCCACGACCCGGATCTGACCGGGTTCATCCTGCAGCGCCGGGCCACGCCCGGCTGCTTTCGGCTGGAACGTGCGGTACCCGCATCGCCTGCATCCACGCGCTATGCTGGGCTCCGGACGTCTCCCATAAGGAAAGCGCGATGTTCCCGACCATGTTCTTCAGCGCGGTGCTGGCCTTGGTGGCCGTGGTCATCCTGTTCAAGGCAGTGCGGATGGTGCCACAGGGCTATGAATGGACCGTCGAGCGGTTCGGCCGTTACACCCACACCATGTCGCCCGGCCTGCATTTCCTGATCCCGATCGTCTACGGGGTGGGGCGCAAGGTGAACATGATGGAACAGGTGCTGGACGTGCCCGGCCAGGAAGTGATCACCAAGGACAACGCCGCCGTGCGCGTCGATGGCGTGGTGTTCTTCCAGGTACTGGACGCGGCCAAGGCCGCCTACGAGGTATCGGTGCTGGAAGTGGCGATGATCGCCCTGGTGCAGACCAACATCCGTACCGTGATCGGCTCGATGGACCTGGATGAATCGCTCAGCCAGCGCGAGGTGATCAACGCCAAGCTGCTGAGCGTGGTCGACCATGCGACCAACCCGTGGGGCGTGAAGGTCAACCGCATCGAGATCCGTGACATCCAGCCGCCGCGCGACCTGCTCGATGCGATGGCACGGCAGATGAAGGCCGAGCGCGAGAAGCGCGCGCAGATCCTCGAGGCGGAAGGTTCTCGGCAATCCGAGATCCTGCGTGCCGAAGGCGAGAAGCAGGCCACGGTGCTGGAGGCGGAGGGGCGGCGCGAGGCCGCATTCCGCGACGCCGAAGCGCGCGAGCGCCTGGCCGAAGCCGAAGCCAAGGCGACCCAGGTGGTGTCGGCGGCGATTGCCGACGGCGACGTCCAGGCCATCAACTACTTCATCGCCCAGAAGTATGTGGAAGCGTTCAAGGAACTGGCCACGTCGCCGAACCAGAAGCTGGTGCTGATGCCGATGGAGGCCAGCGGAGTGATCGGTTCGATCGCCGGCGTGGCCGAGCTGGCCAAGCAGGCCCTGTCCAACCAGCAAACCCGGCCGCCGTCAAAGCGGCCGCCACCGATCGGAGGCTGACATGCGCTGGGAAGTCGTTGCCTGGGGTGCGTTGGCCTTGCTGCTGTTCGCCGCCGAAGCGCTGGCGCCCGGCGCGTTCATGCTGTGGATCGGCATCGGTGCGGCGGCGGTGTTCGCACTGGTAGCGGTGTTCGCCGATATCCCGGTGCTGTGGCAGGTGGTCGCTTTCGTGGTGCTGAGCGTGCTGTCGATCCAGTGCTACCGGCACTTGGGCAAGCCGCGTGCGCGGCAGAGCGACGCGCCGCTGCTGAACCGCCGTGCTGAACAACTGGTCGGGCGGGTGGTGCCCTTGCAGCAGGGCATCGTTGCCGGGCAGGGCAGGGTCAGCATCGACGACGCGTCGTGGCAGGTGAGTGGGCCGGAGTTGCCGGCCGGCACGCTGGTGCGGGTGGTGGCGGTGCAGGGCAGTGCGCTGGTGGTCGAGGCGGTCGCCTAGGTTTCCAGCGAACGGCGCAGCCCCTCGTGGGAGGTCGCTGAAAGCAGATGCTGGGTTGGGTCGGGGGGGGGGGGGGGGGGGGGGGGGGCCGCCGCGGGGGGGGGGGGGGGGGGGGGGGGGGGGGGGGGGGGGG
>NZ_JBQOIF010000034.1:0-33634 GCF_052665395.1 Stenotrophomonas sp. 3(2025) | reverse complement strand
CGGCGCTACCAGAGCGGAGCCGGTCGCTGGCCGGCAGTGTCGACCAAGGTCGACACGTGCCGGTGGCATTCCCCCCGGCGCATCGGGTGGAGTGCGCGGGCAGTTCGCTTACACGCTCAACGCGTAACCGAACTGCTGCTTGAACTGCTCGTTGAACTCATCGAAGGTGAAGCGCTGGTTCTGGGTGCCCGGGTGCTCGACCTTCAGCGCGCCCATCAGGTTGCCCATGCGGCCGATGGTCAGCCAGTCGAAGCCCTTCTGGATGCCGTAGATCAGGCCGGCGCGGAACGCGTCGCCACAGCCGGTCGGATCGACCACGCGGCGCTCGTGCGCCGGCGGGATGTCATAGCTCTTTTCCGGGGTGTGGATCACTGCGCCCTTCGGGCCGCGGGTGGTGATGTAGGCCTTGACCCGGCTGACGATCTCTTTCTCGTTCCAGCCAGTGCGTTCCTGCAGCAGGTTCGACTCGTAGTCGTTGACCACCACGTAATCGGCCTGCTCGATGAATTCGCGCAGTTCCGGGCCGTTGAACAGCGGCATCGCCTGGCCCGGGTCGAAGATGAAGGGCACGCCGTCTTCGTGGAATTCCAGCGCGTTCTGGATCATGCCTTCGCGGCCGTCCGGGCCGACCAGGCCCAGGCTGACGCCCGGCACGTCGCGCACGTGGTTTTCGTAGGAACGCATCATCGCGCCCGGGTGGAAGGCGGTGATCTGGTTGTTGTCGTGGTCGGTGGTGATGAACGCCTGGGGGGTGAACAGCTCATCGATCACGCGCACGCGGGTGAGGTCGATACCCAGCGCATCGAAGTGTTCGCGGTACGGGCCGAAGTCCGAACCCACCGTGCCCATCGGAATCGGGTCGCCACCCAGCAGGTGCAGGTTGTAGGCGATGTTGCCGGCGCAGCCGCCGAACTCGCGGCGCATGCGCGGCACCAGGAAGGACACGTTCAGGATGTGCACCTTGTCCGGCAGGATGTGATTCTTGAACTGGTCCGGAAACACCATGATGGTGTCGAAGGCAAGAGAACCACAGATCAGAGCGGACATCGATGTAAGCCTATGCGGTGAATTTTGGGGTGGGCCGGCCCACTTCGGCAGGCAAGCAAACGGCGCCCTTGGGCGCCCGACGGCGCAAAGGTTACCCGCTGGTGCCGCTCAGGGCCAGAACCGGGTGATGCCCGATCAGGCCGAAAGCCTGTGAAGGCGCGGGTTCAGCTAGTTTTCTCCTTGCTCGGCGGCAGGCGGGTTGCTAGGCTTGTCGACCTCGATTTCTGCCCATTTTTTCGCCATCCCGCGTTGGGCGCGACACCCCTCAGGATCAACTCCCAGATGTTCAAGAAACTGCGCGGCATGTTCTCCAATGACCTGTCCATCGACCTGGGCACGGCCAACACCCTCATCTATGTGCGTGGGCAGGGAATCGTGCTGAACGAGCCGTCCGTGGTCGCCGTGCGCCAGGACCGTGCCATCGGCGGTACCCGCTCCGTGGCTGCCGTCGGCGCCGAGGCCAAGCAGATGCTGGGCCGTACCCCGGGCCACATCACCACCATCCGCCCGATGAAGGATGGCGTCATCGCCGACTTCACCTACACCGAGGCGATGCTCAAGCACTTCATCAAGAAGGTGCACAAGTCGCGCTTCCTGCGCCCGAGCCCGCGCGTGCTGGTCTGCGTGCCGGCCGGTTCGACCCAGGTCGAGCGCCGCGCCATCAAGGAATCGGCCGAGGAGGCCGGTGCCCGCGACGTGTTCCTGATCGAAGAGCCGATGGCGGCCGCGATCGGCGCCGGCATGCCGGTCACCGAAGCCCGTGGCTCGATGGTCATCGACATCGGCGGCGGCACCACCGAAGTGGCGGTGATCTCGCTCAACGGCATCGTCTATTCGGCATCGGTACGCATCGGCGGCGACCGCTTCGACGAGTCGATCACCAACTACGTGCGCCGCAACCACGGCATGCTGATCGGTGAAGCCACCGCTGAACGCATCAAGGTCGAACTGGGCTGCGCCTACCCGCAGGCGGAAGTGATCGAGATGGAAATCTCCGGCCGCAACCTCGCCGAGGGCGTGCCGAAGATGATCAAGATCAGCTCCAACGAGGTGCTCGAAGCCCTGCACGAGCCGCTGTCGGGCATCGTCAGCGCGGTCAAGCTGGCGCTGGAGCAGACCCCGCCGGAACTGTGTGCCGACGTCGCCGAGCGCGGCATCGTGCTGACCGGTGGTGGCGCCCTGCTGCGCGACCTGGATCGCCTGATCTCCGAGGAAACCGGCCTGCACGTGCAGGTGGCCGATGACCCGCTGACCTGCGTTGCCCGTGGTGGCGGTCGTGCGCTGGAACTGGTGGACATGCACGGCAACGAGTTCTTTGCGCCGGAATAAGCCGTCCCGGCTGCTTGCGCCCGCAGCGCCCCTCCGGGGTGCGGCCCGCCACGTTGGCGGGTCGGCACCGGCGGGGCGCCCGCGTGTTTCCCTTTCGCCTTCTGCCAGTTGAATCGTTGCCGTGCCGCCCTACGCCGGACCTCCCGTCGCTTCCCGATCCGGTGATGCCGCCAGCCCGCTGCGGCTGCTGGCCTATCTTGCACTGGCAATCACCTTGATCGTCCTCGACGACCAGGCCGGCTGGCTGGCGCGCCTGCGCGAGCAGGCCAACAGCCTGGTGCAGCCGGTGTGGGCGCTGGCCGGCCTGCCCGGCAAGCTCGGCGGGCAAGTGCGTGACACCGCTGCCAGCCACGGCCAGCTGGTGACCGAAAACCGTGAGCTGCGCAACCAGCTGCTGTTGGCCAACGCCCGCCTGACCCGCCTGCAGACCGCCGCACTGGACAACGCCCAGCTGCGCGAACTGCTGAACGTGGCCGAGCGCAGTGGCCTGGACGTGCAGTTGGCGCCGATCCTGGACATCGACCTGGACCCGGTCAAGCAGCGCCTGGTGCTGGACGCTGGCAGCCGCGAAGGCGTGCACGTCGGCCAGGCGGTGATCGACGCCGGCGGCCTGATGGGGCAGGTGATCAGCGTGACCGGTGGCAACGCCACCGTGCTGTTGTTGACCGACCCCGACCATGCGGTGCCGGTGACCGTGGCCCGCAATGGCGTGCGCCTGATCGTCTACGGCCGCGGCGACAAGCTGGAGTTGCGCGACATCCCGCTCAGCGCCGGCGTGGAAGTGGGCGACGAGATCGTCACGTCCGGCCTTGGTGGCCGGTTCCCGGCCGGGTTCCCGGTCGGCACCATCACCGGCCTGCGCCCGGACGATACCCACGCCTTCCTGGTGGGCGAACTGAAGCCGGCCGCTCAGCTTGATCGCGGCCGCGACGTGCTGCTGCTGCGCCCCGGCGCGGCGATCCGTATTCCGCCGAACCTGCGCCTGCAGATGGAACAAGCCGCTCCCGGTGGCCCGGCCGATGCCACAACGCTGCCGACCGGTACCGCACCGACTGCGCCTTCGACGCCGCCGCCCTCCACGGTAGTGCCGGCCGCTGGCCGGCAGCCGTCCTCGTCTGCGACGAGCCCGGCTGCCCGCGCATCCTCCCTTACCCCCGCGCCTTCGGCGCGCCCCCCTCAACAAGAGGGGGGCTCTCCCCCAGCCAGCTCCCCGGTAGTGCCGGCCGCTGGCCGGCAACCGCAGCCCACCCAACCGCAGCCGGAGGCGCAGCGATGAGCCGCCTTCGCGATAATCGCTGGGTGCTGCCGGCCAGCCTGGTGGTGGCCCTGCTGCTGGGCCTGCTGCCGTTGCCGGCGCTGCTGCAGCCGCTGCGTCCGTACTGGCTGGCGCTGGTGCTGGCCTACTGGGTCATCGAAACGCCCGAGCGGGTCGGCCTCGGCATCGCCTTCGCCAGCGGTGTCGTCGCTGACCTCCTGTATGGCGGTGTACTGGGCGAACAAGCGCTGCGCCTGGTGATGCTGGCCTTCATCCTGCAGCGTTTCCGCGCACGCATCCGCTTCTTCCCGATGTCACAGCAGATGCTGGCCATCGGCGGCCTGCTGTTCAACGATCGCATCGTCAGCGCGCTGGTCCACATCATGGTGGGCGAGCCGACCCTGCCGTGGTCGTACTGGTGGGCACCGTTGCTGGGCATGGGCCTGTGGCCGCTGGTGTTCGTGCTGCTGGACGCGGTGCGCTTCGGCAAGCGCGGGCGCTGAGCCATGCTGCCGCGCCGCCAGGTCAAGAATCCGCACGCCGAAGCCGAACAGTTCCGGCGCCGTGCGGCGTTGGGCTTCTTCGGCGTACTGGTCTGCCTGCTGGGGCTGGGCGGCTGGTACTTCAAGCTGCAGGTGCTGGACCACGACATCTACGCCACCCGTTCCGAAGCCAACCGCATCAAGCCGCGGCCGGTGGTGCCCGGGCGCGGCATGATCTACGACCGCAACGGCCGCCTGCTGGCCGAGAACGTGCCGGCCTTCCGCCTGGACATCACCCCGGACAAGGTCAAGGACATGGACGCCACCCTGGAAGGGCTGGCGAAGATCATCCAGATCAGTCCGGAAGAGCTGGAAGCGTTCAACAAGTCGCGCAAGGCGCGCCGCAAGTTCCTGCCGGTCACGCTGAAGCTGCGCATGAGCGATGAGGAAATGGCGCGCTTCGCCGTGGACCGCTGGCGTTTTCCCGGCGTCGAGCTGGAGCCGTACCTGACCCGTCGCTATCCCTATGGCGACCTGTTCGCGCACATCATCGGCTACGTCGGCCGGGTCGACGACAAGGACCTGGAGATCCTCGGCGAGGGCAATGCCGCGCTGACCCACATCGGCAAGTCCGGCCTGGAGCGCTATTACGAGCAGGAGCTGCGCGGCAAGGTCGGCTATGAACAGGTCGAGACCAACGTGCAGGGCCGCGCGATCCGCACCATCGGCCGTGTCGCCGCGCAGTCCGGCGCCGACCTGCGGCTGTCGATCGATGCCGACCTGCAACGGGCGATGGTGGCCGCCTTCGGCGAGTTCGAAGGTGCCGCGGTGGCGATGGACCCGCGCACCGGCGAAGTGCTGGCGATGGTCAGCCTGCCGTCGTACGACGCCAACCTGTTCGTCAACGGCATCTCGCACGCCGACTTCAAGGCGCTCAACGAGAATCCCTCGCGGCCGCAGTTCAACCGCCTGGTGCTGGGTGGCGTGGCCCCCGGTTCGACCATCAAGCCACTGATCGGCCTGGCCGGCCTGGACAGCGGGGTGCGCCGGCCCGAAGACAAGATTCTTTCCACCGGCATGTTCTACCTGCCCGGCACCTCGAGGGGCTGGGGCGATGCCAACCGTGGCGGCCATGGCTGGACCGATCTGCGCAAGTCGATCACCCAGTCGGTCAATACGTACTACTACAAGCTGGCCCTGGACATGGGCATCGAGCGTTTCGACCACTACATGGGCTACTACGGCTTCGGCCAGCCGACCGGCATCGACCTGACCGGCGAGATCGGCGGCATCCTGCCGTCGCCGGCATCGAAGTACAAATCACGCAAGGAGCGCTGGTATCCCGGCGACACCGTCAACGCCAGCATCGGCCAGGGCGACTGGAAGGTCACCCCGTTGCAGCTGGTGCACGGCGTGGCCGGCATTGCCAACGGGCAGCTGCGCCAGCCGCACCTGGTGATGCAGCAGCGGGCCGGCTTCGATGCGGACTGGACGCCCATGCCGCAGGGCGAGAGCAAGCCGATCAGCCCGACCCCGAGCAACCTGCAGGCCGTGCGCGAGGGCATGATGGGCACCATGCAGCCCGGTGGCAGCGGCGCGCGCGCAGCGGCCGGCGCACCGTATGTGATGGCGGGCAAGACCGGTACCGCACAGGTGATCAGCCGCCGTGGTACCGCTGCGGTGAACCCGAAGAGCCTGCCGATGCACCTGCGCCATCGCGCGCTGTTCGTTGGCTTCGCACCGGCCGACAACCCGGTCATCGCCGTGGCGATTGCCGTGGAGGGCGGCGGCTACGGTGGTTCGGCAGCCGCGCCGATCGCTCGCAAGGTGTTCGATGCCTGGCTGCTGGGCAAGATGCCCGAAGGCATGCAGCCGCTGGACAGCGAACGCGGTACGACCGCGATCGGCGCCACCGCGTTCGACAACGAAGACGTGGGTGCGCGCCAGGCCGGCGACGCGGCTGCGGCGCAGCTGGGCGAGCATGCGGTCGTGGTCGGTATACCGCCGCCGGCACCTGCACCTGCTCCGGCCACGCATCCTTCTGCGGCACTGCCGGCCACGTCACGTCCCACGGTTGCTGCGGAGGGCGCCCGATGAGCGCGTTCCTGCGTTGGGCCGGGGAAATGCTGCAGCGGTTCTTCAGCAGCCTCGACTGGCTGCTGTGCCTGGCCCTGGGCGCGCTGATGGTGATCGGCCTGGCGACCCTGAAGAGTGCTGGCGGCGACAGCCTGGTGATGGCACAGGGCGTGCGCTTTGCCGTGGGCCTGGCGGCGATGTGGGGCATCTCGCGGGTGCCGATCCTGCGCATCCGCTCGGCCACGCCACTGATCTACGCCATCTCGATGATCCCGTTGCTGGCGGTGTTCGTGCTGGGCACGGGCAAGTACGGCCGGCAGTGGCTGGACCTGAAGTTCTTCTACCTGCAGCCGGCCGAACTGCTCAAGGTCAGCCTGCCGATGATGGTGGCCTGGTACCTGCACAGGATGCCGCTGCCGCCGCGCTTGAACACCGTGCTGGTGGCGATGGTGATCATCGGTGTGCCTACCGGGCTGGTGATGCTGCAGCCGGACTTCGGCACCGGCGTGCTGATCGCCGCCAGTGGTGTGTTCGTGTTGCTGCTGGCGGGCCTGCCGTGGTGGTGGGTGGGACTGGGCGTGGGCGGTGTGGCAGCGGTGGCGCCGGTCGCCTGGTTCTGGTTGCTGCGGCCGTACCAGAAGGACCGCATCATGATGTTCCTCGACCCGGAAATGGATGCGCTGGGTGCGGGCTGGAACATCATCCAGTCGAAGATCGCCATTGGTTCCGGCGGTTTCGATGGCAAGGGCTGGGGCGAAGGCTCGCAGTCGCACCTGAATTTCATTCCCGAGCAGACCACCGACTTCGCATTCTCGGTGCTGAGCGAGGAGTTCGGCTGGATCGGTGTGGCGCTGGTGCTGGCGTTGTATCTGGTGGTGATCGGGCGCTGCCTGTGGATCGCCAGCCAGTCGCGCGATTCGTACTCACGCCTGCTGGCCGGTGCCACGGGTCTGGCGTTCTTCGTCTATGTACTGGTGAACGGCGGGATGATTTCCGGCCTGCTGCCGGTGGTGGGCGTGCCGATGCCGTTGATCAGTTACGGCGGTACGTCGGCGGTGTCGCTGCTGGCCGGGTTCGGGTTGGTGATGGCGGTGCGCAGTCATAACCCGGTGCACGGCGGTTACGGGTAGTTTCCAGCCATCGGCGCAGCCCCTCGTGGGTGGTTGCTGAAAGCAACAGCCGTGGTTGGCCGGGCGGGGTGGATTCGCGGGGGGGCTTGGCCGCGGCATCCATGCCGCGGACACCCCCGCGAACCCACCGCGCCCGGCCTCTGACAGTTTCCTGCGGTGGCCACCCACGCAAAGAGAAATAAAGCAGAGCAGAAGCGGGTCGCTTCGCTCTTTGTAGTGCCGAGCCATGCTCGGCTCAGGGCCGGCATGCGCTGTACGAGAGGCAGGCGAGGGCACAGCGACGTGCGCATCACGCGGCCTGCAGCTGCACGCCCACATATTCCGACAGTCCTCGGCAGGCCAGCAGCAGGCCTTCGCGGGCGTCGTCGGGCAGATGCTGCGTGTCGTCGCCGTCCACGCGCACGCGTTCGCTGGCGTGCAGCAGTTCCAGCAGGAAGGTCAGCCCGGCATTGGCGCGGTCGATGCGCGCCATCGCCATGCACTGCGCCTGCGTTCGCCCTTTGCTCGGCCACGGCTGGCCATCTGCCGCTTCCACTTGGCCGATGCGCTGCAGGCAGTCCAGCAGGGTAGGGCCGCCGGGCGCGTTGGCGGCCTGCGTTGCGGTGAGCGTGGTTTCCAGCGCGCGGGCGATGTCATGCGGCAGCTGGTGAGCAGCCTCGCCCAGCGTGGCGAACAGGTACGGGTAGGTGGAAGCGGACATGGCGGGGTCCTCGTGCGGTCGGCAAGGGCCACCCCGCGTGGAGGCGAGGGTGGCAGGCGATGCGTGGCTCCAATACCGGTGATAGACGCTGGAACGCCGGCGGGCACGAGTCCCTCCACGCACCGCCCGCCAAAGACGCACGGACGGATTGCCAGCCGACGCCGCTCAACAAGGAAAAAGCGACGCCGGCTGGCAAGCGTAAACAACGCATCTATCAAACGGGATTGGAGTCCCGTGCCACCCGTTGTCGGTGGCCGCACATGATGTGCACGGGGCCCTTGCGGCTCCAATCAGAATTGTTTGAAACCCGGAGAATCCGGTCGCCCAAGGCAGGTGTCGCCGAAGGAGTCGATAGCGTCAAACAGCGCTGACAGCTTCGCGAAAGCGCCGGTTGCTACCGTGCCGCCGGTGAAATGGAAACGAATGCTTGGTGGCTGCCGTGAGGCGCTGCGCACGATCGATCTGCCGTTGCTGATCGCGTTGTTGATCCTGATGGGCGCAGGCCTGGCGGTGCTGCACAGCGTGAACGGGCCGGTGCACGGGCAGGCGATGCGCTTTGCCGGTGGCCTGGTGGCGATGTGGCTGCTGTCGCGGGTTTCGTTGCTGCGCCTGCGCGCGTGGACGCCGGCGATCTATGCACTGTCGATGCTGCCGCTGATGGCGGTGTACGTGATCGGCACCGGCAAGTACGGGCAGCGCTGGCTCAACCTGGGCGTGTTCTACCTGCAGCCCTCGGAACTGCTCAAGCTCAGCCTGCCGTTGATGATGGCCTGGTATCTGCACCGCCAGCCGTTGCCGCCATCGCCGCGCACGGTGCTGACGGCCGCAGTGCTGATCGGGGTGCCAGCGCTGCTGATCCTGATGCAGCCCAATCTCGGTACGGCCACCCTGGTCACCGCCAGCGGCGTGTTCGCCCTGCTGCTGGCGGGCCTGCAGTGGCGCTGGGTGGCGGCCGGACTGGGCGCGGTGTCGGTGGCTGCGCCGTTGGCCTGGTTCGGGCTGCTGCGGCAATACCAGAAGAATCGCGTGCTGACCTTCCTGGATCCGGCTGCCGATCCGTTGGGTACCGGCTGGAACATCCTGCAATCGCGCATCGCCATCGGCTCCGGTGGCCTGCAGGGCAGGGGCTGGGGGCACGGCACGCAGGCCACGCTGGATTTCCTGCCCGAGTACACCACCGATTTCGCGTTCTCGGTACTGGCCGAGGAGTTCGGCTGGATCGGCGTGGTGGTGGTGTTCGCCCTGTACCTGTTCGTGGTCGGGCGTTGCCTGTCGATCGCGGTGCAGGCACGCGACACGCACGCGCGGTTGTTGGCCGGCAGCCTCGGCCTGGCGTTCTTCGTGTACGTGCTGGTCAACGGCGGGATGATTTCCGGCTTGCTGCCGGTGGTGGGCATTCCGATGCCGTTGATCAGTTATGGCGGCACCTCGGCGGTGTCGTTGCTGGCGGGGATCGGGCTGGTGATGGCGGTGCGGGGGCATCGGCCGGTGCACGCGTAGGAGCCTGCTGAAACAGTGCCCGTTGTGCCAAGTGGTGCATTGAAGTGCGCCATTGACGCATGTGCGCCAATGGCGTACATTCATGCCATGATCTTCATTGAGACCCCGACGTTCACGCGCCTCATCAAAGAACTGATGACGGATACGCAGTACAGCGGCTTTCAGCACACCCTCGCCCAAGCCCCCGAATCGGGCGACCTGATCGAGGGCACGGGCGGACTGAGGAAGATTCGTGTCGCGCTACCAGGACGTGGCAAGCGAAGTGGGGCACGCGTGATCTATTACCACTTCGCTTCGGCCTCACAGATCGTGTTGCTTCTCGCATATCCCAAAAACGAGCAGGACAACTTGACCGCAGAGCAGAAGAAGGCGCTTCGGTCCATCATTGAAAACTGGAAGTGAGCTATGGACAAAAATCTTTTTGCTGAGCTGATGGGCAGCGTGTCCGAGGCCAATGAAATTCTCAAGGGAGAGCGGAGCCCCTCGCGTGAGCTTTACATCAGCCCTGTGGAGGTGCGCGAGATCCGCAAGGCCACGGGCCTGTCCCAGCAGAAGTTCGCAACCATCATCCACGTGGAAGTCGGAACACTACGGAACTGGGAACAGGGCCGCCGTGACCCAACAGGCCCTGCGCGAGCCCTGCTTCACGTCATCAAGAAGAACCCCAAGGAAACCTTGCGAGCGCTGGCTGATGTCAGCTAGTGCTTGGAGGCTGCTGAAACATCAATGCGTCCGGTACCAAGCAGCGGCGCGTCGAATGCGTTGCTCTGGCAATTCATGGCGTGGACTGCTGTGCGGGCACAGCAGTCCACGCCATGCACCGGCGCCCTGCGCGCCCGCTGAATCTGCGCAATCCCTGTTGTGCAAACGTTCTCAGACCACCTCCTGTCGGCACCACTCACGACGAAGTTCCATTAAAAGTGGGCGCCAATTCACATTTTGACGCCGCGTTGATCCTGATCAATGGACTTGTCGCAATCGGCCTGCACAATGGCGGCCCGTTCGGCATGGCGCGCCGTCTTTGATGCAGCGCGAGGGGCGTCGGATGGGAAAGCAGTACTGATCCAACGGGTACAGGGAGCGCGGAGCACTGCCACTGGGGAGCGGCAGCCGCGCAGGTACCGACCGGGTCCGGCGGCCGGTTGCGTCTGCGGGGATGGGGACGCAACCGGCAACCTCTGCCTGAATGGGGCAGGTCAATCACAGCCTCTTCACATTTCGCGCTGAACGCGTGCAAATCGTTGTGATTCATGGTGTTAGGGGTTTTAATTCATCCATGACCTGCTAACCTGCGGTGATGATTCGACGTTCTCTGGCCTGCATGCTCACCCTCGGCCTGGTCGCCTGCGCGACCCAGCCGACGTCCCCACCGACTTCGCCACAGGCCAGCAGTACGCCACGCCACCCGGCGGCCAAGCCCCACGGCCCGGCCGAGGCCGCGCCGGAAGCGACCGCGGCCACGGCAGCACCGGTCGATCTCACCCCGGTGCCGTTCGAAACCGCGCGCGCCAGATTCATTGCCGACACCGCCAAGCGCTACGGCCTCAAGCCCGACGAGATCCGCAACGTGCTCGACCAGGCGCAGGTGCGCCAGCCGATCATCGCCGCCATGTCGCGGCCGGCCGAACGGGTCAAGCCGTGGAACGAATACCGGCCGATGTTCATCAGCAAGGCACGCATCGATGGCGGCAAGGCGTTTCTTGCCCAGCATCGCGCCGAACTGGACCGTGTGCAGCAGCGCACCGGCGTGCCGGCGGAAGTGATCGTGGCGATCATCGGCGTGGAAACCAGCTACGGCAAGAATGCCGGCAGCCATCGCGTGCTCGATGCGCTGTACACCCTGGCCTTCTATTACCCGCGCAGTGGCGACCCGGCCAAGCTGGAGCGCGAAGTGCGCCGCGAGCTGTTCTTCCGCGATGAACTGGCCAAGCTGTTCGAGCTGGGCCGCGAGGAAAAGCTGGACATCACCACGCTCAAGGGCAGCTATGCCGGCGCGATGGGCATGGGCCAGTTCATGCCCTCCAGCTACCTCGATTACGCCGTGGACGGCAATGGCGATGGTCGCCGTGATCTGTTCACCAGCTACGACGACGTGTTCTCGTCCATCGCCAACTACTTCGTGAAGAAGGGCGGCTGGGTGCGCGGTGGCCAGGTCGCCGTGCCGGCCACGCTCGCCGCCGGCCGCGAGGAGTTCAACCCGACCGAGTGGATGCCCACCTGGTCGCTGGCCGACCTGGCCCAGCGCGGCTACCAGCCCAGCGCGCCGGTGCAGCCGGGTGCCACTGCCACCCCGATCACCCTTGAAGGCAGCACCGGCAAGCAGTACTGGCTGGGCTTCCAGAACTATTACGCAATCACCCGCTACAACCTCTCGAAGATGTACGCGATGGCCGTGTTCCAGTTGTCGCAGGCCATTGCCGGACAGGAGCTGCCCCCGGCATGAACATCAGATGGCTGGTCCCTGGATTGATCGTCCTCGCGCTGGCCGCCTGCAGCAGCGCGCCGAAGAAGCCGGCGACCGCCGGACACGGTGGCAAGCCGTCCGGCACGGTGGTGCAGGGCAAGGGCGGGCGTCCGGCGCATTGTCCGGAGGGCTCGCCGTACGCGGCGGCCACCGAGGACCTGTCCACCCGTGGCAACTACACCGCCGGTGGCCTGTACAAGCCCGGCGTGAAAGACACCACGCCCAGTTACGTGCCCAACGTGGCCTGCATTCCCGAGCCGGTGGTGACCGACGAGGATCGCTCGGCAATCGGCAACAAGTCGCCCTACGTGGTGCTGGGCAAGCAGTACAAGGTGCTCGACGACACCCGCAACTACGTTGAACGCGGCACCGCTTCGTACTACGGCGCCAAGTTCCATGGCCGCCTGACCTCCAACCGCGAGGTCTACGACATGTACCAGTTCACCGCTGCCCACAAGACCCTGCCGCTGCCCAGCTTCGCCCGCGTGACCAACCTGGACAACGGCGAATCGGTGATCGTGCGCGTCAATGATCGCGGCCCGTTCCACGATGGCCGCGTGGTCGATCTCAGTTACGCCGCCGCTGTGCGCCTGGGCATCACCCAGCGCGGTACCGGCAACGTGGAAGTGCGCGCGCTGCAGCCGGGCGAAGGCAACCTGATGGCGCAGAAGCCCTCGCGCCGCGAACGCCGTGCTGCGGAAGCGGCTGCGGCCACCGCTGCCGTTGCCAGCGCACGCCCCGCACCCGCCGCACGTGCGGTTGCCGACAGCGACATCGATCGACTGGTCAAGCGCCTGCCGGCCGACGCCGCGCCCGAGCGCGGCCAGCCGGCTACCACCCAGGCCGCTGTCAGCACGATGCCGGAAGTGGCGGTCAGCAGCCTGCCGCCCAGCGCACCCGCGTCGCGTCCGGCAGCGCAGGTCGTGGCCACCGCCGCGCCGCGCAGCCCGGCCCCGGCCAGCAGCCTCAGCCTGTCGCAGAAGGTGGTGGGCGCGGTGATGCTGCAGGTCGCCAGCTTCTCCAACCGCGACAACGCCAACCGGGCGATGGGCCAGCTCAACGCTGCCGGCATCGTCGGTGCCACCATCAGCGACATCGCTGCCGGTGGCCGTACCCTGTGGCGCCTGCGGGTACCCGCCAGCGACCATGCCAGCGCGGCGGAACTTGCCGGGCGCATCTCGGGTCTGGGCTTTGGCTCGCCACAGATCGTCAAGGACTGATTCCGCCCGGGCCGGTGCTGCCGGCCCTTGCCACCTCGGCCTTACAATGGCCACCTCGCCCCATCCTTCATTTTCCGGCCGTCCCCTGGAGCCTGCTGTCCCATGAATTTCCGTTCCGCCGCCACTGCCCTGGCCGCCACCCTGGTGGTGGGCCTGGCCTCCGCCCAGACGCCGCTGCCGACCCCGGCCACCCCGGCGCCTGCCGCCGCTGCTGCCCCCGCCACCGTGGCCACGCCGCCGGCGCCTGCACCCAGCGTTTCCAAGGCCTGGGTGCTGATGGACTACGCTACCGGCCAGGTGCTGGCAGGCGAGAACATCAACGAGCAGCTGGCCCCGGCCAGCATCACCAAGGTGATGACGTCGTACGTGATCGCCGCCGAGGTCAAGAACGGCAAGGTCCGTCCCGATGACCAGGTGATGATGAGCGAACGCGCCTGGCGCGAAGGTGGTGCCGGCACCGACGGCAGCTACAGCGGCTTCCCGGTCAACCAGACCGCACGCCTGGAAGACATGGAAAAGGGCATGGCGATCCAGTCCGGCAATGACGCCGCGATCGCCCTGGCCGAGCACGTGGCCGGCAGCGAAGAAGCCTTTGCTTCGCTGATGAACAGCTACGCCGCCAAGATCGGCATGAAGAACTCGCACTTCGTGAACGCCCACGGCCTGACCGCCCCGGGCCATCACAGCAGCGCCTACGACCTGGCCCTGCTGGGCCGCGCGATGGTGCGCGACTACCCGGAAACCTACGCTTACAACAAGATCAAGGAATTCCAGGTCGGCACCATCAAGCAGCCCAACCGCAACCTGCTGTTGTGGCGCGATGGCAGCGTGGACGGCATCAAGACCGGCCACACCTCCGAGGCTGGCTACTGCCTGATGAGCTCGGCCCAGCGCGGTGACCAGCGCCTGGTCGCGGTGGTGCTGGGCGGCGCGTCGGAAAAGCAGCGCGCCGATGACAGCCTGGCCCTGTTGAACTGGGGCTTCCGCTTCTTCGAGACCCACCGCCTGTACGAGCCGGGCAAGGCCGTGGCCGAGCACAAGGTATGGAAGGGCACCACCGACAAGGTGCAGCTGGGCGTGGCGCAACCGATGCTGGTCAGCGTGCCGCGCGGTCGTTACAACGACCTGAAGCCGAGCATCGACGTGCCCAAGACCCTGGAAGCGCCGTTCACCGCTGGCCAGCAGATCGGCACCGTCAAGGTCACCCTGGATGGCAAGCTGGTGGCCGAAGCGCCGCTGGTGGCTGTGGCCGCCGTCGAGCAGGCCGGCTTCTTCAAGCGCCTGTGGGACAGCTTCTGGATGTGGTGGGAATCGGAATGATCCGCAGCCTGCTGCGGTGAATGAAAGAGGCCGGCGAATGCCGGCCTTTTTCGTGGGATCCCGCCGGGCATGGCCCGGCGCTACCGGCGATCGGGTAGCGCCGGGCCATGCCCGGCGGACGCACGATCGGGTAGCGCCGGGCCATGCCCGGCGGACGCAGCCCTGGATTACAGCGAGCGATTCAATCCGGTGTGCCGACCAACGGTCGGCACCTACCCGCTTCACCATCAGCCGCTCGCTTACAGCGAGCGATTCAATCCGGTGTGCCGACCAACGGTCGGCACCTACCCGCTTCACCATCAGCCCCTCGCTTACAGCGAGCGGCTGATGGTGAAGCTGCCGAACACCGGGGCTTCGCGCTGGCCATTGAACTCGCGGGTGCTGTGGTAGCGGGCTACCGCGAACTTCCAGCGGCCGCGCATCACTGCCACGCCGTAACCGCCGTAGGCGACCACATGACGCTTGTCCACGCTGTGGCTGTTGCGGAATGTGTTGCCGTCCAGGGTGATATCGCGGATCACCCATGCCGCATCGGTGGTGGCAAACATGTGCCACGACCAGCCACTGGGCTTGCCCCCCCGGGTCGGCGCGGTGTTCTCGCCGGCCGGGCGCAGCGGGGTGCTGCCGAAGTCGTCGGGAAGCTTCCAGCCGAAACGCACTTCGCCGCCGACGTTGGCCTTGGTTTCCAGGTTGCCGATCGAGCCGCCGTAATGGCTGATCGCATCCCAGCCCCAGCCGTCGGCATTGATGCTGGCATCGCCCGGCCAGCGGCGCATGCGCTCGTGGGTCAGCATGAACACCGGTTCGTTGTGCAGCTGGTTGTCCCAGCCCTGGAACTTCTCGTCACCCAGCACGTCGTGCACCGCGTTCTGCACCTGCCGGCCCTGCGCCCACGGCCCCACCACGCCCAGGGTCAGCTGGGTGGTCTGCAGGTGGTCGCCGCTGCGCGCGTTGTAGCCGAAGCTGGCCACCAGCACGCCCGCATACGGGCGGTCGTCTTCGATCAGGTCCTTCCGGGTGAAATCGGTGGGGGTGAAGATGCCCTGGGCCAGGCTGAAGATCATGTTCTGCTGTTCGAACCTGCCCGGGTGCAGTGCCTCCAGGTGGCTGTTCACCCAGCGCGCCAGGCGCGGCAGGCACGGGTCGTCGGTGTAATCGACCAGGTTGGGCGAGACCAGGGTCAGCTGGGCGCCGTTGGTATAGCCCTGGTCCTGGTGGCGGCCGCCGAACAGGTCGTTGTCGACGCGGAAATTGACCTGCGGCGGATGCTCGCGCATCGCGTCCGGGCCGCATTGCTCGGCTGCGTAAGCGGAAAGGGGGAGGGCGGTGGCCAGCAGGCCGGACAATCCAAAGGATGCGAGATAGCGCATGGATGGGATGATCATCGGGAAGGGGGCATCTGTCTGTCGTTTTATGCAACGACACGGTACTCCCGGCGCTGTGATGGAACGAGCGCGCTGGGATCACTTGTCTGTTCCGAAAACAACATTGTCTGATCGATACAATCGGTTACCGCAGGTGAAGCCGCAGCGATGGGGCAGGGGCCCTGGGAGGTGTCTCCCCGCCTGAATGGACGTTCAGCTGCAACGCAGCGGCCCGCCCGCAGTGCCGCCGGCTTACATGAATACTCTTGGGTTTGTTGCCCTGCGGCCCGATAATGGGCGCATGGAAATCAAGTCCGACAACCCCGAACACGGCTTCCAGTTCCCCGGTCAGTTCGAGCTCAGCGCGATGGGCCCGGCCAACCGCGGCCTGGAGCATGAACTCCCCCGCCTGCTGCTGGCTGCTGGCGTCGACGTGGTGAACGAGCGCATCAGCTGGAAGCATTCGTCCAACGGCAAGTACGTCTCGGTGCGCCTGGTCTTCCGGGCCGAGAACCGTGAACAGTACGACGTGGCCCACCAGGCCCTGCGCGACCACCCGGAAGTGAAGTGGACGGTGTAGCCGTCAGCTGCCCTGCCGAGGCGGCGGCCCCCGAGGCGCGCCCGCCGCGCCCGGCGGTGGTGCGTGACCTGGGGCGCCAGGCCTACGAGCCGGTCTGGCACGCCATGCAGCGTTTCACCGACCAGCGCGACGATGACACGCTGGACGAGCTGTGGGTGGTCGAGCACGATCCGGTGTTCACCCTGGGCCAGGCCGGCAAGGTCGAACACGTGCTGGCACCGGGTGAGATCCCGGTGGTCCACGTCGATCGCGGTGGCCAGGTGACCTACCACGGCCCCGGCCAGATCGTGATCTATCCGCTGCTGCGGCTGCCGCGGCTGGGCATCGGTGTGCGCGACTACGTATGCCGCATCGAGCAGGCCATCATCGACACCCTGGCGGAATGGAACATCGGTGCCGAACGGCTCGATGGCGCCCCGGGCGTCTACGTCGGCGGCGCCAAGATCGCCGCGCTCGGCATCCGCGTGCGGCGCGGCTGCACCTTCCACGGCCTGGCCTTCAACGTGGCCATGGACCTCGACCCTTTCCACCGCATCAACCCCTGTGGTTACGAGGGGTTGCAGGTGACCACGGTGCTAGACTTGGGCGGTCCGTCCGGGATGGACGCCGTCAAGCCGGTGCTGCTGGACCACTTGGCCCGCCAGTTCGGCCTGCTGCTGCAGCCCGTGCCTGAACTGCCTGATCTCTCTGCGGCCGCCTGACCGCCCCCGGAAACGCCATGACTGAAACCACTGCCCGCACCATTCCCCTGCAGATCGTGCAGGCCGAGCTTCCGTCCACCGCGCCGTTGCAGGCCGGGGTCAAGCAGATGGGTGGGGACAAGATCAACCGTTCGCCGGTGCAGTTCGCCGACGTGCCGGTGCTGCGCAAGCCCTCCTGGATCCGCGTGCGCATTCCTTCGGGCAATGCCGTGCAGAACCTGAAAGCCAAGCTGCGCGAGAACCGCCTGGTGACCGTGTGCGAGGAGGCCAGCTGCCCCAACATCCACGAATGCTTCGGCCACGGCACCGCCACTTTCATGATCCTAGGCGAGGTCTGCACCCGCCGCTGCTCGTTCTGCGACGTGGCACACGGCCGGCCGAAGCCGCCCGATGCCAACGAGCCGGCCAGCCTGGGCCAGACCGTGGCCGACATGGGCCTGAAGTACGTGGTGGTGACCAGCGTCGACCGCGATGACCTGCGCGACGGCGGTGCCCAGCACTTCGTCGACTGCATCACCGCCATCCGCGAGAAGTCGCCGGGCACCCGCATCGAAGTGCTGACCCCGGATTTCCGCGGCAAGGGCCGCATGGAGCGCGCGCTGGAAATCCTCGCGCAGAACCCGCCGGACGTGTTCAACCACAACATCGAAACCGTGCCGGACCTGTACCGCAACGTGCGCCCGGGTGCCGATTACCAGTGGTCGTTGAACCTGCTGAAGAACTTCAAGGCGCAGCACCCTGACGTACCGACCAAGTCGGGCATCATGCTGGGCCTGGGCGAAGACTTCGAACAGATCAAGGCCACCATGCGCGACCTGCGTGCGCACAATGTGGACATGATCACCATCGGCCAGTACCTGCAGCCGACCGCGCACCACCACCCGGTGCTGAAGTACTGGACCCCGGACGACTACAAGGCGCTGGAAGTCTACGGTTACGAGCTGGGCTTCAGCCACGTGGCCTCCGGCCCGATGGTGCGCTCGTCGTACCACGCCGACGTACAGGCCAAGGGCGCCGGCGTTTCCTGACGCTCCGCCGGTGGGTGCGGACTGTTGGTCCGCACACTTCATCCCCGCCGGGCATGGCCCGGCGCTACCGATGGGTGCCACCGCTACCGATGGGTGCCACCGCCACCGATGGGTGTCACCATCACCCTGGTGGGTGCGGACCGTTGGTCCGCACGCCTTTGCCTGCATTCACAATTTGCTACACCGGCCCCGCTAGGCTGGTTTTCCACCGGAAGTGGACGGGTGACAAACCCGGCAACTTTCGGCACTGTCGTGGTGTCTGAACACCCTGCAGTCTCCCCCTTGGCAAGGCGCCTTCGAGCACGTCAATGAAATTCAAAGCCCCCGCATTCCTGATGGCCCTGGCGCTGGTTGCGCCGTTGGCGCTGGCGGCCAAGGCCGACTCGCCGGCGTTGCCGGCGGCGGCTACCGCCGATCAGGTGACCACCTCCAAGCTGGTCTACGGCCTGTTGTCCGACAGCCGCTACGCCTATCGCCCGCGTGCGCTCGATGAAGCCACCTCCAAGGATGTGTTCAAGCGCTACCTGGAGACCTTGGACGGCGGCAAGCAGTACTTCACCCAGGCCGACATCACCCGCTTCGCACCGTTCCAGGCCGGCATTGCCAATGCCATCCGCGGCGGCGAGCTGGAGCCGGCCTTCCAGGTGTTCGCGGTGTACAAGCAGCGCGTCGGCGAGCGCGTGGCCTACGCGCGCAAGCTGCTGAAGCAGGAACCGGATTTCACCACCGACGAGCGCTTCGAGTACGACCGCAAGGACGTGCCGTGGGCAGCGTCCAACGCCGAGCTCGACGAGCTGTGGCGCAAGTCGGTGAAGAATGACTGGCTGCGCCTGAAGCTGGCCGGCAAGAAGTCCGATGACATCCGCAAGACGCTGGACAAGCGTTACGCCACGCTGGAAAAGTCGGTCAACGAGCTGAAGGGCGAAGACACCTTCCAGTTCTTCATGAACGCGTACACCAGCGCCGTTGATCCGCACACCGATTACTTCACCCCGCGTACCGCCGAGAACTTCAACCAGGCGATGTCGCTGTCGCTGGAAGGCATCGGCGCGCAGCTGCAGCGCCAGGACGACGTGGTGGTGATCCGCGAGATCATCGCCGGTGGTCCGGCAGCAGTGGATGGCACGCTGAAGCCGGGTGACCGCATCGTCGGCGTCGGCCAGGGCAAGTCCGGGCTGGTGGAAGACGTGATCGGCTGGCGCATCGATGATGTCGTGGCCAAGATCCGTGGCGCCAAGGACACCCAGGTGAAGCTGGAGTTCATTCCGGCCGAAGCGGGCGTCGACGGCAAGCACCACACCCTGGTGCTGACCCGGCAGAAGGTGCGCCTGGCCGAACAGGCCGCCAAGGGCGAGACCATGACCATCCCGGCCGCCAATGGCGAGCCGGCACGCAAGGTTGGCGTGATCAAGCTGCCGACCTTCTACCAGGACTTCGAAGGCCGTCGTCGCAACGCCACCGATTACGCGTCGGCCACCCGCGACGTGGCCAAGCTGCTGGCCGGTTTCAAGGCCGACAAACTGGACGGCGTGGTGCTGGACCTGCGCAACAACGGCGGCGGTTCGCTGGATGAAGCCATCGAGCTGACCGGTCTGTTCATCGAGCAGGGTCCGGTGGTGCAGGTGCGCGAATCCGGTGGCCGTGTCACCGTCAACAGCGACCGCAACCAGGGCGTGGCATGGGACGGTCCGCTGGCCGTGCTGATCAACCGTGGTTCGGCCTCGGCGTCGGAGATCTTTGCTGGTGCCATCCAGGACTACGGCCGCGGCCTGGTCATCGGTGAAACCAGCTTCGGCAAGGGCACGGTGCAGAACATCGTCGACCTGGACCGTTGGCCGAGTGGCGAAGCCCAGCGCTTTGGCCAGGTGAAGCTGACCATCGCCCAGTTCTTCCGCATCAGCGGCAGCAGCACCCAGCACAAGGGTGTAGTACCGGACCTGGCGTTCCCGGCCAGCGTCGATGCCACCGAGTTCGGCGAGAGCACCTACGACAATGCCCTGCCGTGGACCCGCATCGCCGCGGTGCCGCACACCCAGTACGGCAACTTCGCGCCGCTGCTGCCGAAGCTGGAAACGCGTCACGACGCGCGCATCGCCACCGACAAGGAATTCCAGTGGTGGAACGAGGATGTGGAGCAGTTCCGTGCTGAGGCGGCGAAGAAGTACGTCTCGCTGAATGAGGCGACCCGACGTGCCGAGCGCGAGCGCCAGGATACCCAGCGCAAGCAGCGCCAGATCGTGCGCAAGGAACTGGGCCTGGCCCTGGACCCGCTGGCCGATGACAGCAGCGATGACGGCCTGACCGGCAACGAACGCGACATCGTCAAGGATGCCGCCCGCGAGAAGGCCGCCGAGAAGCGTCCGGATCCGTTGCTGCGTGAATCGGCCTCGATCCTGGCCGACGCGGTGAACCTGCTGGAGGCCGACCGTCCGCTGTCGGCGCAGGTGCTGCCGCAGTCCACCGCCGCAGGCCGCTGGGCCGACTGATTGACCGGAAAAGGGGACGGAGGAACAAGTCGTTAGTGGTACAAACGACTTGATCCTTCCGTCCCCTTTTTGCATGAACCGGGTACAACGGTGGGGGACGGGACCAGTGTTTTCGACCCGGCGCACACGGGCAGGGGGCTACCCTCGTGGATACCGTCTTCGCAGGAGTACCCATGCGGGCCTCCCTTCTTTCTGCTTCCCTGCTGGCTGCCACCAGTGCCCTGGCCTTGACCGCCTGTGGCGGTCGTGCCGCCGACAGCAGTCTGTTGCGGGAGTCCTTCGACTCCGGCGACACCTTTTCGCGCACCGTCGATGGCCGTCCGGCCGAAGCCTGCGAAGCAGCCCGGCGCACGCTGCTCAGCCAGGGCTATGCGATCGCACGCTCGGACGATGCGCAGGTGGAAGGCAACAAGAACTTCCAGCCGCGCGAGGACGACCATGAGCAGCTGGTGCTGCGTATCTCGTGCGCGCCGCGTGGCAGCCAGGCGTTGGTGTTCGTCAGCGCCGTGCAGGACCGCTATGCACTGAAGAAGAGCCCGACCTCGGCCAGTGTGGGCGTGGGCGCGCTGGGCTCGGTGTCGCTGCCGTTCGGCAGCAATGACGACTCGCTGGTGAAAGTGGCCAGCAGCACGATCACCGATGCCGAGTTCTATCGGCGCTTCTTCCAGCGCCTGCAGCAGTACCTGCCAGCGGCAGCGAAGCCAGAGCCGCAGCCGCAACCGCAACCGGCCGCGTCGCCGCAGCCTCCTGCCGGGCCTGAGCCCGAACCAGCGCCGGCAGCAACGGACCAGGGCTGAGCGTGCGCGGCAGGGTGATGGCGTGGGCCCTGCTGCTGGGCTGGCCCCTGAGCACGCTGGCCGCTACGGCCGAGTGCAGCCAAGGCCTGCTGCAGCGGCTGGGCTGGCGCTTTGAAACCGCAGCGATCACCACGCCACAGGTACAAGGTGGGCCGGTGTGTACGCGTGCCTCGCTGGCCGAGGCGCAGGCGGCCGGTGATCTGCGCGTGCGTTGGCCGGCAACGCTGGCCGAGGCCGACCGGCAGGCCCTGTTGCAGCAGTTGCTGGATGAGCCGGCCACGGTCTGCGCTTACGCCTTTGAACTGGGCGCCGCCGTGCAACGCGCTACGCAGGCACTGCAGGACAATGAATCCTTCCGCTTCACCGGGGTGCAGCTGGGTTGGATCGGCTTTGGCGCACGTGGCGCCCCGGCACAGGGATGGCAGCGGGTGCGCAGCTTCGGCCGCGGCTATGTACCGGCCGCCAGCAACAGCCGCGCACTGGACGCCTTCTATACGGGCCACGTGCGCGCCGAGTGCGGTGTTGGCCGCCAGGTCGCGCAGCTGGCCACGCAGCGCGAGCTGTACGGCGATACGGCCTTCGATGCGGAATTCGCGCCCGCCGAGCTGTCCATCGGCACGCTCCTTGGCCTGCACGACACCGACAGCATCCTGCTGGGCGCGCAGGCCGGCCAGTTCCTGGCCGACGGCAAGGCCGTGCGCACGTCGGCGATGGGGCGACAGGCCTTTGTCGGGCTGCCGGGCTTCATCGAGCACGTCTTCGACAAAGGCACCTTGGACGATCTGAGCAACCAGGCGGAGAACTTCGTCGTGGTGGAGGTGGGCGAAGGCGCGGCGCAGGCACTGGCGGAGCACGGTGGGCTGGCCTGGTATGACCAGCGCAACCGTGCCCTGTGGCAGCTGGCGCAGGGCATTCCGCGTGTCGGCCAACGCTATTTCGAGCGGTTGCTGTACGAACGCGATCCGGCGCTGCGTGCGCAGCTGGCCCCGCGCTATCGGGACGTCGTGCAGCAGATGGACCAGTTGCTGGACGATGCGTTCTACCAGCAGTTCGTGATCTACGCGCACCCACGCGGTATACGTCCTGTCGGTTATCACATCATCCGCCTGCTCGACCGCAATCCGCGCACGCCGTTTTCCATCGACCTGGCGTTGCACAATCTGCATACCACGCTCTACCGGCGTTGGCGCGAGGCGCAGTTGCGCCACTGCGCAGCCACCGGCAGGCCAGGCAGCCTGACCCTAGACCCCAACTGAAGGTGAAACAATGGATATTGCAATGATCGGCCTCGGCCGGATGGGCGCCAACATGGCCCAGCGCCTGCACCGCGGTGGCCACCGCGTTGTCGGCTACGATCCGGGCGAGGGCGCCCGCCAGCGCGCCGCCGAGGCCGGCCTGGAGGTGGTTGATTCGCTGGCCGCCGCAGTGGCCGCGTTGCCGGTGCCGCGCGTGGTGTGGCTGATGGTGCCCGCCGGCGAGACCGTGGACCAGACGCTCGGCCAGTTGACCCCGCATCTGGCCGAAGGTGACATCGTCATCGACGGTGGCAACTCCAACTACCAGGACTCGATCCGTCGCGCCAAGGCGCTGGCCGAAGATGACCTGGGCTACGTGGACTGTGGCACCAGCGGCGGCGTGTGGGGCCTGCAGGAAGGCTACAGCCTGATGGTGGGTGGCGATGCAGCGGTGGTCGAACAGATCGCACCGCTGCTGCGCACGCTGGCACCGGCCGAGGACCGCGGCTGGGCGCGCGTCGGCCCTTCCGGCGCAGGCCACTTCACCAAGATGGTCCACAACGGCATCGAGTACGGAATGATGCAGGCCTACGCCGAAGGCTTCGCGTTGATGGAGCGCAAGCAGGAGATGGAACTGGACCTGGCCCAGGTGGCCGAGGTCTGGCGCCACGGCAGCGTGGTGCGTTCGTGGCTGCTGGACCTCAGCATCGAAGCGCTCAAGCGCAATCCCGCGCTGGATGGCATCGCACCATACGTGGAAGATTCCGGTGAAGGCCGCTGGACCGTCGCCGAAGCGATCGCGCTGGACGTACCGGCCCCGGTGATCACCTTGTCGCTGCTCGAACGCCTGCGTTCGCGCGAATCCAATTCGTTCACCGACCGCCTGCTGTCAGCGATGCGCAACGAGTTCGGCGGCCACGCCATCAAGAAGTCGTAAGCACCGGTTTTATGTAGATCCACGCATGGCGTGGATCTACTGTGTCGACCAAGGTCGACACCCACCAAGAGCAGATCATGCCGTGTCGACCAAGGTCGACACCCCCAAGAGCAGCGGACAACTGTCGAAGGCGGGGTGGGTCCGGTTGCGGGGGCGTGAGCCGCATGGATGCGGCGACCGAGCTTACATGGACGTACTTGCAGCGTCCCCCGCAATCGGGCCCACCCCGCCATCCCACGCATAGCCCGCTTCTGCTGTTGCTGTTGCTGTTGCTGTTGCTGTTGCCGGCCAGCGGCCGGCACTACCGCTTCGGCAGGTGCAGGGCGCAGCCCTGCCGATCACCCCACCTGCACCCGCCGCCCTTCGCGCGCGCTGTCCATCCCCGCCTGCAGCAGCCGCATCACCTGCAGCGCCTGCTGCGCGCTGACCGTAGGCTCGCCCTCACCCTGCATCGCCGCCGCGAAGTCGGCATACAGGCGCCGGTAGTCGCCCGGCAGGTTGTCCACGGTGCTGCGCAGGACGTTGTCCTCCGCATCGCAGTGCAGCAGCTCGCCGTGGCGCGGATCGATACCCCATCCCGGCGCACCTGGCGCGATGCCGCGACGCAGCTGCGCTTCCTGCACGTCCAGGCCCTGCTTGATCCAGCTGGCCCGCGTGCCATGCACGGCGAAACGGGGGCCAGGCGCAGCGACCAGTGAACCGGCATGCACGATCGCGCGATGGCGCGGGTAATGCAGTACCGCGTGGAAATAGTCGACGCCGCTGCCGCCTTCGCGCTGCACCGCAAGGTCCGCATCGATCGCCTGCGGGCAGCCGAACAGCACCAGCATCTGGTCCAGCAGGTGCGGCCCCAGGTCGTACCACAGGCCGCTGCCCGGTCCGTCCTGCTCGCGCCAGCGTTCGCGCACCTGCGGACGGTAGCGGTCGAAATGTGCGTGGCATTCGGCGATGTCACCGAGCGTGCGGTCGGCAAGCAGCGCCTGCAGGGTCAGGAAGTCCGCATCGAACCGCCGGTTCTGGAACACGGTGGCGATGCGTCCAGCGTCGCGCGCTGCGGCCAGCACCTGTTCGGCTTCGCGCACGGTCACGGCGAACGGTTTGTCTACCAGCACATGCTTGCCGGCGGCCAGCGCGGCGATGGCCAATGGCGCGTGCTGTTCGTTCGGCGTGGCGATGACCACCGCATCCACCGCAGGATCATCGAAGACCTCCTGTGCGGTAGCGCGTACGTGGACGTCGCTGAAGGTGCGCAGCAGCGTATCGCGTTGCGAACTGACCACGCTGTGCAGGGCCAGCCCCGGCGTGTGCTGGATCAGCGGGGCGTGGAAGACGCGGCCGGCAAGGCCGTAGCCGATCAGGGCCAGTTGCAGCTCAGGGCGCATGGGAGGACTCCGCGCAGATCGTGAAGTGCAGGACAGGAACCTCAGGGTAAACGAGATGACTACGCGCCCGGAAGCTGAACCATTCCCGCTGCGGGTGCGCCCATTCACGTGAGCGTGACCGCAGCGCCACGCCTGCACTACAAGCACTTGGCGACACTGGGCGCACCAACCAGTAGGAGAACCAAACGATGAGCACCACGACCCGTACGCTGTTGGCTTCCGCCCTCACCCTGGGCCTGGCGCTGTCCTCCTCGGCCGCATTCGCCCAGGACGCCGCAGCGAAGAGCCCGCCGAAAACCGATCATTCGGCGATGACCCATGCAGACCGCCATGATTCCAACGAGCCGGTCACCGACAGCTGGATCACCACCAAGGTCAAGGCCGATCTGCTCGCCAGCAGCAATGTGCCGGGTACCGAAGTAAAGGTGGAGACGGTCAATGGCGTGGTCAGCCTGAGTGGCACCGTTGCCACCAAGGCCGAGCATGACAAGGCCATCGCCACCGCCAAGGGCATCAAGGGCGTGACCCGCGTTGATGCCGCCGCACTGAAGGTCAGCGCCGCCAAGCGTTGATTGACGCCGCAGGTTATCGGCAGGGGCGCTCCCACGGGGGCGCCCCTGTTTTGTGCTGTGGCGCCTGCTCGATGCGTGCTGGTGGGCGCCCCGGCGAATGACCCATTGCCCCAGAGATGTGACCGGCTGCGCTATATTGCCGGTTCCGCCGTGGCCGGTCCTGCCCGGATCGCACTCCCCGGCTGAGCTGACGAGGAACTATGGCGCTGGTTTTCAGTGATGACATCTGGGATCGCTGGCGACTGCCTGCTTTGGCACTGGCAGCGGCAGCCATCATCGTGGTCCCGTGGTTGACCCTGCGCAAACTGCAGCAGGACAACGAACTGGCCATGGGCTGGGTGACCCATACCCAGCAGGTGACCGTGGCCCTGCAGCAGCTGCAGACCGACGTGCGCGACATCGAGTCGGCGGCGTTGACGCTGTCCAAGGGCGTGGATGCGCCGGGCCTGCGCGAGCGCATGGCCAAGGCCAACGACATTCCCGAACGTCTGGCCGAACTGGGCCGGATGACCCGCGACAATCCCGACCAGCTGATCCGCATCGGCCGCATCCAGTCGATGCTGGAAGGCCGGCTGGGGGTAGCGCGTGAACTGGCGAAGTCCGAGCCGAACAGCGACCAGCGCGAGCTGGTGCAGGACCTGAGTACGCGCTACCCGATCCGCGGCCTGGTGGAAGAGCTGCAGGCCAGTGAGGAAGCGCTGCTGGCCCAGCGCGCCGCGCAGGCGGAGCGACAGAAGCGGCAGACCAACTTCGTATCGTGGAGCTCGCTGCTGGTGCAGCTGGCGCTGCTCGGCCTGGTGCTGTGGCTGCTGCAACGCCAGATCGGCCGCCGCCTGCAGGCAGAGCGGCAGTCGCAGCGCGCGGCCGCACGCGCGGCATCGGTGCTGCAGACCGTGCGCGAACCGATCGTGCTGCTGGATCGCGAGCTGCGCGTGCAGCTGCACAATCCCGCGTTCTCCGAGTTGTACGGGCTGCAGGATGAGCGCGCCGATGGCCTGCTGCTGGAAGACGTAGGCGACGGTGCATGGCGTGACCCGGTGGTGCGCCAGCGTCTGGCCGACGTGTTGCTGCGCGGCCGCGAACTGTGGGATTTCGAACACGAACAAAGCACCGTTGACGGCATGTCCCGTTACATGCTGCTCAACGCACGGCGCATGCCGCTGCCTGACACCGACGATGAAGTGGTGCTGCTGACCGTCAGCGATGTGACCGTGCAGCGTGCGGTGCAGACACGTGTTGAAGAACTGAACCGGCAGCTGGAGGGCAAGGTTGCCCAGGTCTCGGAGGTCAACCGCGAACTGGAAGCGTTCAGCTACTCGGTGTCGCACGATCTGCGCGCGCCGCTGCGCCATGTCGCCGGGTTCTCGGACAAGCTGTCGCGCCATCTGGGCGAGGCTGCCGACGAGAAGAGCCAGCACTACCTGGGGGTGATCTCCGGTTCAGCGCGGCGCATGGCCACGTTGATCGACGACCTGCTGGTCTATTCGCGCCTGGGCCGTGTGGCGATGCGCCAGCAGACCGTGGACATGCAGTCGCTGGTGGCCGATACGCGCGCGATGCTCGACGCGAACGTGCAGAGCGAAGCCGAGAGCAGTGGCCACGCCCATCAGGTGGAGTGGAGCATCGCGCCGCTGCCGATCGTGGTGGGCGACGAAAACATGCTGCGCCAGGTCTGGCTGAACCTGCTGGGCAACGCGGTGAAGTATTCAGCCAACCGCGAGCCGGCCAAGGTCCGTGTGGACTACCAGCAGCAGCCCGATGGCGGTCATCAGTTCACGGTCAGCGACAATGGTGCAGGCTTTGACATGGCCTACGCCGGCAAGTTGTTCGGTGTATTCCAGCGCCTGCACAAGGCCAGCGACTATCCCGGCACCGGTATCGGCCTGGCCAGTGTTCGCAGGGTGCTGACCCGCCATGGCGGCCGCATCTGGGCCGAAGCCGCACCGGATGCCGGCGCCACCTTCCACTTCTATCTTCCCCCCGTGCTCGACGCGGACAAACAGGGCCCCATCGCATGACGACGCTGCGCACCATCCTCCTGGCCGAAGACAGCCCGGCCGACGCCGAAATGGCGATCGATGCGCTGCAGGAAGCGCGCCTGGCCAATCCCATCGTGCACGTCGAAGACGGCGTGGAAGTGATGGATTACCTGCTGCGCCGTGGCGCCTTCGCCAGCCGCGAAGAGGGCCTGCCGGCGGTGCTGCTGCTGGACATCAAGATGCCGCGCATGGATGGCCTGGAAGTGCTGCGGCAGATCCGTGAACACGATGAGTTGAAGCGGTTGCCGGTGGTGATCCTGTCCTCCTCGCGCGAGGAGAGCGACCTGGCCCGCAGCTGGGACATGGGCGTGAACGCGTACGTGGTCAAGCCGGTGGACGTGGACCAGTTCTTCGGCGCGGTGCAGACCCTGGGCAAGTTCTGGGCACTGATCAACCAGGCTCCGGAGATCGAGTAGGCCCATGCCCCTGACCGGTCCCGCGCTCGGCGCATTGCGCATCCTGCTGGTGGAAGATTCCCCGGAGGATGCCGAGCTGATGTCCGAACAGATGCTCGATGCAGGCCTTGAGGCCACCTTCGAGCGTGTCGAGAGCGCGGACGACCTGCGCCATGCGCTGGCGCGCTTCCAGCCGGACATTGTCCTGTCCGACCTGAGCATGCCCGGTTTCTCCGGCGACGACGCGCTGCGCATCGTGCGCGAAGCGTTGCCGGAGGTACCCTTCATCTTCGTCTCCGGCACCATGGGCGAGGAGAATGCGGTGGCGGCCCTGCAGAAGGGCGCCAACGACTACATCATCAAGCACCAGCCGGCGCGCCTGCCGTCGGCCGTGGCGCGCGCGGTGCGCGAGGCACGCAGCGCCATCGAGCGCTCGCGGGTGGAAACCGAGCTGATGCGCGCGCAACGGCTGGAGAGCCTGTCGTTGCTTGCCGCTGGGCTCAGCCACGATCTGCGCAACATCCTGCAGCCGCTGCTGATCATGCCGGACCTGCTGAAGGCGCGTACCAAAGATCCGCAGCTGCACCACCTGGCCGACGTGATCGCCGAGTGCGGCCGTCGTGGTCATGAGATGGCCGAATCGATGCTGTCGTTCGTGCGCGGCTCGCGCAAGGCCAGCGAACGCATCCACATCGATGACCTGTTCCAGGCCGTGGCGCTGCTGTTGCGCAGCAACGTGCCCGATGGCGTCCGCCTGGACCTGGTGGTCGAGGATGAGGGGCTGGTGGTTGATGCCAACTACACCGAGCTGCAGCAGGTGCTGTTGAACCTGGCGCTCAATGCGATCCAGGCGATGCCCCAGGGGGGCAACCTGAGCCTGACCGCCAGCCATGGTGGCCAGCGCGATGGCGAGGACTGGCTGCGCATCGCGGTGGTCGATGAAGGTACCGGCATGGATGCGGACACGTTGTCGCACCTGTTCAACCCGTTCTTCACCACCAAGGCCGATGGCACCGGGCTGGGCCTGATTTCCTGCAAGCGCATCGTTGAAGGTGCCGGTGGCAGCATCCACGTCGACAGCCAGCTGGGGCGGGGCACCTGCTTCGAGCTGCGCTTGCCGATGCATGCCAGCGCCGAGGGCGGCGAACCGATTGAACAGCTCGTGGCACTGGGCAGTGGCCAGTCGATCCTGGTGGTCGATGGGGAAGCCACCCGCCTGTCGCTGTTGGGCAATGCGCTGTCCAGCCAGGGCTATCAGCTGCAGTTGGCCTCCGATGGCCCGGCCGCGCTGCGCTGGATGCAGCAGGAGGCGATGCCGGCGCTGGTGATTGCCGATGCCGGCTCCAAGCTGTTGTCGGCCAGCCAGTTGCTGGGCGAAATGGCCACGCTCGGCTACCGCGGCCCGGCGCTGGTGCTGGAAGACGCTGCCGGGGAGATGCCCGAAGATGTGTTCCCCGCTGGCATCGAGGTGCACCTGCTGCGCAAGCCGCTGCAGATGCAGCAGGTCTTCCGCGCGGTGGCCGACGCGCTGGGCTGAAACAGGGATAGTGCCGGCCGCTGGCCGGCATCCGCAATGATCTGACCACACGCAGTTGCCAACCAGCGGCCGGCCCTACCGGTCCTGGGGTTCCCACGGGAACCGCGGCAGGCTTTCCACCGCCTGTTCCAGCCGCCGCGACCAGTTCTGGTGGATGTCGGCGTACAGCGGTGAATCGGCGCCCAGCCGCAGCTGCTGGTTGATCCGCAGTTCGCCGGCGCGCAGCAGCGCCAGGTCCACCGGCAGGCCCACCGACAGGTTGGAACGGATGGTCGAATCCAGCGAGACGATCGCCGTGCGCGCGGCATCTTCCAGGCGCGTGGATGGGGTCAGGATGCGATCCAGGATCGGCTTGCCGTACTTGGATTCACCGATCTGCAGGTAGGGCGTCTCCGGCGAGGCGGCAATGGCGTTGCCCAGCGGATAGACCATGTACAGGCCGGGCTGTTCACCGGCAATCTGTCCACCGAAGATCAGCGTCGCCTGGGTGTTCACCCCGTCGTGGCCATGCTCGGTGTGCTGGCTCTGTACCTGGCTGTCCACCAGCAGGGAGCCGACGTAGGCCGCAGCCTCGAACAGATGGGCCATGTCGCGCAGGTTCGGCGTGCGCCGCTCCTCGGCATCGCGCTTCAGCCGCGACACCAGCAACTGGGTCGTGGCCAGGTTGCCGGCGGCCATCACCACGTAGGCGGCCTGGCCGGGATATTCGAACACGTGCAGTTTGCGGTGCACGCGGACATCGTCCAGCGCGGCATTGGTGCGGGTGTCGGCGGCGAAGACCAGGCCCTCGTCCACCTCGATTCCAACGCAATAGGTCATGTCGGTGCCCTATCATATGCGTCCCGGATTGTAGGCAGGCCGTTGTGACGATGGCATGCCCGCGCTCCACCTGATTGCCGTCACCGGAACCGCATGACCACCGTGCTCCTGAGCCTGGGCAGCAACGTCCATCCCCGCCGCTACCTCCACGCTGCGGTGGCGGCCCTGCGCGAGCGCTTTGGCGCGCTGCAGGTATCTGCCGCCTACCGCACCGCTGCCGTCGGTTTCGACGGCCCGGCCTTCCTCAACAACGGCGTTGCCCTCGAGACCGACCTGCCGCTGCAGGAACTGGATGACTGGCTGCATGCGCTGGAAGATGCGCATGGTCGTGACCGCAGCGGCCCGCGCTTCTCCGACCGGACCCTGGACGTCGATGTGGTGTTCTATGGCGACCTGGTGGTGGAGGGCCCCGGCCATCTGCGCATTCCGCGCCCGGAACTGAAGCATGCCTTCGTGCTGAAGCCGCTGGCTGACATCGCCCCGGACTTCGTCGATCCGGTCAGCGGCCTGGACCTGGCCACGTTGTGGCGCGCGCACAAGCAGTTTGGTGAAGCGTTCGAGGTCGTGGACCTGGAATGACGGGTGGTTGTTGCCGCTGCGCTCGCCGGGCATGGCCCGGCGCTACCGGTGGTGCCGGCCGCTGGCCGGCAACATTTCAGCTGACCGTACGCCCACCATCCACGCGCAGGGTGTGACCAGTGACGAAGCTGGCCTCGGCCGCCAGCCAGTACACCGCTTCGGCGATTTCTTCGACGGTGCCGATCCGCGCCAGCGGCGTGCGCGCCAGCAGCGCCTCGCGGGCGAAATCGTCCTTGCCCTGTTCCGGCCACAGGATCGCACCGGGTGCCACCGCGTTCACCCGCACCTTCGGCGCCAGTTCCAGCGCCAGCGAGCGGGTCGCCATTTCCAGCGCGGCCTTGGCCATCGTGTAGGCGACGTGGTCGCGCATCGGGTCGGTGCCGTGCAGATCGGTCAGGTTGACGATGCAGCCGTGCTGGCGGCGAAGATAGGGCGCGGCAGCCTGGGCCAGCAGCAGCGGCGCGCGCGCGTTGACCGCGTACAGCTCGTCCATCGCCTCGGCGGTGACCTGGCCGAGCGGGGTGGGGAAGAAGTTGGAGGCGTTGTTGACCAGCGCATCCAGGCGGCCGAAGTGGGTGACCGCCTGCTCGACCAGATCGGCCAGGGCATCGGCGTCGCGCAGGTCGGCCTGCAACGCCAGCACGCTGCCGGGGCGCTCGTTGTCCAGGTTGAAGGCGGCCTGCTGCAGTTCGGCGCTGGAGGTATGGGCGTGCAGCACCACCGACCAGCCACAGGCGTGGAACTGGCGGGCGATGGCCGCGCCGATCCGGCGTGCGCTGCCGGTGATCAGGGCCACGGGGGCGGTGTCACTCATCGAGGGTCCTCCAAGGCTCGGCTATCCTGTGCACCATTGTCACCGTATTCGAAGACGCCATGCAGCCTACCTTCCCCCTGCCCGAAGCCGATGCCCTGGCCCACAGCGATCAACTGGCCGCCGCCCTGCGTGCCGAGATCCTCGCACAGGGTGGGGCGATGCCGTTCTCCCGCTTCATGGAGCTGTGCCTGTACGCGCCGGGCTGGGGCTATTACAGCGCCGGCGCCAGCAAATTCGGCGGCAGCGGCGATTTCACCACCGCACCCGAGCTTGGCAGCCTGTTCGCCGGCAGTGTGGCCAATGCACTGGCGCCGGTGTTCGGCCAGCTGGATGTGCATGCACGGATGCTGGAACTGGGCGGCGGCACCGGGGCCTTCGCCGAGGCGGTGCTGCTGCGCCTGGCCGAGCTGGAGGCGCTGCCGGCCCGTTACGCGATCCTCGAACCCAGTGCGGACCTGCGCCAGCGCCAGCAGGAGCGCCTGCAGCAGAACCTGCCGCCCGAACTGGCCAGCCGGGTGGAATGGCTTGATCGTCCGTTCGAGGACGACTGGGACGGCGTGGTGTTCGCCAACGAGGTGATCGATGCGCTGCCGACACCGCGCTTCCTCATCAAGGACGGCGAGGTGTACGAGGAAACCGTCGAACTGGACGCGCAGGGCAACTTCATCCGGGGCGCGCAGCCGGCCGACCTCCTGCTCAACGGCGCGGTGCGCCATCTCGAACGCTATCTGCAGAAGCCCTTTGCCGACGGCTACCGTTCCGAAGTGCTGCCGCAGCTGCCGTACTGGCTGCAGGCGGTGGCCGGCGGCCTGCGGCGCGGCGCGATGCTGTTCGTGGACTACGGCTACAACCGGGGCGAGTTCTACCAGGAAGAACGCGATGACGGCACCGTGCGCGCGTTCTACCGCCACCACGTGCACAACGAGATCCATCGTTGGCCGGGCCTGCAGGACATCACCGCATCGGTCGATTTCACCGCCATGGCCGAGGCCGGCCTGCACGGCGGTTTCGAACTGGCCGGGTACTGCAGCCAGGCCAGTTTCCTGCTCGGCAACGGCCTGGACCAGGTACTGACCCTGGCCGAGGAGCGGACCGATGAAGTGGGCCGCATCCAGCTGCGCGACCAGGTGAAGAAACTGACCCTGCCAACGGAGATGGGCGAGCGCTTCCAGGCCATTGGCCTGCAGCGCGACGTCGATTTCGAACCGGCCTTCGAACTGGGCGACCTGAGCTGGCGCCTGTGAGTGCAGCGTTGCCGGTGATCAAGCCGCTGCGGCGGCCGCGACTGTGGACCGCGTTGTGGGTGTTGGCGGTGCTGACGGTGATCGTGGTCTGCCTGATTCCGCCGCCGCCGATCCCGCTGCCGGAAAACAGCGACAAGGGCGAGCATTTCCTGGCCTATTTCATCCTGGCCGGAAGCGCGGTGCAGCTGTTCCGGCGTGGCCGTCCACTGCTGTGGGTGGGTGCCGGCCTGGTGCTGATGGGCGTCGGCATCGAGTTCGCGCAGGGCGCGTTGACCAGCAACCGCATGGCTGATCCGATGGATGCGGTGGCCAACACCGTTGGCGTGTTGGCGGGGATGGCTATCGCGTTGACCCCGCTGCGCGACATGCTGCTGCGCTGGCGGGGGTAAGGCAGCCAGGCATGGCCTGGCTCTACTCTGGATCCACACCGCGTGTGGCTGAAACTTTCAGAGGCGCGTAGATGCCCAGTAGATCCACGCCATGCGTGGATGGATCTCGCCGGCGCCAACCAGGGTTGGCGTCCACCAAGGCAGCCAGGCATGGCCTGGCGCTACAGTAGATCCACGCCATGCGTGGATGAATCTTCCCGGCGCCAACCAGGG
>NZ_JBQOIF010000033.1:0-41012 GCF_052665395.1 Stenotrophomonas sp. 3(2025) | reverse complement strand
CCGGCCAGCGGCCGGCACTACCGTGCCCGTTTACCGGAAGGGCTGGCGCTCCTCCAGCAACACAGTTGCTCCAGGGATGGATTCACGGCGTCCCCCGCCACCGGACCCACCCCGCCATTCCCAGGAAGTCAGCTTTTGCCGTTGCCGTTGCTGTTGCTGTTGCTGTTGCTCTCAAGGTTGCCGGCCAGCGGCCGGCACTACCGCGGGTGCAGGGCGCAGCCCTGCCAAACACCCTTACCGCAGTTGGCTGTCCTTGCTGCCCCGGCGGTTGTAGCCACTCTGCGCCTGTTCCTCTTCGTCGTGCGCCTGCTGACAGTTCACGCACAGCCGTACGCCAGGCACTGCCTGACGCCGCGCCAAGGGAATTGGCGCGTCGCATTCCTCACAGTGTTCCAGACCCGGGCCCTGGCGCAGCTGGCGCCGCGCGCGGGCAATCGCATCGTCGACGGTGGCGTCGATCTGGTCCTGGACCGCGCCATCTCCGGCCCAACCGGTAGCCATGGCCATCCTCCGCAGGTGTGTCGCCTGATATGGGGACAATACACCCACGGAAAAGGCATCTGCGTCCGCAGCGCTTCAGCAACCTGAGCAGAAGAGGGGACGGAGGGGATTACGTCGTTTGTGGCAGAAACGACGTAATCCCCTCCGTCCCCATTTTCTTACCAGACCAGGTCGTCGGGGACCTGGAACTGTGCGTAGTAGGCGTCGTCCTCGGCGTTGCCGGTGGAGATCTCGGCGCTGGAGCCGGGCGTGCCATGGTCGACGATGATGGCTTCCGGGGCGCGTTCACGCACCTTCTCCGCTGCCGCGCGTGGCAGCACTGCATAGCCGTCGCCGTGGGCCACGATGACCAGCACGCCTACCGACAGCGCCTTGCGCAGCTTGGTATCGATCAACAGGGTGCGGATCACTGCGCCATCGCTGAAGCGGTACTCGTCCTCGCCCTTGTGCGGCACGGCGTGGGCGCTGATGATCTGCTTGGCCTGCGCCTTGCGTTCAGCCTGCCGGGCCTGCGCGTTGCGCTCAGCAGCCAGCGCACGGTCACGCTCGATCTTCTCGGCCCGGGCACGTTCAGCTTCACGCTGGACCTCCGCCGACGTCGACTCGGCCTTGCCCTGGCGGGCCTTGGCCTGTTCACGCGCGGCGGCGCTGGCCTGCGACTTCTTGGCCAGGCCGGCCTTGAGCAATTGTTCCTGCAGCGCGTTGGGCTTTGCCATGGTCGATACGTACCGCGTGTAATCTGGATGTCCCATTCTACCGACGCGCCGAAGCCCCTGCATGGCTGTCCTGAAGTACCTCACCGGCTACCCCGAACCCCTGGTCGCCCAGGTCAGCGATCTACTGGCACAGGGCAAGCTCGGCCCCTGGCTGCAGCAGCGCTACCCCGATCCGCATGAGGTGCGCAGCGACCGCCAGCTGTACGACTACACCCAGGACATGAAGGATCGCTACCTGCGCAAGTCGGTGCCGCTCAACAAGGTCTGCTACGACAACACGCTGGAGGTCATCAAGCATGCCCTGGGCACCCACACCGCCATTTCCCGCGTACATGGCGGCCGGCTCAAGGCCAGCCGCGAGATCCGCATCGCCACCGTGTTCCGGCAGGCGCCAGCCGCCTTCCTGCGCATGATCGTGGTGCACGAGCTGGCCCATCTGAAGGAGGCCGACCACAACAAGGCCTTCTACCAGCTGTGCCAGCACATGGAGCCGGATTACCTGCAGCTGGAGTTCGATACCCGCCTGTACCTGACCGAGCTGGCCAACCGCGGCCAGCGCTGAGCCGGCGTAGCGGCTACACTGCGCGCCCCCTGCCCGACCTTTCGCCATGGAACCGACCCGACTCGACAAACGCCTGTCCGCCCTGCTCGGCATCCCGCGTGGTGAAGCGCGGCGCTATATCGAGGGCGGCTGGGTCAGCGTCGATGGCGAAGTGGTGGAACAGCCGCAGCGCCCGGTGGACGACAGCGCCAGCATCGTGGTGGCCGAGCAGGCCAGCGACAGCAAGGCCGAGCGCGCCAGCATGCTGCTGCACAAACCGGCGGGCGTGCCGGCCGATGCCCTGTGCGCGCTGATCCGTACCGAGACCCGCAGCGAACTGGATGCCAGTGACATCCGTCCGCTGCAACGGCATTTCCACGGCCTGCAGCTGGCATCCTCGCTGCCGGCCGACGACAACGGGCTGGTGGTGGTCAGCCAGGATCCGGCGGTGCTCGCGCACCTGCAGCGCAACCTGGGCCGCACCGAACAGGAGTACCTGGTCGAAGTGGCTGAAGGCGGCCCGGAACGTGGCCCGTGGCTGATGGCCCGGCTGCAGCATGAAGCAGGCGGCCCGAAGGTCAGCTGGCAGAGCGAGCAGCGCCTGCGTTTTGCAGGCAAGGGGCTGACCGCGAAGGGCCTGAGGACTGCGGTGACAGCTGCCGGCCTGCAGGTGGTGGCCGTACGCCGCCTGCGCATCGGCCGGGTGGCGCTGGGCCCGCTGGCCGTGGGCCAGTGGCGCTATCTGGGCAGCGACGAGCGGTTCTGAGTCACGGCGCTTCATCCACGCATGGCGTGGATCTACCGGTGGTAGTTCATCCACGCATGGCGTGGATCTACCGGTGGCAGTTCATCCACGCATGGCGTGGATCTACCGTTGGCGCTTCATCCACGCATGGCGTGGATCTACCGGTGGCAGTTCATCCACCCGTGGCGCGGATCTACCGGTGGCAGTTCATCCACGCATGGCGTGGGTCTACCTCCATGCGTAGCCAGGATCTACCATCGGCGCCATGAGTCTGCGCAAACCCCTCTGGCGACGCCTGCTGCGCGTGGCCGCGATCATCATCGCCGCCCTGCTTCTGCTGGTGCTGTCCGGCCTGTTGCTGGCCGACCACCTGGCCCCACAGGCGCGCGGCGAAGCATCGCAGGTACTGCCGCTGCAACCTGTGCAGACGCCCATCGATCGGCAGATGATGCCCCTGCAGGCCGCCCATCCCGGGCAGTCGGGCGTGGCCTTCCTCAGCGATGGCATGGATGCGTTCGCTGCCCGCGCGATGATCACCGAACACGCCGGCCGCAGCCTGGACCTGCAGTACTACATCTGGCACGACGACCTGATCGGCCACTTGATGGCCAAGGCGCTGTACGACGCTGCCGAACGTGGCGTGCGCGTGCGCATCCTGCTTGATGACATGAACGCCAAGGACAAGGATGCGCTGATGATGGCGCTCGATGCGCATCCCAACATCGAGCTTCGCCTGTACAACCCGTTCCGCAACCGCAGTGGCATCGCCCGCACGCTGGAGCTGGTGCAACGCGCCTTCAGCGTGAACCACCGCATGCACAACAAGAGCTGGATCGCCGATGGCCGCATCGCGATCGTGGGTGGCCGCAACATCGGCGAGGAATATTTCAGCGCGCGCAGCGACGTGAATTTCCAGGACCTGGACCTGGTGGTGGCCGGCCCGGCCGTGCAGCAGGCCAACCAGATCTTCGACGACTACTGGAACAGCGACGCGGCGATTCCGATCTCGGCGCTGGCGACCTATACCGATGCACAGCTGCGCCAGCTGGTGCGCCAGTCCGATCTGGACGCGCTGCATGCGCAGGCCCAACCGTACCTGCAGCGCGTGGCCGAGTCGCGCCAGCGCCAGCGTGCCAGCCCGGAGCCGCTGCACTGGAGCAGGCAGGTACGGATCGTGTCTGATCCACCGATGAAGCACCACGGCGATGCACACGACGACTGGCTGGTCACCGAGCTGGTCCAACAGCTGCAGTCGACGCGCTACAAGGCACTGTTGATCTCGCCGTACTTCGTCCCCGGCAGCGAAGGGCTGGACGGCCTTTCGGCGATGGCCGGCCGCGGCGCCCAGGTCGGCGTGGTGACCAACTCGCTGGCGGCCAACGATGTGGCTGCCGTGCACGGTGGCTACATGGGCTACCGGGTGCCGCTGCTGAAGGCCGGCGTGCAGCTGTACGAACTGAAGGCGAACGGCCAGGCCGGTGACGGCAGCCTGTTCGGCAGCAGCGGCGCCAGCCTGCACACCAAGGCATTGCTGGTCGACGACCGGCGCGGGTTCGTCGGATCGTTCAACCTCGATCCGCGTTCGGCCTATCTCAACACCGAGATGGGCGTGCTGTTCGACGACCCGGTGCTGGGCGCACAGCTGCGCGCGGAATACCTGCGCCTGGCCAGCCCGGAACACAGCTGGTGGCTTGCGCTCGGCGCTGATGAGCAGCTGCGCTGGCTGCAGCGCGAGCCGCCGCCGCACTGGGTCGATGCCGAGCCCGGCAGCAGCCTCGGCAAACGCTGGACGGCACGGGTGATCAGCTGGTTGCCGCTGGAATCCCAGCTGTAACGATCAGGGGGCGTTCCCCTCGCCGTCGCCGTGCAGGCTTTCGTCCAGGGTTTCCACATTGCGCCCATGCAGGCGCCGCCAGATCCAGCGCAGCGCGTGGGGCGGCGCTGCCGGCAATTGTTCCAGCAAGGCCAGCATGCGGCCTTGGCTGGCGTGCCCGTGCCGGCACAGCAGGCTGGCCGCCGCAGCGGCACTGGCCAGGCGCAGGCTGTCGGCCAGCGGACCGTCTGCATCAGGCGCCAGCGCCTGATGCACCGGCTCGGGCAGTTCCCACGCTGCTGCCACCCGCTGCGCCAACGGCAGTGACCATCGCTGCAGCAACTGCAGGGCCAGCGCCGGCTCCACCTCTTCGCCACGCAGCTGCGCTTCATGCAGCAGTTGACGCATGACCAGCGCCGCGCCCAGCCCCTGCACCAGGCCCAACCATTGCGCAGCGAAGGCATCGCCGAAAGTGACCGTGCGGGCGTGGTCGGCAGCCGCGCGTGACGCCAGCAGCGCGTGCTCCCATATGATCGAACTGAACTGCGGGAACACCTGGCACTGCACCTGCATCACCGGCTGCACCAGCACGGCGCTGATGATCTGCCGCACCCCTTCGGTGCCGACCAGGGTCACTGCACGCTGCAGGCTTTCCACAGGCCGCTCGTGCACCTTGTAGGCCGGGCTGTTGGCGATGCGCAGCAGGTTGCCGGTCAGCACCGGATCCTGGCCGATGATCGCGGCCATCACCCGCGCCGACGCAACGTCGTCATTGACCGTCTGGATCAGCTGCGGCAGCAGTTGCGGGCGCCGCGGCAGCTGGCGGGTGGCCCAGCCGCGGTCCTGCAGTGCCCGGTCCACCGCTTCGGCCAGGCCCGACGCGCTGACCGCCGCCGGTTCGCCGGCCAAGCGCGGATACAGGGCCAGCGCATGCAGCCCGCGCTGCAGGTGGCCGGCGACCTCAGCTGACGGCAGGGCATCGCCCTGCAGGGTGGCCGCCGCGGCCGCCACGGCCTGGCGGGGGGCTGCGGCCAGGCGTGCCGGGGCCTGCCCGGTCAGCTGCGACAGCCAACGGAGCACAGATCGCCACCACGCTGCGGTCATCGCCGCCCATCCTGTCGTTGTCCTGCCGCCACTGCCTGCCCCTGCGCCTTCATCACATCCGGCGACCTGCCGTCGTCGCAGCATCGGCCGCACTTTCATCTTCTTTAACCCGGGCGCCTCCGGCGTCGACGGCATATCCCGGGCGAATGGACTAGAATGGCGCCGCGCGACCCGTCCCCCTGTACCGACGACGTCGCTTTTTTTGTTTTCGGACCCTACCGTTCATTGGCAGTTCGCCGCAGTTCACCGCAGATCGCGCCATCGGAGACCCCATGCTATTCGAAACCCTCGCAACCACCGGCCACGAACAGGTGGTGTTCTGCCACAACCAGGATGCCGGCCTGCGGGCGATCATCGCCATCCACAACACCACCCTGGGCCCCGCCCTGGGCGGGGTGCGCATGCGCCCCTACGCCAGCACCGACGATGCGCTGGCCGATGTGCTGCGGTTGAGCCGCACGATGACCTACAAGAATGCACTGGCCGGTCTCAATGTCGGTGGCGGCAAGGCGGTGATCATCGGCGACCCCAAGGTCGACAAGACCGAGGTGCTGTTCCGCGCGTTCGGCCGCTATGTCGATTCGCTGGGTGGTCGCTACATCACGGCCGAGGACGTCGGCACCGACGTCAACGACATGGAGAACATCTACCTGGAGAGCCAGTTCGTCACGGGCGTGCACCAGGTCCATGGCGGCTCGGGAGATCCGGCGCCGTTCACCGCCTATGGCGCGCTGCAGGCGTTGATGGCCTCGATGCGCTTCAAGTTCGGCCATGAGGAAGTGGGCAAGACCAGCATCGCGGTGCAGGGCCTGGGCCATATCGGCATGGAACTGGTGAAGCTGCTGCGCGATCGTGGCGCCAAGCTGTATGTCACCGATCTGGACAGCGCGCTGGTGGATCGTGCAGTCAACGATTTCGGCGCCGAGGCAGTCAAGCCGGACGAGATCCACGAAGTGAACGCCGATGTGTTCGCGCCGTGCGCGCTGGAAGGCGCGATCAACGCCGACACGCTGCCGCGGATCAAGGCGAAGATCATCTGTGGCACCGCCAACAACCAGCTGTCCAGCCTGGAGATCGGCGACGAACTGCATGCGCGCGGCATCCTGTATGCGCCTGACTACGCGGTCAACGCTGGTGGCGTGATGAACGTGTCGCTGGAAATCGACGGTTACAACCGCGAGCGCGCGATGCGGCTGATCCGCAGCATCTACCACAACCTGACGCGCATCTTCGAACTGTCGCAGCGCGAGAACATTGCCCCGCAGCGCGCGGCTGACCGGATCGCCGAAACGCGCATCCTGTCGATCGGCAAGCTGAAGATGCCGCTGGGCCGCAGCACGCCGCGCCTGGGCAACCTGCGCGGCGGCTGATCGCCGCCCTCGGCAACCGGGCGGTGCCGACCGTGGGTCGGCACCGCCGGATGAACGCGCCGGGCAAGCCCGGCGCCCTGATCAGAAGCCGGTGCTGTAGCGCAGCGCCGCCTGACGTGCATCATCGCCACCCACGCGCTGGTCGATGCCCAGGCTCAGGCGGCCATTGCGGCCCCACCACGATTCCAGCGCCAGGCCGAACAAGGCACTGCCACGCGGTGCGTCAACACCGGCCAACGGCGCCCAGGCATCAACGCCGACGAAACTCGCTTGCCAGGCCTGATCACCGCCATCCAGCCGTTGCTGCCATTCGGCATGGCCGCGCAGCGTCCAGCGCCCCCACTGCCGCTCACCCCGCAGGCCCGCCAGCGTCTGGCTGCGCTGTGTACGCGACGCCTCACCGCGCAGGCCGAAGCCGAAACCGCCCTGCTCGCTGAAGCCATCGGTATCCAGGCGGGTGCTGCTGGCCCCCAGGTAGGGGGTCAACGACGCACCAATGCGCCCGAAACGGTAGCCGCCTTCAACGCTGGCACTGCTGAAACGTCCGCCGTAGCGCGCGGACACACCGTAGGCACCGGCACCCAGCAGCAACTGGCGATCCAGTTCCCGGGTGAACTGGCCGGTGCCGAACTGGGCCAGCGCATAGCCGCGCCCCAGGTTCCAGCCGGCATACAGTTGCGCCTGCGCCTGGCGGTCACGCCCACGATCACCACTGAAGTTGCTGCCGCCGTTGCTGCGGGTCTCGCCAAAGGCCATGCCCAGCAGGCCGTTGCTGCCCAGTGCCATGTCCTGGCCGGCCATCCAGCCCTGGCTGTCGGCGGCGTTGCCGGCAAAGCTGCCCTGCCCGGCTTCGCCCAGCGCGCTCTGCCAGGCGCCACGCAGCTTCGGTGCAGCCTGCACGCGGTCGAAGCGCTCGGCAACCGCGCGGCGCGACATGTCCACGCTGTCGAAGGTCGATGCTTCAGCGCGTGCATGAGCTTGTCCGGACAGGCTCTCCAGGCTCGCCGACAGGCCGTCGGTTCCGCCAGCCGTACGCTGCAGCGCGCCTGCGGCCATGCCGAACGCCGAGCCCTGCAGATCCGCATTGCGGTCCAGCGCGGTGAAAGCCGACTGCACCCGCAGTGCCGATGCCTGTGCATTGGCGCCCAGGCCCGATGCGGCTGCCGAAACGTTGACCTGGGTCAGGTCCATCCACGCGTCGTTGCTGCCATAGCTGTACTGCGCCTGCAGCAGGGTCAGGCCGTTGGCGCCGGTGTTGGCCACCGGCGTGGTGAACGTACCGTTGATGCCTCCGCTGGCATGGACCAGGCCCTGGCGGCTGCCGACCTGCGGCACGTAGCCGGACACGATGCCATCGACCACCACGCCACCGGCCAGGCGTGCGGTGCCGGTCACCTGCAGCGCGTTCACACCCAGTGCGACGATCAGCTGCGCATCCGGCCGCTGGCTGTAATTGCCTTCGATGGTCGCGGTGGTGTTGGCGTTGACCAGCACCACGCTGGCGCCGTTGTCGACGTTGCCGATCACCCGCGGCGTGCCGGGCATGAACTGCAGGCCGGCCATCGAGGCACCGCCGGCACCGGAAACGCTGATATTGGACCGGATCACGGCGCCACCGCGCAGGGCCAGGCTGCCGCGCTCGATGCGGGTCGCACCGCTGTAACTGTTGTTGCCGCTCAGCTCCAGCCGGCCATCGCCGCGCTTGATCAGGCCACCAGTGCCGGCGATGTCGTTGCTCCAGATCGAGCCCGAAGAGGCCGCGTCGACATTGACCGTGACATCGCCCCAGTCGAAGCGGCCGGGACCGTTCACCGCCTTGCCGACGTTGAGCATGCCGTAGCCGTAGATGGGATCGACGCCCGGCGCCCCGATGTCGGTGGCGGTGCCGAGCAGGGTCTGCCGCACCAGGTCGTTGTCGAAGTATGGGTAGCGCTGCCAGACGAGTGCAGCAGCACCGGAGATCAGCGGCGCGGCGAAGGACGTACCGTAGTTCCACAGGTACTTGCCGGTACCCGGCTCCGGGAACACCGCGCTGCCGGGAGCGGTCAGGCAATAGCGCGCGGCGTCGCCACAGGCATTGGCCCACGGCGCACGTTCACCGGGCTTGTTCGGATCGATCGCAGTAGCTACCAGCCAGCCTTTTTCCAGATCCGCTGCCGGCAGCGATCCGCCGAAGCCACGCTGGCTGGGCAGCGCGGCCACGCTGCTGGGCTGGTCGCGCCCTTCGTTGCCTGCGGCGAACACGACAAGGCCACCGTGATTGATGATGAAGGGGCGGTATTCGCCCGCGACCTGCGCGGTGGTGCCGAGGTCGGTCCAGTACAGGCCGCCCCAGGAATTGTTCATCACCTTCACGCCGTAGTTGATCAGGTCCTGGTGGACCCCGGCCACGCCCAGCGTGCCGCTGAAGGAATTGCCCCGGCCACTGCCGTCATCCTTGGGCGTGGTGTCGGAAATGATGCGTGCCGAGACGATCTCCGCCCCCTGTGCGATGCCGCCTGGCCAGACCCCCACCGGTACACCGGCCGCCAGGCTGGCGACGGCCGTGCCATGGCCGAGCACGTCATCGACGTTGAGGTTGTTGCGACTCGGGTCGATGTAGTTGAGGTTGGCCACCACCCGCCCGTTCAGCGCCTCGGCACTGCGCAGCACGCCCGAATCGACGATGCCGATGCGCACGCCGCGGCCGGTCGCGCCAGTGGCCTGTGCGGCACGCGCGTTGGTCTGTGCCAGATGCGCATCCACGGCCGGCTCCAGCGGTCTGGCAGCGGGCGGCGGGGTAACCGGGGGCGTGACTGGCGGCGTGGTCGGGGGCGGGTCGATGCGCACGTTGCCGCCGCCGCCTCCACCGCCACACGCCGACAGCGCCACCGCCAGCGCCGATGCCAGGACCGACCTTCCCATCGTCTTACGTTCCATCGTTTCCTTCCCATGAACGTTGGCCTGCCGCCATCCGGGCAGGCATCCAGTACTGCCCAGCGGCAGTCTTCGCCGACCCTCTATACTGGGCCGACCCCCACGCAGTCTGCCGGGAAACGGCGCCGTATCCAACGCCCGTCGTCTCCTTTCCGAACATTGCTCACGCATCAACGAGATTGCCATGTCCAACATCGTCATCGCCGCCGCCAAGCGCACCGCCATCGGCTCCTTCCTCGGACAGTTCAACGGGGTTCCGACCCCGACCCTCGGCGCGGCCGCCATCGCCGCCGCGCTGGAACAGTCGGGCGTGCCTGCCAGCGACGTCTCCGAAGTCCTGATGGGCTGCGTGCTGCCGGCCAATCTCGGCCAGGCCCCTGCCCGCCAGGCAGCGATCGCCGCCGGTATTCCGCTGTCGGTCGGCGCCACCACCCTCAACAAGGTCTGCGGTTCGGGCATGAAGGCCATCATGCTCGGGCATGACCTGATCAAGGCCGGTTCGGCCAAGGTCGTGGTCGCTGGCGGCATGGAGTCGATGTCCAACGCGCCGCACCTGCTGCCCAATTCACGCACCGGCAACCGTTTCGGCAACTTCCAGGCGGTGGACCACATGGCCCACGACGGCCTGGTCAATGCCTATGACGGCAAGGCCATGGGCGAGTTCGCCGAATGCGCCGTGGACAAGTACCAGTTCACCCGCGAAGAGCAGGACGCCTACTCCATCGAATCGGTCAAGCGCGCACAGGCAGCCCAGGCCAACGGCGCCTTCGCCGACGAGATCGTTGCGGTGAAGGTCGCCACCCGCAAGGGTGAAGTCGAGGTCTCCAGCGACGAACAGCCCGGCCGTTCGGACATTGCCAAGATCCCGACCCTGCGCCCGGCCTTCAAGAAGGACGGCAGCGTGACCGCCGCCAGTTCCTCCAGCATCTCCGACGGCGCTGCCGCCGTGGTCCTGCTGACCGAAGAAGATGCTGCCGCACGCGGCCTGCGGCCGCTGGCGCGCATCGTCGGCCATGCCACCCATTCGCAGGAGCCGGAGTGGTTCACCACCGCTCCGATCGGTGCCATCCACACCCTGCTGGAGAAGACCGGCTGGACGCTGGGCCAGGTCGATCTGTTCGAAGTCAACGAGGCCTTCGCCGTGGTGGCGATGGCACCGATGCGCGAACTGGGCATCCCGCACGACAAGCTCAACGTGAATGGCGGTGCCTGCGCGCTGGGCCATCCGATCGGCGCCTCCGGCGCACGCCTGGTGGTCACCCTGGTCAACGCATTGCGCACGCGCGGCGGCAAGCGCGGCATTGCCACCTTGTGCATCGGCGGCGGCGAAGCGACGGCTATCGCCATCGAATTGATCTGAAAGGGTTTAACGACTATTTCGCAAAAATGAATGCGGGATCGCTTGACACCCAATCTTGGCTTGTCATCATGTTGTCGGCGCGCAGCATGCGCGTTGCCTAATTCTAACGACGAGGATTTACACAATGAGCATCAACAAGCTGCTGGTCGCGATGTCCCTGGCTCTGGCCCTGGCCGCCTGCTCGAAGCAGGAAGCTGCCCAGGACGCCGCTGCTTCGGCCAACCAGGCCGCCACCGAAGCCCAGGCTGCTGCCGACCAGGCCGCCGCTGCTGGCGCCCAGACCGCCGACGCTGCCCAGCAGGCCGCTGACACCGCCGCCACCGCTGCTGACGCTTCGGTCGACGCCGCTGCCCAGGCTGCTGGCGCTGCCACCGACGCCGCTGCTGGCGAAGCCAAGGACGCCGCCAAGGCTGCCGAAGCTACCGCTGAGCAGGCCAAGGACGCTGCTGAAGAAGCCAAGAAGTAATAACTTCTTTCTTCAAGCTGTTCTGAAGAAGCCGCTGGTTCGCCAGCGGCTTTTTCTTTGCGCGCAGTTCCGTGCGCAGGTCACCACCAGGTCTTCACAACGGTATGAATAGGCTGGCGTCCCCATCCATTGCAGTACCGGAGACCGCCATGAAGATCCGTCCGCTGACCACTACCCTGCTGGCCGCCTCCCTGCTGCTCGCACTGGCTGCCTGCAAGGGCCCGGAAGCCGAACAGGCCAAGCAGGATGCCGCGCAGGCCGCCGACAGCGCCGGTGTCGCCGCGCGCGATGCCGTCGACAAGGCCGCTGCCGCCACCCGCGACGCTGCCGACAAGACCGCCGCCGCCTCTGAACAGGCTGCCGCCGATACCCAGCAGGCCCTGGACAGCGCCGCAGCCGCGACCGCCACCGCCGCCGACAAGGCCAAGGTCGCAGCCACCGATGCCGCCGCCCACGCCAGCGACGCCACGGCCGATGCCGCGCAGAAGGTTGCAGACAAGGCCCGCGATGTGGCCGACGACGCCAAGGCCACTGCCGCCAAGGAAGAAGCCAAGCACTAAGGCCCTCGCGTTCGTCGGGCATCGCCCGGCGCTACCGGAAAAGCCGCGGCATCGCCGCGGCTTTTCTGCTTTTCGCTTCTTCTGTTGATTCCGTGCTGGGCGCGCACGGAAACCGTCCAAGGCCGCGCTCCAGCAGCGCCCACCACGAGGGGCTTCGCCGTTGGCCGTCACCTACGGCAGCGCACGCGCCAGCATCGCCGCCACATCCAACCCCGCCGGCAGCGTGCCGAATGCCAACCCATGCTCGCCGTGCAGCCGGCTGCGGATGAACGCTTCGGCCATCGGACTGCGGGCACGCAGCAACAGCGCCGCCTGCAGCAGCAAGGCAGTGCGTTCGCAGAACACCCGTGCCTGTGCCTCCTCCGGCGCCGCCGCATCGCGCCACTGCTGCAGTGCCGACGCATAACGCGCATCACGATCGGCCACCGCCTCCAGTTCACCGTGCAGCGCCGCCAGCACCTCCGGCTCGCGCGCCAGCGCGCGCAGCACATCCAGGCACTGGATGTTGCCGCTGCCTTCCCAGATCGAATTCAACGGTGCCTGCCGGTACAGCCGCGGCAACATCGATTCCTCCACGTAGCCGGCACCACCCAGGCATTCCTGCGCTTCGTTGACGAACGCAGGTGCGCGCTTGCATATCCAGTACTTGCCCAAGGCCGTACCCAGCCGCGCGAGCGCGGCCTCGGCCGGATCGCTGCCAGCGCGATCGACCGCGCGCGCGATGCGCATCGCCAGCACCGTGGCCGCTTCCGATTCCAGCGCCAGATCGGCCAGCACGTTGCCCATCAGCGGATGGTCCATCAGTGGCTTGCCGAAGGTGCGTCGATGCCGCGCGTGATGCAGCGCCTGCGCCAGCGCCATGCGCATTTCCGCCGCAGCGCCGAGCATGCAGTCCAGCCGCGTCATCATCACCATGCCGATGATGGTGGCCACCCCGCGTCCCTCCTCGCCCACCCGCCAGGCCTGTGCGCCACAGAACTCCACTTCGCTGGATGCGTTGGCCCAGTCGCCCAGCTTGTCCTTCAAGCGCATCAGGCGGAACGCATTGCGGTCGCCGTCGGCAAGGCGCCGTGGCATCAGCAGGCAGGTCAATCCGGCCGGCGCCTGTGCCAGTACCAGGAAGCCATCGCACATCGGAGCGGAGAAAAACCATTTGTGGCCGATCAGCCGATAGCGCTCGCCGTCGATGGGTTCAGCGCGGGTGGTGTTGGCGCGCACATCCGAACCGCCCTGCTTCTCGGTCATGCCCATGCCCAGGGTGATGCCGGCCTTGTCGGCCACTGGCACATCGCGCGGGTCGTATACCGGTGCGGCAGCCTTGCGCGACCACTCGGCCAGATGCGGCTGCCCGCGCAGCACGGCTACCGCGGCGTGGGTCATGGTCAACGGGCAGCTGGTGCCGGCCTCGGCCTGGTGGTGCAGGTAGCTCAGTGCAGCGCGCGCGACATGCGCGCCGGGCTGCGGCTCGTGCCAGGACAGCCCGGCAACGCCATGTTCCTTCGCCGTCTGCATCAACTGGTGATACGCCGGATGAAATTCCACGGTGTCGATGCGATGCCCCTGCGCATCATGGGTGCGCAGGCGCGGGCGATCGCGGTTGGCATCGAAGCCCAGCCGGTACAGCGTATCGCCAGCCAGCCCTCCGTACGCCGCCAGCCGCGGTGCGAACGCCGCCGCGCCTTCGCGCTGCACGGCCTCCATCAATGCGATGTCGTCGGTCCACAGCTGCCGGCCGGCGAACGGCGGCGGCTGGTTGAGCACCACATGGGTTTCGTAGGGAGCGCTGCTGTTGAAGCTCGGTCCACTCATCGGTTCCTTCCCCGCCGGCAAGAGGTGTGCGGTCCGATTGTGCCGTATCGCCCGGCAACCCCGCGTTCAGGCCGATTCTCGCCACGTGCACGACCGGACCGCCACAGTGACGGCATGGCAGGCAACGACGATCTGGTAGTACTGCGGCCGGAAGGGCTGTACTGCGCGGCAGGCGATTTCCATATCGATCCCTGGCGGCCGGTACCGCGCGCGGTCATCACCCATGGCCATGGCGACCATGCGCGTCCGGGCATGGGCGAGTACCACTGCAGCACCGGCAGCGTGCCGATCCTGCGCTGGCGTCTGGGCGATGTGCCGCTGCACGCGCATGCCGAGGGCGTGCCGTTCGCGCTGGGCCGGGTGCAGGTATCGCTGCATCCGGCCGGCCACGTGCTCGGCTCGTCGCAGGTGCGCATCGACGATGGTGAGCAGGTCTGGGTGGCGTCGGGCGACTACAAGCGCCAGCCGGACCCCACCTGCACTGCATTCGAAGTGGTGCCCTGCGATACCTTCATCACCGAGGCGACCTTTGCGCTGCCGATCTACCGCTGGCCCGATACCCGTGCCGTGGCGGCCGAGATCGCCGCCTGGCGCCGCGAGTGCGCGCAGCGGGGCGAAGCGGCAGTGCTGCTCTGCTATGCGCTGGGCAAGGCGCAACGCGTGCTTGCCGAGCTGCGTGCGGTGGATGACCAGCCCGCCTGGCTGCATGGCGCCATCGCCAACGGCGTGGCCGTCTATCGCCAGGCCGGTGTGCCCATGCTCGACACGCTCACCGTTGCCGAACAGGGGCGTCAGCCCGATGCGGCCGGCCAGCTGATCCTGGCCCCGCCCTCGGCCGCCGGTACGCCGTGGCTGCGCCGGTTCGGCCGTCACCAGCTCGGTTTCGCCTCGGGCTGGATGCAGTTGCGCGGCAACCGCCGCCGGCGCAACGTCGACCGTGGCTTTGTGATCTCCGACCATGCCGATTGGCCAGCGCTGCTGCAGACCATCACCCAGACCGGCGCGCAGCGGGTCATTGCCACCCACGGCAACACCGATGCGTTGATTCCGTACCTGCGCGAACGCGGCGTCGCCGCCGAAGCGTTCCGCACCGATTTCGGAGGCGAGGAATGAAGGCCTTCGCCGCGCTGTACCAGCGGCTGGATCGCAGCACGGCGACGCTGGACAAGCGCGCGGCATTGATCGATTACTTCCAGCACGCACGCCCGCATGACGCAGCGTGGGCGCTGTACCTGCTCAGCGGCGGCAAAGTGGGCGGCGCGCGGCGGAAGATTGCCGGCAGCGGCGAATTGCGGGCGTGGATCGCCGACGAATCCGGCCTGCCCCCCTGGCTGGTCGAAGACAGCTACGCGCAGGTCGGCGACCTTGCTGAAACACTCACCCTGCTGCTGGATGATCCGGCCACCGAAGCCGAGGATCGGCCTCTGGCCGATTGGATCGAACACCACCTGCTTGCCGTTGCCAACCAGCCGGAGCCGGTGCGTCGTGCCGCCGTGGTCGACGGCTGGCGACAGCTGGCATCGGCCGAACGCCTGGTCTTCAACAAGCTGCTGACCGGCGCCCTGCGCGTTGGCGTATCGCAGCGCGTGGTGCAGCAGGCATTGGCCGAGTGGTCCGGGCTGGATATCGCCCGCATCGCCCAACGCATGCTCGGCGACTGGGTGCCCTCCCCCGGCCTGCTTACCACCTTGCTGTCTGCCGGAGAACTGCCGACCGATCGTCAGCAGCCCTACCCGTTCTTCCTCGCTTCGCCGCTGGAGGGCGAGCCCACCGAGCGGCTGGGCGACATCAGCCACTGGCTGCTGGAATGGAAGTGGGATGGCATCCGCCTGCAGTTGCTGCGGCGCCAGGGTGAGGTGGCATTGTGGTCGCGCGGCGAAGAACGGCTGGACGGTCGCTTCCCGGAGATCGAACAGGCGGCAGCATCGCTGCCAGATGGCTGCGTGCTCGATGGCGAGCTGCTGGCATGGGACGACGCCGACAATCTTCCGCGAGCATTCACCGCCCTGCAGACCCGCATCCAGCGCCGCAAACCGGGAGCGGCGACCCTGCGCAATACGCCGGTACGCGTGCTCGCCTACGATCTGCTTGAGCGCGACGGCGAGGACCTGCGTGCGCTGCCGCTGCAGCAGCGACGCGTGCAGTTGGCCGAGGTGGTCGGTGCGCTCGGCGATCCGCGCATCCAGCTATCGCCCGAGGTAGCCGCCGACGATTGGCAGCATGCCGCGCAGCTGCGCGAGGCATCGCGCGAGCGCGGCGTGGAAGGCCTGATGCTCAAGCGTCGTGATTCGGCCTACCAGTCCGGGCGACGCCGCGGCGACTGGTGGAAGTGGAAAGTCGAACCGCTCACGATCGATGCGGTGTTGCTGTACGCGCAGGCAGGCCATGGTCGGCGCAGCACGCTGTACACCGACTACACCTTTGGCGTCTGGGACGGCGAGACACTGGTTCCAGTGGCCAAGGCTTATTCCGGTCTGGACGACAAGGAAATCCTCGCCCTCGACCGGTGGATACGCGCACACACGCGTGAACGCTTTGGCCCGGTGCGCAGCGTAAGTGCCGAACAGGTGTTCGAACTTGGTTTCGAAGCGGTCAACCGCAGCGCGCGCCACAAGTCCGGCATCGCCGTGCGCTTTCCACGCATCCTGCGCTGGCGCCACGACAAGCCGGCTGCCGAAGCCGACCACCTGGCCCAGTTGCAGGCGCTGGCGCGATGAAGCGCAGCGATGCGCTGCAACGCCTGCACGCATGGTTCGGCAGCCGCGGCTGGCGCCCCCTGCCCTTCCAGCGCGCCATGTGGCGTCATTACCTGGCGGGCGAATCGGGCCTGCTGCACACGCCCACCGGCAGCGGCAAGACCCTTGCCATGTTCGGCGGCCCCTTGTTGCAGGCGATGCTCGACCCGCCCCCCGCACCGCGTCGCGCCAGCGCGGTACGCCCGCTGCAGGTGCTGTGGGTAACGCCGCTGCGTGCGCTGGCCAGCGATACTGCACGTGCGCTGCAGGCACCGATCGACGGCCTTGGCCTGGGCTGGCGCGTGGGGCTGCGCAGCGGCGATGCCAGCAACCGCGACCGGCGCCTGGCCCGCGAAGGTCGCATCGACGTGCTGGTCACCACGCCGGAGTCGCTGGCGCTGCTGCTCAGCTATCCCGATACCCTTGAGCGCATGCGCCAACTGCGCTGCGTGGTGGTGGACGAATGGCACGAACTGCTGGGCAACAAGCGCGGCGTGCTGCTGCAGTTGAATCTGGCGCTGCTGCGTGAGGCAGCCCCGGCGATGCAGCTGTGGGGGCTGTCGGCCACATTGGGCAACCTGCCACAGGCACGCGACGTACTGCTGCCACACCGTCCACAGGCAACGATCGTGGAAGGTGCTCGGCAGCGGCCGGTGACGATCCGCAGCCTGTTGCCCGAACCCGGCGAACGCTTTCCATGGGCCGGGCATCTTGGCCTCTCCCAGCTTCCGCGCGTGCTCGACGCGCTGTTCCGTGCACGCAGCAGCCTGCTCTTCACCAATACCCGTGCGCAGGCGGAGCTGTGGCACCAGGCCCTCGCAGCCGTGTGGCCGGAAGATGCCGGCACGCTCGCCCTGCACCATGGATCATTGGATCCCACGCTGCGACAGCAGGTTGAGGACGGACTGCGTGCGGGCACGCTGCGATGCGTAGTGGCCACCTCCAGCCTGGATCTGGGCGTGGACTTTCCGGAAGTGGACCAGGTGCTGCAGCTGGGCAGCCCGAAGGGCGTGGCGCGCCTGCGCCAGCGCGCCGGGCGTGCACGCCATCGCCCCGGTGCCAGCGGCCAGATACTGTGCATCCCCAGCCATGCGCTGGAACTGGCCGAGTACGCGGCGGCCCGGCACGCGTTGCATGACGGGGTGATCGAAGCGCGACGTCCTCCCACGTTGTCGCTGGACGTATTGGCCCAGCACGCCGTCAGCCGCGCGCTGGCGGGCGGCTTCAACGCCGATGCACTGCTGGAACAGGTCCGTGGCACGCATGCCTTCGCCGCGCTGGAGGACGCACAGTGGAATGCGGTGATCGATTTCATCGTGCAGGGCGGACGTGCATTGTCCCGGTACCCGGAGTTCCACAAGGTGGTACGCGATGCCGACGGCATGTACCGCATGCCCGATCGCCGCCAGGCGCTGCGCCATCGGCTGTCGATCGGCACCATCAGCAGCGACGGCAGCGTACGCGTGCAGTTCCTGCGTGGCGGCAGCCTGGGCGCGGTGGAGGAGCAGTTCGCCAGCCGCCTGCGCCGCGGCGACCGTTTCCAGTTTGCAGGGCGGCTGCTGGAGCTGGTGCAGCTGCGCGACATGACCGCGTTCGTGCGCGTGGCGCGCGGTGGTGGTGATGGCGTGGTTCCGCGCTGGCAGGGCGGACAGCTGCCACTGTCGATGCCGCTGGGCCGCGAACTGGAAAAGGTGCTGTCAGGCGCCGACCAGAGTGCGGAGTCGCGGTGGCTTGCGCCACTCCTTGCATTGCAGTCGCACCTGTCGGCGCCGCCATCGCCCAACCACCTGCTGGTGGAAGACGTGCGCCGACGCGAAGGCCAGTTCCTGTTCGTCTATCCCTTTGCCGGCCGCCATGTGCACGAAGCGCTGGCCGCGCTGCTGGCCCTGCGCTGCACCCGTCGGCAGCGCAACAGCATCGGCTATGCAGTGAATGACCATGGCCTGGTGCTCGCTCCGGCCACGCCGGTGGATCTGCAGGAACCAGACTGGCGGGCAATGCTGGATGCTGGCGACCTGCTGCAGGACCTGCGCGAAGCGGTGAACCTGGGCGAGCTGGCGCGCCGCCAGTTCCGCGGCATCGCGCGCGTGGCGGGCCTGCTGGTACCCAGCCTGCCGGGTGGCATGCCGCGCTCGCTGCGCCAGCTGCAGGCCTCCGCCGGACTGCTGCATGACGTGCTGCGCGAGCACGACCCGGGGCATCTGCTGCTGGCATTGGCCGAGCAGGAAGTACTGCACGACAGCCTGGACCTGCCCGGGTTGCAGCAGGTGCTGGCACGCATCGCCACACGTTCGTTGTCGCTGCAGCAGCCATCGTCGCTGACCCCACTGGCGTTTCCGCTGTGGGCCGAACGCCTGCGTGGGCAGTTCAGCAATGAAGACTGGCGCACACGCGTGCAGCGTGCCGCGCAGCAGCTGGAGCGCCGCCATGGCCGCTGATCTTGCGCTGCAGCTGGGAGGTGAGTCGATGCTCCTGCTCGGCGGCCGGGCGCTGCTGTGGCCGGCGCAACGCGCGCTGTTGATCGCCGATCTGCACCTGGGCAAGGCGGACGTGTTCCGGCGTGCGGGAATCGCCCTGCCGTCGGGCGGCACCGGCAATGACCTGCAGCGCCTGCAGGACCTGGTGGCCACGCACCAGTGCCAGCAACTATGGATCCTCGGCGACGTCCTGCACGGCCCTGCGCATCGCGCGGCCTGGTATCAGCAATGGCTCGGTTGGCGAGAGCAGCACGCGGCGCTGGACATCCACGTGGTGCGCGGCAATCACGACCGGGATCTGCCGAAGGCGGCGCTGCAGGTGCAGATGCATGACGACGCGCGATGGGGCCCGTTCCTGCTGCGGCACGAGCCGCTGGCCGATGCCTCCGCGCACGTGCTGGCGGGCCATGTGCATCCGCAGGTTGCGTTGCCGGCACTGCGTCGGCGCTTCCCCGCGTTCTGGCTGCGCCAGGGCGTGACCATCCTGCCGGCATTCTCGGCATTCACCGCCGGTGTGGTGCCTGTACTGGCGCCGGGCGAACAGCTGCTCGCCTGTGTGGAAGACAGCGTAGTGCCGCTACCGGTTCGCTGACGCGTCGAGACCTGCGCGGGATTACGACGGGCGGGCGGCGATTCCGCGCATCAGGCTGAAATCCTGCGTCGCCTCGTCGGCGTGGCGCGGCAGTGCCTGTATCGCCATCAGCATTTCCTGTGCGCAGGCGCGGATATGGCCGTGGCATTCCGGTGATGCGTGGCTGATCAGACTGCCGACATGAAACTCGAACACATCTTCCAGTACGTCGGGCTGGTCCTCGTGCAGCATCCGCAGCAGACCGCGCAGCTTGCAGATTTCCGATTCCAGCTTCTCGACCGCGAACAACATGGCATCCTCCTCGTGCTTCGTGCGGCGCATCCGGGCCGCAGCAGGCAACGACGGCGGCGCCACCCGGGCCACGCGATGATCGATCACGAAAAGGAAAGCGGGCGACGCGGCTGCCGCGTGCTCATCTCTTGTCGCACATCCGGGGTGAGGCAATCGTTAAGTGCCGTAACGAAAGGCTTCACGCGGTGGCCGGCATTTCCACGCCCTGTAGCGGCAGGGGCGCAGCGGCAAGCGCCTGGATGAATGCCGGATCGAGCGGCAACGCGCCCAGCCATCCGTGCTGGGTGCCGCTGAGCACGCGCAGCATGTGCCCGCGCCCACCAGGCAGTCGTCCCATCGGTCCCAGCAGCACATCACGCGCCTTTGCCCACGCATCGCGATCGGACTGGAACAGCGGCGTCAGCCAGCGGCTCCAGCGCTGATAGACCGCCACATGCGCACGCCGTTGCGCCTGGTAGGCCTGCAGTGCCGGTTCGCCAGCACCGTGGGCGCGTAACGCGTCGCGCAGTGCCAGTGCATCCAGCAGCGCCATGTTCACGCCCTGCCCCAGCTGCGGGCTCATCGCATGTGCTGCATCGCCTGCCAGCACCAGCCGCCCCTGATGCCAACGCTTCATCACGGCATCGCGGTACACCGCACGCGCCAGCTGACCGGCGTCGCGCAGATGGGCGAAGCGCGCGCCCGCCTGTGGCCACAGCGCATGCAGTTCTTCCAGCCACGGCGCCATGCCGTCGCCCTGCCAGCGGTCGAAATCCGCACGCGGCAGGCTCCAGAAGAAGCTCAGGCGAGGCGTGTCGTCACCGGGTCGGGTGCCCACCGGCAGCAGGCCGATCATCTTGCGCGCGGCGACGTAGCGCTGCCGCAGCTGCTGCATGTGTGGCCAGTCTTCGGCCGGCAACAGGCACCACAGCGCGCCCCACGGGTACACCCGGTCCAGCGCCGCGCCACCGTCGACGGCGTTGCGCAGCGTGGAGGCGGCGCCGTCGGCGGCAACCACCAGATCGAACGGTCCGTGCGTGCGACCGTCGCTGTCGCGCAGCCGCCCCTGCTGGTGATCGACCTCGACGATGGTCGTGCCCACGTGCAGCTCGCCGGCGCCTTCACGCGCCTGGTCCAGCACCGAGAACAACGCCCCGCGCTGCATGCCCATGCCGTGCAGTCGCGCATCCAGGCCGTCATAGCCCATGTCCATCACCGCGCGCTCGCACGGCGTATCGCCATACAGCCGTCGCACCGGCATGGCGTAGCCACGCACGGCCTCAAGCAGACCCATCTGCCACAGCACCTGCAGTCCGCTGGGCTGCAGCAGGAATCCCGCACCTACCGGCCCGGGGGTCGGCACGCGTTCGAAGATCTCCACCTCGTGGCCGTCACGGGTGAGCAGGATGGCCAATGCCTGGCCAGCGGTGCCGTATCCAATCACGGCGATGCGCAGTCGTTCCGTCATGCCCGCATTGTGCCATCGGCGCAGGAGCGGTACATCAGCTGCCCCCTCTTCCGAGCAGAGGTGCATCGGGCTCCGCCACCACTGCCGGCTCTCCTGCGAATGCCCCCCGGCAGCCTCTGCGCGGCTGCCTCCTCCTTTACTTCGCAGGAGAGCCGGCAGTGGTGGCCGCGCTCAGCTTTCATGGCCTCTGTTGGCGCGCGCTCCCGCCGCAAGAGCATCTTCACGGCCATCAAAAAAAACCCCGCCGAAGCGGGGTTTTCAACGCACTATCGAGTGGATCACTCGGCCGGAACGATGTTCGAGGCCTGGGCGCCCTTCGGGCCCTGGGTCACGTCGTAGGTGACCTTCTGGCCTTCCTGCAGACTGCGGAAGCCCTTGGAGTTGATCGCGGAGAAGTGCGCGAAGACGTCGGCGCTGCCGTCCTCCGGCGAGATGAAGCCAAATCCCTTGGCGTCGTTGAACCACTTGACGGTACCGTTCGGCATGGTGATGCGTGACCTTATGCAATGAATGGGTGGTGTACGCTGAACCCGCGCACAAGCTGAGTATGCAAAGCTTGTTACGCGAAGACAATCACCCCCGCGCCAATTCGCCGACCAGTTCCGGAAGTCCGTTGCTGGCGGCCTGCACATTGGCGAGCACTTCGGCCATGGTGATCTCCTCACCATCACCGCACCCGGCGGCCCAGTTGGCAACGATCGCCAGGCAGGCGTAATCCAGCCCCAGCTCACGCGCCAGCGCCGCTTCGGGCATGCCGGTCATGCCCACCAGATCGCAGCCATCGCGGCGCATGCGCGCGATCTCGGCGATGGTTTCCAGCCGCGGGCCCTGGGTCGCGCCATAGCAGCCGCCATCGTGGACCTTCACACCGGTCACCTTCGCCGCCGCCAGGATCTTGCTGCGCAGCATCGGCGTATACGGATGACCGAAGTCGACGTGCACCACGTCGGTGCCCTCTTCTTCGCAGATCGTGCTGATGCGGCCCCAGGTGTAATCGATTACCTGATCCGGGCAGGCCAGCACGCGCGGACCGAAATCGTCACAGATGCCACCGACCGTGTTCAGCGCCAGCACCCGCTGCGCGCCGATCTGCTGCAGCGCGGCCAGGTTGGCCCGGTAGTTGATCTTGTGCGGCGGCAGCGAATGGCCTTCACCATGGCGTGCAAGGAAGGCCACGCGATGACCGAGCAATGTCCCGACCCGCACCGGGCCGGACGGCTTACCGAAGCGGGTGTCGACTTCGTGGGTCTGCACGTCGTCAAGCTTGGCCAGGTTGTAGACACCGGTACCGCCAATCACGGCCAGGGCGATCTGTTGCATGGAAAGCACTCCAGAGAAAAAAGAACGCCGGCACCCGAGGATGCCGGCGGCAGGAAACGCAGGCCGCAGGCGGCGGCGTTGTTATTCCTTCATCGCGTAGATGGCCGGCACGCAGCGCAGGGTTTCGTTGACGTCCATGCCGAAACCGAACACGTAGCGATCCGGCAGCTCGATGCCGGCATAGTCGGCGGTGACGTCCGGCAGCGCGCGATCGTGCTTCTTCACGGTCATCGCGGCAATGCGCACGTCGGTCGCGCCCTGCTCCAGGCACCAGGTGCGCACGCCCTGCAGGGTGTAACCCTCGTCGAGGATGTCATCGACCAGCAGCACGCGGCGGCCGAACAGCGCCGTGGCCGGCTTGTGCTTCCACACCAGGTCGCCGCCGGTGGTCTCACCGCGGTAACGGGTGGCGTGCAGGTAATCGAACTGCACGTCCTGGCCACGCGCGCCCAGCTCCAGTGCCAGCTGGCCGGCGAACGGCAGCGCACCGTGCATGATCGACAGGAACAGCGGCACCTCGCCCTGGTAGTCGCGCGCAATGGCGTCGGCGATGCCGGCAATGGCCTTGTCGATGGTGGGGCGGTCGACCAGCAGGTCGGCTTGGGCCAGGGCCTGGGAAATGGTGAGGTTCGGCATCAGACGGTTCTTCCAAGGGTTTGCAGCAGACGGGATTGGGTGTCGCCATGGCGGGCATCGGCCAGCAGGCCATCCCAGCCAAGCGCGCCGCGGCCGAGCAGGCCCAGCAGCGCAGCGGTATTGAGGGAGCGTCCCTGCACCGCGTGCAGGGCTTCATCGACCAGCTCCGGGTGGCAGACCAGCACCACATCGCAGCCGGCATCCAGGTGTGCGTGCACGCGTGCCGGCACGCCACCGGCGCTGTGCGAGGCGGCCATGCCGATGTCATCGGAGAACACCACGCCGCGGAAGCCGAGCTCGCCACGCAGGATCTGCTGGATCCAGCGCGGCGAGTAACCAGCCGGTTCCGGTGCGACCTGCGGGTAGATCACGTGCGCCATCATCACCGCATCGGCGCCGGCGGCGATACCGGCCGTGAACGGGACCAGATCCTGTGCGCGCAGTTCATCCAGCGCACGCGGATCGATCGCGGTATCCACGTGGGTGTCTTCCAGCACGGTGCCATGGCCGGGGAAATGCTTGAGGGTGGCGGCCATGCCGACCGCATGCATGCCGCGTACGTAGGCGGCGGTGAACGCGGCCACGACCTGCGGGTCTTCACTGAAGGCACGATTGCCGATGGCGCGATTGCCACGGCCGAGGTCGACCACCGGGGCGAAGCTCAGGTCCACGCCGCTGGCACGGACCTCACTGGCCATCAGCCAAGCGTGCTGCTCGGCCAATGCCAGCGCAGCGTCGGGATCCCTGGCGTACTGGACACCGATGTCCTGCAGCGGCGGCAGTTCGCTGAAGCCCTCACGGAAGCGCTGCACGCGACCGCCTTCCTGGTCCACGCAGATCAACTGCGGGCGCGGTGCGGCAGCGCGGATCGCCGCGGACAGTTCGGTCACCTGCTGCCGCGAAGCGAAGTTGCGCTTGAACAGCACCACCCCGGCCACAGCATCGTGCTGCAGCCACTCACGTTCCTGGGCGGTCAGTTCAGTACCGGCAACGCCGATCAGCAGCATGGTCGATCTCCACAACGGGCGCCCGCATGGCGCAGTGCCGCATTGTCGCAGAACCGGCCAACAGGCGCAGTGGTCAAAAAGGGGACGGAGGGGATCAAGGCGCAATCGACCCACTGGTGCCGGATGCGACTCAACCCCCTCCGTCCCCTTCTGCGGGTCGGTTAGACCTTGCAGCCGTCCGCGCCGCAGGCGTCGTCGCCGCCGTCCGGGGCACCCTCCGCGCCCTGCCCTGCCGCCTGCTCGGCGGCGATCTGGCGCAGCGCGTTGGCGAAGGCTTCCGGGGGCTGGGCTCCAGAAACCGCCCAGCGGCCGTCGATGACGAAGGTGGGCACCGAGGAGATACCCAGTGCGTGGGCCTGTGCCAGGCTCGCTTCCACTTCGGCCAGGCCACGATCGCCGGCCAGCATCTGCTGGATCTCGTCTGCCGCAAGGCCACCGGCGGCGCCGGCCTGGACCAGCACCGCCGGGTCGGCCAGATTCTGTCCATGCTCGAAATGGGCGCGGAACAGCGCCTCACCGACGGCCTCCTGCACGCCGTGCTGGCCGGCCAGCCACAACAGGCGATGCGCCGGCAGCGTGGTTACCCGCACCTGGCCTTGGCTGAAGTCCATCGGCAGGCCCTCGGCCCGCGCAGTGGTCTGGGTCTGGCCCAGAATCTGCTCGGTGCGCTCGGCACCGCCGAACTTGCGCACATAGGCCTCACGCAGCGGCACCGGGGTGGCGTCCGCATCCGGGTCAAGCTGGAACGGCTGCCAGTGGATCTCGAGTTCGGGCGCCTCGGCGCCCAGCAGCTGCACACCCTGCTGGAAGCGATGCTTGCCGATCCAGCACCAGGGACAGACCACGTCGGAGTAGATGTCGATTCTCATCCCCCCGACATGGGGGCCGCCACCTTCGAAAAAAGGGGACGGCGGGGTTCACCACTGTGAATAGGGGTGGCTGGCCAGAGCGACGTTGTAGTAGCGGGCGTCATCGGTCACTTCGGCGCCGATCCAGTCCGGCAGGTCGATGGCCTGGTCGGCGCTGTCGAGCTCGACTTCGGCGACCACCAGGCCGGCGTTGTCGCCGAGGAACTCGTCCACTTCCCAGGTCAGGCCGGCGTACTCGACCAGATGCCGGCGCTTGTCGATCAGGCCGCCGACGCACAGCGCCAACAGGTCGCGCGCATCCTGCACCGGAATAGGGTAGTCGAACTCCTGCCGGGTATGGCCCAGGGTGCGCGACTTCAGGTTCAGCGCGGCCTTGTCGCCTTCGATGCGGACCCGCACCGACGCGTTCTGGGTGCCGCGGTCGAGCGCGCCCAGATCGTTGATGTAGCCCTGCGCCATCGGGATGACCCGGTGCGCGGCAGTGCGCCACCCATCATGGGTGACGAGGAATTTGCGTTCGATTTCGATGCCCATGGGCACAGTATGCGGCTCACGCCAGACGCTGCCTATCGGCGCGGCGACGGGCAGGACTACACTGCGCGGCCCCCAACCATGGAATGGTCGCTCATGACGCTTTCCCATCGCCTTCGTCGCGGTCTCGCCCTGTCGGCGCTGCTGCCGTGCGCCGTTGCCAGCGCCGGATCGACGGCCGTACCTTCGCTGGAGCAGGCACAGGCGGCGATGGACCGGATGTTCGACCAGGCCGTTGCCGATCGCCCCGCCAGCGACAGCAGCCGCCTGGTTGCCGAGACCTTCCGGCCCCGTCTGCAGACCCTGGACAGCTGTGCACCCGCCGAAGCCGGCGACGCCGTCGATTGCATCGCCACCGCCAGCGCAGGCATCAACTCACGACCACAGCTGCTGCGGCTGGCGCTGGTAGATGGCGCGTGGACACTGCCTGACCAGCGCAATGTGCCCGTACCGGCACCGCCCCGGGAAAGAGTGCAGGTGCTGCTGCGGGAACGGATCGCCGGGCAGGCGCAACAGCAGGCCGACCCCGCCCTGCGCGCACGCTTCGAACAGGCTGCCGGCACCCTGCAGGTGCAGGAAGTGAGGAACTGCGAGGTCGCCAGCGACAGGGCCGCCATCGAATGCACCGTGCGCGCAGGCGACGGCAGCGAGCACGGCGAGCAGTCCATGGCCTTCGTGCGCGTGGACGGCCAGTGGCAGAACGCCCCGGCCGACTGACCGCATTGCCGGCCTGCAAGCGGCAAGGCAGGCGCCGGGCAGCCCCCCGGCGCTGCAGGCATCAGCGCTTTTCAAACACCGCGATGCTCTCCACGTGCGCGGTATGCGGGAACATGTCCATCGCACCGGCGCTGACCAGGGTGAAGCCCTGTTCGTTGACCAGGTAGCCGGCATCGCGGGCCAGCGAGCCCGGATGGCAGCTGACATAGACGATGCGCTTGAACTGCTTCAACGGCAGCTGCTGCAGCACTTCGATGGCGCCCGAACGCGGCGGATCCAGCAGCAGCTTGTCAAAGCCCTGGCGCATCCAGGCCGTGCTGCGCTGGTCCTGGGTAAGGTCGGCGCTGTAGAACTGCGCGTTGCCCAGCCCGTTGCGCTCGGCGTTCTCACGCGCACGCGCCACCAGCCCGGCATCACCTTCCACGCCCACCACTTCGCGCACCTTGCGCGCCAGCGGCAGGGTGAAGTTGCCCAGGCCACAGAACAGGTCCAGCACGCGCTCGTCGGCACCCGGTTCAAGCAGGTCCAGCGCGTGGGCGATCATCTTCTCGTTGAGCTTGGCATTGACCTGGATGAAATCCAGCGGACGGAACGCCAGTTCGACATCCCACGGCGCCAGCCGGAACGAAAGCGCCACGCCCTGCCCGTCCAGCGGCTGCACGGTATCCACGCCGCCCGACTGCAGGTAGATGACAAAGCCGTGCTGTTGGCCGAAGGCCGCCCAGGCGACGCGATCGGCATCACTCAGCGGCTGCAGGTGGCGCACGGTCAGCACCACGGCCTGGTCACCGGCGATGAACTCGATCTGCGGGATGTCGCGCTTGCCATCCAGGGATTCGATGAAGGTCGACAGCACCTCCACCTTGGTGCCGATTTCCGGGATCACAGTCAGGCACTGCCGCAGGTCCGCGACGAAGCGCGGGTCCTGCTCGCGGAAGCCGACCAGGGTCTTGTCCTTCTTCTCGACCCGGCGCACCGAGAACCGGCCCTTGCGGCGGTAGCCCCAGCTGTCACCCACCAGCGGCGGCAGCACGGTGCCCGGCTTCACATGGCCGATGCGCTCCAGGTTGTCCATCAGCACGCGCTGCTTGGCGACGATCTGCTGGTCTTCGTCCAGGTGCTGCAGCACGCAGCCGGCGCAGGTGCCGAAATGCGGGCACTTGGGGGTCACCCGCTGCGGCGAGGCCTGCAGCACTTCCACCGTGCGCGCCTCATCGAAGTGGCGGCTGCGGGCGGTCTGTTCGGCCATCACCACTTCGCCCGGCAGGGCGCCGCTGATGAAGGTGACCTTGCCGCCCTCGCCTTCACGGCGGGCAACACCGCGACCATCATGGCTGAGGTCGAGGATCTCGGTCTGGAAGGGAGTACGGTCGATGCGGGAGCGGGATCGGGCCACGTGGCAACAGGCTGCGGGCAAAAGTGGGGGCGTATTGTCGCAGATCCTGACCAGCGGGGCCGCTGGCCGCTTGCGCCCGCCGCCGCCGTGCTTGATGATTGACCCCAGCTGACATGGAGGCAGCCCTGATGCAGATGACCCCGCGGGCCAGTCGACCCCGCTTCCTGCTTGTCGAGGACGACATCATCAGCCGCGGTTTTTTCAAAGCGGCGTTGGAAACGTTACCAGCGGATGTGGACACCGCCGACTCACTGGCCAGCGCCTTGGCGCGCGCCGAGCCCGGTGCCCACGATCTGTGGCTGATCGACGTCAACCTGCCTGATGGCAATGGTGCCCAGCTGTTGCACCAGCTGCGCCGCTCGCACCCGGACACCCCGGCGCTGGCGCATACCGCCGACGGCGATGCTGCCATTCACGCTCGCCTGCGCGAGGCCGGTTTCAGCGACACCCTGGTCAAGCCGCTGGGCCGTGACCAACTGCTGAAGGCGGTCCGTCGTGCGCTGGTCAACAGCCCCGCCGGTTCCACGGTGCCGCCGGCGGCGGTCGAGCTGGCCCTGGAGGACTGGGACGAAACCGCCGCCCTGGCCGCGCTCAATGGCCAACGCAACCACCTGATCGCCCTTCGCGAACTGTTCCTGGCCGAACTGCCGGGCGTGCGCGATGCGGTCGAACAGGCGGTGGACCAGCATGATGAGCGCCAGCTGCGCAGCCAGCTGCACCGGTTGCAGGCCAGCTGCGGGTTCGTGGGTGCAGCGCGACTGGCACGTGCGGTACGGCAGCTGCATCACACGCCCGAATCGGGGCAGGCACAGGCGGGGTTCCGCGCGGCGGTAGCGGCCCTGCTGCACTGAGAGTTGGTCGGCAGGGCTGCGCCCTGCACCTACAGAGGCAACAGCCGGAGCAACGGCAACAGCCAAAGCAGCTTCCTGCGGGATGGCGGGACGGTGTCGGATTGCGGGGACGCCGCAAGTACGTCCGTGTAGGCTTGGCCGCGGCATCCATGCCGCGGACACCCCGCAATCCGACACCGACCCGCCTCCGACAGTTCCCCGAATGCTGGTAGATCCACGCCATGCGTGGATGAATCTCCATCGAAATCGAATATTTCGACACTTGAACGAAGAGCATCCACGCATGGCGTGGATCTACGTGTCGACCAAGGTCGACACCTACCAGGAGCAGGCCATGCCATCCCGACAGATTGCGGAGATCTGTCGAAGGCGGGGTGGGTCCGGTGGCAGGGGCGTGAGCCGCATGGGCCCGAGGCATGCCTCGGGCGGGTTGGGCAGGAAGCCCAACCCGGGTCTTGCCATGTGCGCAGGACAGCGCACACGAGCAAGCGGCGACCGAGCCTACAGGGACGTATTTACGGCGTCCCCTGCCACCGGACCCACCCCGCCTACCCACGGATAGCCAGCTTTTGCTGTTGACGTTGCCGTTGCCGTTGCCGTTGCCGTTGACGTTGCCGTTGCCGTTGCCGTTGCCGTTGCCGTTGATTCGGCAGGTGCAGGGCTGCAAGCCCTGCCGAACACCCCTCAACGCCGGGGTGTCAGCTGCTCCAGCATCTCCCACGACTTCAACCCGCGCGCGCCCAGGTGATGGGCCAGCACCCGCCGCATCGGCAGGCGCAGGCTGGCCAGATCGGCGGCTTCCGGTTCGTCGTCGGCTGCCAGGGCCAGCAGTGCCGAACCGGTGGCCGCTGCGCGACGCTCGCCGCCACGCTCGCTGAGCAGGCGCTGCGGTCCTTCCTGCGGGTCCAGTTCATAGCGCGCGGCTGGGTCGATCGGCTGGCCATCGCTGGCGGTCTCCAGATCGAAACCCACGCCCAGCGCCGCCAGCAGCTCGCGTTCGAAACGGCGCAGGGTCCAGGCCAGTCCGGCCCCCACGGCCAGGCGCGCACGCGCTTCACCAAAGGCCAGGTACAACTCCGGCAGCGGGTCCTGCCGCGGTGCCAGGCGCAGGGTCAATTCGCTGAGATAGAACCCGGCCAGCATGGCCTGGCCGAGCAGGCGCGGCGCCACATCCAGCGCTTCAGCACCGCGCAGCTGGGCCAGTTCGCCACGCTGCAGCGCGCTGAAGCGGATCCACTGCAGGGGCTGCAGGGCCGCTCGCAGCACTTGGCCCTTGGCCGTGGAAACACCACGCGCGAGCAGGCCGATCCGGCCGTGCTCGGCGCTCAATACCTCGACCAGCAGGCTGGTCTCGCGATAGGCCCGCGCATGCAGCACGAAGCCGGTGTCGTCCTCGATCAGCATCGAAGCGACCGTCGCGGCTTATTCGTAGCCGAAGGCCTTCAGCGCGGCCTCGTCATCGGACCAGCCCTCACGCACGCGCACCCAGGTTTCCAGGAACACCTTGGCACCGAACAGACGCTCCATCTGCAGGCGGGACTTGGCCCCGATCTCCTTCAGGCGGGTGCCGCCCTTGCCGATCACGATCGCCTTCTGGCCTTCGCGCTCGACCCAGATCACCGCACCGATGCGCAGCAGGTTGCCATCCTCGGTGAAGCGCTCGATCTCCACCGTGGTGGCGTACGGCAGTTCTTCGCCCAACTGGCGCATCAGCTGTTCACGCACCAGTTCGCCGGCCAGGAAGCGCTGGCTGCGGTCGGTGATTTCGTCCTCGCCGAACATCGGCGGGGCTTCCGGCAACAGCGCCAGCACGTCACGGACCAGGGCTTCCAGGCCGTTGCGCTTCTGCGCCGAAATCGGATGCACCGACGAGAAATCACGGCCGGCGGTCACTTCCTGCAGGAACGGCAGCAATGCGCCCTTGTCCTTCATGCGGTCGATCTTGTTGACCACCAGCACCACCGGGATACCGGCATCGCGCAGCACGTTGAAGGCCAGGCTGTCCTCTTCGTCCCAGCGACCGGCTTCGATCACCAGCAGGCCGGCGTCGACGCCTTCCAGCGAGCCGCGGGCAGCGCGGTTCATGACCCGGTTCATCGCCCGCTTCTGCACCTTGTGCAGGCCGGGCGTGTCGACCAGCACCAGCTGACCTTCCGGGTAGGTGGCGATGCCCAGCAGGCGGTGGCGGGTGGTCTGCGGCCGGTTGGACACGATGCTGACCTTGGCCCCGACCAAGGCATTGGTCAGGGTCGATTTGCCCACGTTGGGGCGGCCGATGACGGCCACGCTGCCGCAATGATGGGGAGTTTGTTCGCTCACTTGGAATCCAGTTGTTCAAGGACGGCCGCAGCCGCTTGTTGTTCGGCAATCCGCCGCGAGGAACCTTCGCCCTCGGTGCTGGCGGCGGGGTCGGCTACGTTGCAGCGTACCCGGAAGTGTTTGGCGTGGTCGTCACCGGATTCTGACACCAGTTCATACTGTGGCAAGGCCTTCTGTCGGCCCTGCAGCCATTCCTGCAGGCGGGTCTTGGGGTCCTTCTCCGGCCGCCCGGTGGCCGGCAGGGCCTCCATCGAGGCGGCGAACCAGGGCAGGACCTTCGCCCGGCAGGATTCGAAGCCTGCATCCAGGTAGATTGCCGCGACCACGGCCTCGAGTGCATCGGCCAGCGTCGAATCGCGGCGATGGCCCCCGGACTTCATTTCGCCGGGCCCCATTGTCAACCGGTCACCCAATTGCAGGGTACGCGCGATCACCGCCAGCGCGCCTTCGCGCACCAGCTCGGCACGGGCGCGGGTCATCGCGCCTTCGTCGGCCTTGGGCCAGCGCAGGTACAACGCCTCGGCGACCATCATGTTGACGATGCTGTCACCAAGGAACTCCAGCCGCTCGTTATGCGGCGCGCCGGCACTGCGATGGGTCAGCGCCTGCTTGAGCAGGTCTGGATCGCGGAAGGCGTGACCGATCAGGTCTTCACGTTGGAAAGATTTATTCGGCACCGCTACGGGTCAGGTCCTGGGAAGAATCGAATTTGCCAACCACATCCAGGTTGCCGACCAGCGGGCGGCGCACTTCGTAGTTGACCTTGAGGGTCCAGCCATTGTCGCGGCGGTCAAACTTGACGTCAGCCGGCTTCAGGCTGTCGGAGTAGTTCATGTCCAGGCGCTTGAAGAACATCGACTGGATGCTTGCCGGCTCCATGCTGCCGATGCCGGGTTCCTTGGCCAGGCTCTTCATCGCCGAGCGCACCGCGTAATACTCCTGGTACATCGGGAACAGCTTCATGCCGATGTAGAGGAAGAAACCGACCACGATCAGGACGACCAGGAACGAGGTCAGGGTCATGCCGCGCTGCGTGTTCATCGTCTTCATTGCGTTCTCCCCAGATACGCGAGTGGATGTGAAATCAGTTGATGCTCGAGCCGATCCGCGACGGTTCGAAGCCGTCCTTGCAGAACCAGCCCTGGCAGTTCAGCCAGATCAGGAATGCCTTGCCGCGCAGGTTCTCTTCCGGCAGCAGGCCCCAGAAACGGCCATCGTCGCTATTGTCGCGATTGTCGCCCATCACCAGGTACTTGCCAGCCGGTACGGTCCACTGGCCCTGGCCACGCGGATAGTCGGTCTCCAGCACGGTATGGGTGCGGCCCGGCAGGTGCTCGACCAGCAGGTTGGCGCCCTCGCCCTGGCCCTTGTGGCCGGCGTAGATGCCCTTGTTGTCGTACTTCAGCGGTTCGCCGTTGAGGATCACGCCGTCGCCTTCAAACACGACAGTGTCGCCCGGCACGCCGATCACGCGCTTGATGAAGTTCTCGCCCTTGGCCGGGTCATTGTCGCCATGGCCGGGGAAGTGGAACACCACCACGTCACCGCGTGCCGGATCGCCGACCGGCACGAAGCGGGTATTGGTGATCGGCAGGCGCAGGCCATAGGAGAACTTGTTGACCAGGATGAAATCGCCGATCAGCAGGTTCGGCATCATCGAGCTGGACGGGATCTTGTACGGTTCGGCGATGAAGCTGCGCACGATCAGCACGATCGCCAGCACCGGGAAGAACGCACGCGAGTAGTCCACCAGCACCGGCTCGGTGTCGAGCAGGCCGGCGCGCTGGGCGCGACGCTTGGCCAGGTACAGCTTGTCGGCCAGCAGGATCAGGCCGGAAGCCAGGGTCAGCACGACCAGGAGGATCTCAAACAGTTTCATTCAGGGTCCTTTGCAACGTCACCGGACGATCGGCCCGAAGGCCGGTTTCGGGGCTTATTTGTTGTCCATCTGCAGCACGGCCAGGAACGCTTCCTGCGGAATTTCCACGCGGCCGACCTGCTTCATGCGCTTCTTGCCTTCCTTCTGCTTTTCCAGAAGCTTCTTCTTGCGCGAAACGTCGCCACCATAGCACTTGGCCAGAACGTTCTTGCGCATGGCCTTGACTGTGGTGCGCGAGATGATCTGCGAGCCGACGGCGGCCTGGATGGCCACGTCGAACTGCTGGCGCGGGATCAGGTCCTTCATCTTTTCGCACAGCTCGCGACCACGACGATCGGCGTGGCTGCGATGCACGATCAGCGACAGCGCATCGACCTTGTCGCCGTTGATCAGCACGTCCACGCGCACGAACGGACCGGCATCGAAGCGCACGAAGTGGTAGTCCAGCGAGGCGTAGCCACGGCTGACCGACTTCAGCTTGTCAAAGAAGTCCAGCACCACTTCGGCCATCGGCAGCTCGTAGCTGATCTGCACCTGGCTGCCCAGGTAGTTGATGCCGATCTGGCTGCCGCGCTTTTCTTCGCACAGCTTGATGATGTTGCCGATGTACTCCTCGGGGGTGAGCACGTTGGCGCGGATGATCGGTTCGCGGATTTCCTGCACATGGTTCACCGGTGGCAGCTTGGCCGGGTTGTCCATGTTGATGATCGTGCCATCGGTCTTGAGGACTTCATACACCACCGTCGGCGCGGTGCTGATCAGGTCCAGGTTGTATTCGCGTTCCAGGCGCTCCTGCACGATTTCCATGTGCAGCATGCCGAGGAAGCCGCAGCGGAAACCAAAGCCCATCGCTTCGGAGCTTTCCGGCTCGAAGCGCAGCGCGGCATCGTTCAGGCGCAGCTTGTCCAGCGCTTCGCGCAGGTCCGGGTAGTCCTCGGCATCGACCGGGAACAGGCCGGCGAACACGCGCGGCTGCATTTCCTGGAAGCCGGGCAGCGGCTTCGGTGCCGGGTCGCCGGCCAGGGTCAGGGTGTCGCCCACGGGAGCGCCGTGCACGTCCTTGATGCTGGCGGTGACCCAGCCCACTTCGCCCGCACGCAGCGCCGGCAGCACCTTGCGCTTGGGGGTGAACACACCGACGTTGTCGACCTGGTGGTTGCGGCCGGTGGACATCACCTGCAGCTTGTCACCGGCCTTGATCTCGCCCTGCATCACGCGCACCAGCGACACCACGCCCAGGTAGTTGTCGAACCACGAGTCGATGATCAGCGCCTGCAGCTTGTCCGTATCGCGCGGCACCGGCGCCGGAATGCGATGCACGATCGCTTCCAGCACGTCCTGCACGTTCAGGCCGGTCTTGGCGCTGACCGGCACGGCGTCGCTGGCATCGATGCCGATCACGGCCTCGATCTCGGCCTTGGCGCGCTCGATATCGGCGGTGGGCAGGTCGATCTTGTTGATCACCGGCACCACTTCCAGCCCCTGCTCCACGGCCGTGTAGCAGTTGGCCACCGACTGCGCTTCCACGCCCTGGGCCGCATCGACCACCAGCAGCGCGCCCTCGCAGGCGGCCAGCGAGCGGCTGACTTCATAGGAGAAGTCAACGTGGCCGGGGGTGTCGATGAAGTTCAGGTGGTAGGTCTGGCCGTCCTTCGCCACGTACGGCAGCGACACCGACTGCGCCTTGATGGTGATGCCACGCTCGCGCTCGATCGGGTTGGAGTCGAGCACCTGCGCTTCCATCTCGCGGGCCTGGAGGCCGCCACAGAGCTGGATGATGCGGTCGGCCAGCGTGGACTTGCCGTGGTCGACGTGGGCGATGATGGAGAAGTTGCGGATGTTCCGCATCGAATCAGAGGACATAGAGAGGTGGCGGCGGCGCGCGGCGTCGTCAGGGTAACGGTCGATTATCGCATGCCCGGAGGGCCGCCGCGTGGTTGGCCTGCCAGCACGGCCCCGGAATGGCCGAAGCCCCGCCGGGGCGGGGCTTCGGGGACCTGGACAATCCTGTCCGCGTATCAGCAGGCGCGCGTTTTGCGCCTGACCGCGGCCACAATTGAGGAAAATGCAACACATCTCATTTTCAATCCTTGGCAGGAATGCGACAAATCAATGGCGGTAGACGCCGCCACTCACGAACTCGCGAACAAAGGACTGAATGAATGAAGATCAAAGCAATCGCTCTCCTCGCTGTAACCTGTGCCTGCACTCTGCTGCCCGCGTCGGCATTCGCGCGGATCTACAAGGTCTGTGACATCCACGAGTGCTGCTTCATTGACGGTGGCGGCAACGGCTACTGTGTGGACAGGAACCTCCAGGTCTGAATCGGAGGGCCACGCCCGGACGCACCGAATCCTGCGTCCGGGCTTGTAAATCAGTTACTTGGCGGCAAGAGCGACAAAACGACTTGCCCCATTCTGCGGGTTGTAGACCAGCACGACGAGCGCATCGCCCGGACGGGCACGCGCCACCAGCCCATTAAACTGGGATGCGCTTTCGACCGGGGTCCTGCCCACCTGGGTGATGACCAGCCCCCTGCCGAGACCGGCATCACGCGCCGCATCTGAGACCTGCGCGATGCGCACACCGCCTGCCTTCAGACCCATCTGCTTCTTCGTAGAAGGATCCAGGTCTTCGACGGTCAGTCCCAGGCGATCAGCCGCGTTGGCTGAGCGGTCGCCGGCCCCGTTGCCCGTTCCGACCGCCTCGGCAGCCACTGATTCGGCACCCACGACCACCGTGATGTTGCGGGGCTTGCCATCACGCAGAACTTCCAGCACAACGGACGAACCCGGCGCCATGACGCCGATCATCGGCGGCAGCTGGGAAGAGTCGCGGATCGGGGTCTTGTTGACCGAACGGATGACGTCCAGTGGCTGCAGGCCGGCCTTGGCACTGGGACTCCCCGCAACGACCTCATTGACCAGGGCACCCTGTGTATCAGACATCCCCAGGCCCTTGGCCATCGTTGCGTCGATGGGTTTCGGGTCCAGAGCAACACCGATCTGGCCACGGGTCACCTTGCCGCTCTTCTTGATCTGCTCGACCGCACTCATCGCCAGATCGATCGGGATCGCGAAGCTGATGCCCATGTAGCCACCCGAGGCAGAGAAGATCTGCGAGTTGATGCCGACCACTTCACCGCGGGTGTTCAGCAGCGGGCCGCCGGAATTGCCTTGGTTGATCGCCACATCGGTCTGGATGAACGGCACATAGCGTTGGTCCGGGCCGCCGGTACTGCGGCCAAGGGCGCTGACCACACCGGCGGTAACCGAGTGGTCGAGACCGAACGGCGAGCCGATCGCGACAACCCATTGACCAGGCTTCAGGCTGTTGGAATCACCCACGCGCACGGTGGGCAGGTTCTTGCCGTCGATCTTCAACAGCGCCACGTCGTACTGCTGGTCGCTGCCGACCACCTTGGCAGTGAATTCGCGAGTGTCGCCGAGCTTTACCTTTACTTCACTGGCGTCGGCAATGACGTGGTAATTGGTCAGCACGTAGCCGTCAGGGGAAATGATGAAGCCCGAGCCCATGCCGCGGCCCTTGATGCTGGGACCGCCATCCTGCCCGCCGGGGCCCTGCCCGGGCATCGGGAAATCCGGGCCGAAGAAGCGGCGGAAGAACTCGGGCATCTCGTCATCACCCGGGCCCATGCCGCCCCGCGCCTGGCGGGTGCTGCGGACGATGGTGGTGTCGACGTTGACCACGCCGGGGCCGACCTGCTCGACCAGGTTGGTGAAGTCGGGCAGACCGCTGACCAACGGCTGCGCCGGTGCGCGTGGGGCGGCGGCGGCCTGCGGCTGGGCGGCAGGCGCCGCCGGTTGGGCACAGGCCACCAGCGGCAGGGTCAGGGCGAACAGGCCAATGGCATGTGTGCGGAGTCGGGGAGTCATCGGACGGCAACCTCCGGGTCGGATGGAAAGGGAAAGAAGCGCCCCGCCGACGGCGGGGCGTGGAACGCTACCCGGCTCAGTCGCGCGGGCGCTGCGACGCCGGCAGTTCGTCCTGCAGGCGTGGCTCGAACGGATAGAACGCGGTGCCACCGGCGTGGGCCGGGAAACTGGCATTGAGGGCGCCACCGGCGGCGGGCGCCAGGCTGGAGCGCGGCCATGGCCGTGCCTGCAGGTTGCCGACCTCGCCAAAAGGCAGAGTGCGCGCGCTACCGGCGGGCATGGTCGGGGTCAGCGGCGCCTGGCTGGCAACCGCGCGCAGCGGCGCGTCATCGCGCTGGGCCACGCGCGCGGCCTGCTGGCTGCGGGTGGCGCTGGCGCGGCGCACGTCCTGGCGACGGCTGGCGGCGGCCATGGCCACCGCCGGCACGCTGGCCACGGCCATCGCGGCAGTGTCCACCGATGCCTCGGTGACGGCGGCCGGTTGCTCCGATGCCGGTGGCAACTGCGCCTGGCTGGCGATCACCTGCGGTGCGGCGACATCCACTGGCGGCGCCTCCTGCAGTTGTTCGCGGCCGACGAACAGCGCTACGGCGGCAACCGATGCGGCCAGCGCACCGCCGCCCCAGGCACGCCAACCACTACGGCGGGCCTGACGCTTCGGCTCGGCCAGCGGTGCCGGCTCGGCGGCAACGGCGGCAGCCACGGCGGCGCTGAAACCGGCCGGTGCCAGCAGCGACGCCTGGCCGCGCATGACATCACCCAGCAGCTGCCAGCGCTCCTGGCAGCCAGCCAGTTCCGGATCATGTTCCATGCGGCGCAGCAGGAAGCGCGCCTCGTCTGCCCCCAGCTCGCCGTCGACCAGCGCCGACAGCTGCTGGCGATGGCGTTCATCCAGGCGTTGCCCGGCGGGAGACTGATGGTTGTGCGACTCGTTGTTCGGAATGCGGGTCATATACGGCTCTTCTCGCGGGTGGCACTGCCGATGTCCAGCAGCGGCCGGAGTTCGGTGTCGATCGCCTCGCGCGCCCGGAAGATCCGTGAACGCACGGTGCCGATCGGGCACCCCATCTTCTGCGCGATTTCCTCGTAGCTCAGGCCTTCCACCTCGCGCAGGGTGATCGCCGACCGGAGTTCTTCCGGCAGCGCGTTGACGGCCTTCATCACCGTCTGTTCCAGTTCCTGGCGCATCAACTCGCGCTCGGGCGTGTCGGTGTCGCGCAGGCGTGTGCCGGTGTCGAACTGCTCGGCGTCGCCGATGTCGATGTCATCGGTCGGCGGGCGGCGATTGTGCGAAGCCAGATGGTTTTTGGCGGTGTTCACGGCGATCCGATGCAACCAGGTTGAGAACTGGGCGTCGCCGCGGAAGCTTCCAATCGCACGGTAAGCACGGATGAAAGTGTCCTGGGCCACGTCCTGACATTCACTCCAGTCGGCGATGTAGCGACCGACCAGGGCCACGACCCGATGCTGGTACTTGCGCACCAGGACATCGAAGGCGGCACTCTCGCCGTGCTGCACGCGCCGGACCAGTTCCAGATCCAGCTCCTGAGGTGTATCAACATCGGCCATGAGGGGCCGCACTCCTGTCAGCCCAACCGACGTCGGGCAATGAGACTGCCAATCCCGGGAAAAGTTCAGTCGCCGATCACCTGGCGCCGCACCAGCTTTTAACCACCGTTCCGTTAACGTTCCGGTCCAAGGCCTGCGATCCGGGGCGCCACACCCCTGCTATTGGGATTTGACGCGGGGGAAACAACCTCTGGATCATAGCCCCCTTCTCCATACACAACCGGATGGAACGTCCATGCTCTCAAGCTTCGATGGTCTCCGCTTCAGCCACTGGCACCCCGAGATCCGCGACGATGGCGTGGTGGTCCTCTCCCTGGATCGTCAGGACAGCAGTGTCAACGCAATGTCGCAGGATGTGCTGCTGGAGCTGGGCGACCTGCTGGAGCGCATCGCCATGGACCCACCGAAGGGCGTGGTGATCCAGTCCCTCAAGAAGGCAGGCTTCATCGCCGGTGCCGACCTGAAGGAGTTCCAGGAGTTCGATCGCCGCGGCACCGTCAACGATGCCATCCGCCGCGGCCAGTCGACCTACCAGAAGCTGGCAGAACTGCCCTGCCCGACCGTGGCCGCCATCCATGGCCATTGCCTGGGCGGCGGTACCGAGCTGGCCCTGGCCTGCCGTTATCGCGTTGCTTCCAATGACAGCTCCACCCGCATCGGCCTGCCGGAAACCCAGCTGGGCATCTTCCCGGGCTGGGGTGGCAGCGCGCGCCTGCCGCAGCTGGTCGGCGCACCGGCGGCGATGGACATGATGCTGACCGGACGCACGTTGTCGGCCTCGGCCGCACGCGGCATCGGGCTGGTCGACAAGGTGGTGGCACCGGCCGTCGTGCTCGATACCGCCGTGGCGCTGGCACTGTCCGGCACCACCCGCCCGTTCAAGCAGCGCGCGCTGGCCTGGGCGACCAATACCTGGCCGGCACGCCAGCTGCTGGCCCCGCAGATGGTCAAGCAGGTCGCACGCAAGGCGAAGAAGGACCAGTACCCGGCGCCGTATGCGTTGATCAGCACCTGGCAGCGCAGCGGCGGCAAGCCGGTGCAGGCACGCCTGGATGCCGAACGACGTGCCGTGGTGAAGCTGGCCAGCACGCCGACCGCGCGCAACCTGATCCGCATCTTCTTCCTCACCGAACGCCTGAAGGGCCTGGGCGGTGGCGATTCCGGCATCCGCCACGTGCACGTGGTCGGTGCCGGCGTGATGGGCGGTGACATTGCTGCGTGGGCTGCCTACAAGGGTTTTGAAGTGACCCTGCAGGACCGCGAGCAGCGTTTCATCGACCCGGCCATGGAGCGTGCGCAGGCATTGTTCGCCAAGAAGGTGCGTGACGAGAGCAAGCGTCCGGCCGTCGCCGCGCGCCTGCGTGCGGACCTGGAGGGCAATGGCGTGGCGCAGGCCGATCTGGTCATCGAAGCGATCATCGAGAACCCGGAAGCCAAGCGTGCGCTATACCAGACGCTGGAGCCGAAGATGAAGCTCGACGCGTTGCTGACCACCAACACCTCGTCGATTCCGCTGGTGGAGCTGCGCGATCACATCCAGCGCCCGGCGCAGTTCGCCGGCCTGCATTACTTCAACCCGGTGGCCCAGATGCCGTTGGTGGAGATCATCCATCACGACGGCATGGCGGCTGAAACCGAGCGCCGCCTGGCAGCCTTCTGCAAGGCGCTGGGCAAGTTCCCGGTGCCGGTGGCCGGCACTCCCGGCTTCCTGGTCAACCGCGTGCTGTTCCCGTACATGCTGGAAGCGGCCACCGCATACGCTGAAGGCATTCCGGGCCCGGTGATCGACAAGGCGGCGGTGAAGTTCGGCATGCCGATGGGCCCGATCGAACTGATCGACACCGTGGGCCTGGATGTGGCTGCTGGCGTGGGCAAGGAACTGGCGCCGTTCCTGGGCCTGCAGATTCCGGCGGCGCTGCAGACGGTGGAACCGGACAAGCGCGGCAAGAAGGATGGCCAGGGCATCTACACCTGGGAGAACGGCCGGGCCAAGAAGCCGGACGTGGCGCGCGACTATCAGGCGCCTGCTGATCTGGAAGATCGCCTGATCCTGCCGTTGTTGAACGAGGCGGTGGCGTGCCTGCACGAAGGCGTGGTGGCCGACGCGGACCTGCTGGATGCGGGCGTGATCTTCGGTACCGGTTTCGCACCGTTCCGCGGCGGTCCGATCCAGCACATCCGTGCGGTGGGTGCCGATGCCATCGTGGAGCGCCTGAAGGCGCTGCAGCAGCGCCAGGGTGATCGCTTCGCACCGCGCCCGGGCTGGGACAACCCGGTCCTGCGTGAACCGGTGGTGTAAGTGTGTCGGCCGGGCCTGCGGCCCGGCACCCGCTGGATCAAAAGCCAAAACCAGAGCCAGAGCCGGAGCAACAGCCGGCTCTGGCTTTTCTGTTTTTTGGCGGGGCGGTGTGGGTGGGCACGACACGCCGCAAGTACGTCCCTGTAGGCTCGATGGCGCCATCCATGGCGCCAACGGTCCTGGCCACCCACCCCCCCCCACCCCTGGCAGGTTTGCGGTGGCGGTATGGCCATCGCGATTTCAGGTTGCATTCTTACATTGGCGCCACGCTGTGTGCACC
>NZ_JBQOIF010000032.1:0-44084 GCF_052665395.1 Stenotrophomonas sp. 3(2025) | reverse complement strand
GGGGTGGCCGACGCGACGCTGAGCAGCAGCAGTACCGAGGCTGTCACCGGTCGGCAACTTACGGCGACCAACAGCAACGTGACCTCGGCCCAGAACACCGCCAATGCCGCGCAGACGACGGCCAATGCGGCCAGGACCACTGCGGACAACGCGCTGGGCAGGGCCACGGCATTGAGTGGACTTGTCAGCCAGCTATCGGCGACGGGCAACATGCGTCTGGGCGCAGACAATGCCGGTACCGTGGTGGATGTGGCCAACAAGGATGGCGCGAAACGGCGCATCAACAACGTCGCCAATGGCGTGCTGAGCAGCACCAGCACCGACGTCGTGACCGGACAGCAGCTTCATGCCACCAACCAGACTGTTTCCTCGCAGGGCCAGTCGCTGGCACTGCACGGCCAGCAACTGGCAGCGCATACCCAGGCCCTGGCGGCACAGGACCAGCGCGTTGCGACCAACCGTGCCGACATCGATCAGCTTCGTACCGACGTGGACAACTTCGATCCGGATCTGGATGGGGTGGTGAAGTTCAGTCCCGATCGCCTGCTTGTGGACATGGAAGGTGCGCGCATATCGGGAGTGGCTGCGGGAGATGTCAGCTCTGCGGCCAGTACCGATGCGGTGAATGGTGGGCAGTTGTTCTTGACCAATGCTCGTGTCGGAGAGCTCGAGCGCGAGGGGCGATTCCTGAGTGTTGGCTTTGACAATGAGAGCGTTGATGCCAATGCGGGATTGCTTGGGATCGCCTTGGGGGACTCCGCAAGAGCTTCGGTGGGTTCTGAGGGCGGGGTAGCTATAGGAAGTTTTGCGCTTGCAGATGCTGTGAACTCAGTCGCGCTAGGAAGGGGGGCCGTTGTTGCAGAGTCTGCAGAAGGCGCATTTGCGTTGGGTGTCGGTTCCAACGTATATGCAAGACAAGGCGTAGCGTTTGGTGCATCGAGCCGTGTCATGGCAGGCGCTGACGGTGCTGTGGCGCTGGGTTCATATTCAATTGCAACGGAAGCAAATACTGTTTCAGTGGGGAACGGTTCTATAAAGCGCCGGGTGGTGAACCTTGATCGTGGTGTTTCCGATCATGATGCAACCACCGTCTCACAGCTCAAGGACTCACTGACTGCTTTTGGGGGTGGGGCAGGGATGGATGGAGATGGCCTCGTTGTAGCCCCAAGCTACAACGTCCAAGGGGGTACGCAGAGCAATGTAGGGGACGCATTGGCCGTGCTCGATGGCGCAGTGATCAAGGCCAGAAGTCGCGTGGATGGCGTTGAAAGCCAGTTGCGCGCGACGTTCCAACAGTCGCCATCAATCAGCGCAGATGGAATCGGCAGACTGAACCTGGCTGGTGCGCAGGGCATGGTTCTGTCGAATCTTGCCGATGGGCGTATTGCTGCGGGTAGTCGTGATGCGGTGACTGGGAGTCAGCTGCATGCCACAGAGCAGAAGATTGAGCGTAATAGACGCGACTTGGATGCAATGCAGCGCGACTGGAGCTCGGATCAGAATAGTCTGCTGAGTGAGGCCAGAGATGGAAACCTCATCGATTTCGGCGGCGCACGACTGACCGGTGTCGACGATGCGCACCTCTCCGCTGATAGTTCGGATGTGGTGCGTGGGAGCCAGTTGTATGCAACAAACCTGAGACTGAACTCTATCGAAGACAGAAGCGGCAACATTGCATTTGGCTGGATGCCCGAGGAAGGACAGTATCCAGCTGAAGCGGGCCCGGCTGGGTTGGCTGTTGGCAAGAATGCAAAAGCGTCATTGCGTTCAGAAGGCGGCGTCGCCGTAGGCGCATGGGCAACGGCTGGAGGGAAGAACTCGGTAGCCTTGGGACGCGCCTCCTACGTCCATGAACAAGCGGAAGAAGGCTTCGCTTTGGGTGTCCGGACGCAGGTCGCTGCTAAAGGGGGCATTGCTCTGGGTGCAAGGAGTGAGGTCCGTTCTAATGCCAGTAATTCGGTTGCCATTGGCTACCAATCCATCGCCAATGATGCAGACACTGTGTCCTTCGGAAATGACTGGCTGAAGCGCCGCCTCACCGGCGTAGCCAACGGCCGCAACACCAGCGACGCCGCCACCATCGGCCAGCTCCGTGGCGCACTGTCCACCCTCGGCGGCAACATCGACGCCAACGGCAACGTCACCACCCCCGGCTTCAACGTCCAGGGCCAGCACCAGAACACCGTCAACGAAGCCCTCGCCACGCTCGACTCGGCCGTAGTCACCACCGGCTCCCGCGTTGATCGCGTGGAAACCCAGCTCCGCTCGGTGTTCCAGGAATCTCCGTCCATCCGCAGCGACGGTACCGCCCAGCTCACCCTGGCCGGCGCCAACGGCATGGTCATCTCCAACGTCGCCAATGGTCTGATCGCCGCCGGCAGCCGCGAGGCGGTCAACGGCGGCCAGCTGCATGCCGTGCAGCAGCAGCTCAATGGTCGCATCGATGGCTTGGAGCAGCGCGTGGACGGCCAGCCGCAGGCGCGTGCGATGGCCACGGCGTCAGCAGCGCCGACCGAAGAGATCATGCCAAGCCCGGAAGCCAGCGGTTCGCCGCAGGTCGCTTCGGCGGGCGAGGGCGCTTCGCCTGCACCGCAGCCAACGTCGAAGAAGAACGAATCGCCCGCGCCCACGCCGCAGGTTGATACCGCCGAGCTGGAAAAGATGCTGGCCCGCGCCAACGAGTACACCGATGGTGCGATCAGCAACGTCGAGCGCCGCCTGGACAAGATGGACAAGCGCTTCAACCGCATGGCGGCGATGAGCAGTGCGCAGACGGCCATGGCCATGAACACCGCCGGCCTGGCCACCTACAACCGCCTTGGCGCGGGCGTGGGCTACGCCGAGGGCGAGTCGGCCATGGCGGTGGGCTACCAGCGCGTACTCAACGACAAGGGCTCAGCCACCTTCAGCCTCAATGGTGCCTTCACCAACAGCGGTGAACGCAGCATGGGCGTGGGTGTGGGCATCGGCTGGTAAGCCATGGCGCCCCGGTGTGGTGCGCGTAACGAGCCCCGCCGCGCCGGGGCCATTGCAGAGGAGGTTGCAATGTATCGCTTCATGAGCCGCTTCATGACCTATCGGCGCTACTACCTGTGGCGCGCCCGCATCCGCTATTTCACCCACGACATGGATACGTGGACGCTGGCCTGCCTGGTGCTGATGGTCTGCATGGGGTTGATGGTGTGGGGGTTCTGGCGCGTGGTGAACGTGCCGCAGCCGCGCATCCATCCGCAGGCCGCGGCCGTGCGGGTGGAAGTGCTGACCGACGAAGCGATCCATCGCATCGTGCTGGTGCGCCACGGTGGCACCACGCCGGGTCATCCCTTCTACAGTGCTGCGGAGATCCGCGGCAGCACCCAGCGCACGCTGCGGGTCCGGCAGACCCTGCAGGACCCGGTGGCGATGAAGCTGCAGGCGGACATGTACGCCGACATCGCCGACTACATCAACGCGACCGGTGCCTGCATGCCCTTTCCCTGCCGCCGCGTGAGTTTCCGCATCGAACAGCTGCAGCGGTCGGGGTACGAGAGTGCCGTGCGCAACAAGGCGCTGGCCGAGATCCTGCAGGTGCCGTGGTACCTGGTGCCGAACCTTGATGGCGAACGCACGCGCGTGCGCAGTGGCTGGGCCGATGACTTCCAGGATGTGTATGCGCACGCCTGGAACCTGGATGACCTGCAGAAGATGCATGCGCGCATGATGGCCGAGTACCCGTACCGTGCGGCGGTGCCGTGGCTGGCACGGCTGGCGACCCCTGCCGAGGAACAACTGGTCTTCCCGTAGCGCCGGGCCATGCCCGGCTGCTCTTGGCGCAGAGCCGGGCACAGGCCCGGCTCTGCCAGGTTCAGCCGCCGATGTAGGCGGTGATTTCCATCTCGGCCAGCAGCTGCCGCAACTGCGTGGCCGACGCCCGCCGCATGGGTTTCTCATCCACCGGCGACAGCGGGGCCTGGCGCAACGCATCGTAGGGCAGCACGGCCAGGTCGAAGGTCAGGTCTTCGGCACTGAACACCCACACCGGCACATCCAGGTTGCGCTCACGGTCCATCCGCAGGCGCCGGGTACGTGATTCGGCGGGGATGCGGTGTTCGTCCAGGAAGCGATGCACGGCTTCCGGGTCGTCACTGTGCAGGTGCAACTGCACGGGGCTGTTGGCATCGGCGGTGCCGTCCAGTACCGGACCAGCAAGGCGAGGCGAGAACCCGTGCAGGAATTCCAGCGCCCGCAACGCGGATTCGCGCCGCCGCTGCAGCTCGCTGCCGTGTTGTGGGCCGGAGAACAGCCGCTGGTACTCGCGCAGGGCCTGTTCGATCTCGACGTTGCGGGGCAGGGAAGCATCGTCGTGGATGCCAAGACGGCTGGCAGCCTTGAGCTTGGCCTGGTGGAAGTCGCGGATTCCGCCTTCGGCCATCAGCCGGGCGGCTTCGTGGGCGAGGCGATGACGCCGTTCGCGGGTCTGGCTGGCAGCATGCTGGTGAGCGCGGTGCATGCGATGACTCCCTGTTGCGACCTGGCTACAGACTAGCGCAGGCGTGTGACATCTGCGTGGGCGAAGGCAACGGCGCCGCTACGCTCGCCGGGCATGGCCCGGCGCTACCGGAAGAGGGTGCCCGACGGATGCGGCTTGGTAGCGCCGGGCCATGCCCGGCGGATGCATCGGTGCCAACCAACGGTTGGCACCCACCCAGCCTGGCTTCAGAAGATATCGAACGCGGCCGCGTCGGCCTGCGGGGTGCTCTGCAGGTTGAGGTCGTAGTCGGTCAGGCGGTCCATGTCTTCCACCTTCACCCACTCCACCGCACCGTTGAGGGTGGCCTGGACCATCCCGCTCGGCGGTTCGTTCTGTGCGATCGGGGTGTCCTTCAGCGCAGTGCGCATGTAGTCGATCCAGATCGGCAGGGCCGCCTTGCCACCGTATTCGCGGTAGCCCAGCGAGCGGAAGTCGTCGCGGCCCACCCACACGGTGGTCACGTACGGGCCGCCGAAGCCGGAGAACCAGGCGTCACGGTGGTCGTTGGTGGAGCCGGTCTTGCCACCCACGTCTTCGCGGCCGAGTACCTTGGCCTGCGCGCCGGTGCCGCGCTGGACCACGTCGCGCATCATCGACACCAGCTGGTAGGCGGTGCGGGCGTCGATCGCACGCGGTGCGGTACGCGCGTCCGGGTTGGCCGGCGCGGCCGGCGTTTCGGTCTTGGCTTCCGGCTTGGCGGCGGCCGTGGCATCGACCTTGGGTGCCGGGGCGCCGAAGTTGAAGCCGTCCACGACCTGGTTCACCGGCTGGTCGCTGCTGCCAGCGCAGTCGCGGCAGGCCATCGCCGGGTTTTCCTTGAACACCAGGTTGCCATCGCGGTCGTTGACCTGGTCGATCAGCCAGGTGTCCACGCGCGAGCCGCCGTTGGCGAACACGGCATAGCCACGGGCCACCGACAGTGGGGTCAGCGAGGCGGTACCCAGCGACATCGACAGGTTCGGCGGCAGCTCGGATTCGGCAAAGCCGAACTGGCTGATGTACTTTCGCGCGTAGTCCACGCCCATGCCATCAAGCAGGCGCACCGAGACCAGGTTGCGCGACTGCACCAGCGCTTCGCGCAGGCGCATCGGGCCGCGGAAGCCGCCGCCGTCGTTCTGCGGTGCCCAGGTCTTGCCGCGACGGTCGCGGAACACGACTGGGGCGTCGAGCACGATCGAGGCCGGGTTGTAGCCCTTGTCGAAGGCGGCCGCGTAGACGAACGGCTTGAAGCTCGAACCGGGCTGGCGACGGGCCTGGGTGGCACGGTTGAACTTGTTGCCGGAGAAGCTGAAGCCGCCGACCAGCGCCTTCAGGGCGCCGCTGTGGGCGTCCAGCGAGACCAGCGCGGACTGGCCGCGCGGGAGCTGGTCGAGCAGCCATTCGCCCTCTTTGGCGCCAGCGCGCACGCGCACGATGTCGCCACGCTGCACCAGCTTGGCCGGGCTCTTGTTGGTCCACTTGGCGGCGCCGGCCGGCAGCACGATCTCGCTGCGGTTGGCCAGCACCACGGTGGCGCTGCCGTCGGCGCCGGTGCTGGCGACGATCGCCGGCAGCAGGCCGGCCTGGCCGAACATGCCGCGCAGGTGCACGGCCAGAGCGGCGGCATCATCGCCCGCGCCCAACTGCACCTGCTTCTCCACGCCGTGCCAGCCGTGGCGGTGGTCGTACAGCAGCAGGCCGTCGCGCACCGACAGGTTGGCGGCGGTCTGCAGGGTCGAATCGATCGTGGTGGTGACGTGGTAGCCCTTGTTGACCACGTCGCCGCCAAAGCGGGCGATCATTTCCTGGCGCACCAGCTCGGCCACGTACGGGGCATCGACCTGCACCGGCGGCTCGTGGGCGGTGGCGTGCATCGGTACGGCCTTGGCCGCATCGGCCTCGGCCTGGCTGACGAACTTCAGGTCGGCCATACGCTGCAGCACATAATTGTCACGGCGCTGGCGTGCGCGCTCCGGGTTGGAGATCGGGTTGCCCGAGGACGGGAACTTGGGGATGCCGGCCAGCGAGGCCATCTCGTCCAGGTCCAGTTCGCCCAGCTTCTTGCCGTAGTAGAACTCGGCGGCGGCGGCCACGCCGTAGGCGCGGTTGCCGAAGAAACTCTTGTTCAGGTACAGCTCGAAGATCTCGTCCTTGCTCAGCTCGGACTCGATCTTGCGCGCCAGCAGGATCTCGGCCAGCTTGCGGGTATAGCTGTACTCGGAGCTGAGGAAGAACTGGCGGGCCACCTGCTGGGTGATGGTGGAGCCACCGGGCACGCGCTTGTCGTTGGTGGTGGCCAGCAGCCACACCGCGCGACCGATGCCCTTGTAGTCCACGCCACCGTGCTCGTAGAAACGGGCATCCTCGGTGGCCAGGAACGCCTGCTTCAGCTTCTCCGGCACGTCCTTCATGGTGATGGGGGTACGCCGGGTCTCGCCGAACACCGCCATGAGCTTGCCGTCGGCAGCGTAGACGTACATCGGCTCCTGCATTTCCACGTCGCGCAGGGTCTGCACGTCGGGAAGCTTGGAAGAAACGGCGTAGTACAGGCCGCCAACGGCGGCCGCTCCGACCAGCGCCAGGACCAGGACAACAAGAAAGATCCAGCGCAGCCAGCGGCGGAGACGGGTCATCGGTGTCAGATTCCGATTGCGAATTTCGTGGTCGCAGAGTATAGATTACGCAAGGTGGCGGCTGGGGCCGGCACTGGGGAGTGCAAGGGGACGCCAGGGGCTGCGTGTTCATCCTGTGAGGGATGTCACAGCAGGGCGGTTGCCATTTGCTAAGAATACGTTATTAATGCGCGGACGCAGCTCTTGCGTCCAAGTGCCCGTCGGCAGGGGAGAAACCGTGGGGCTCATCCCAAAAAGTCAGTCGCCGCTCATTGGCGTCGACATCAGTTCGACTGCGGTAAAGCTCTTGCAGCTTTCCCGCAGCGGCAACCGTTTCCGTGTGGAACACTATGCCGTGGAACCACTGCCGCCGAACGCGGTGGTGGAGAAGAACATCGTCGAAGTGGAGGCCGTGGGAGAGGCCATCCGCCGGGCGATGAACCGTTCCGGCAGCAAGGCCAAGCTGGCCGCTGCGGCCGTGGCCGGTTCGGCGGTGATCACCAAGGTGATCCCGATGCCGGCCGACCTGGACGAGAACGACATGGAAGCCCAGATCGAGCTGGAAGCGGTCAACTACATTCCGTATCCGATCGAGGAAGTGAACCTGGACTTCGAGGTGATCGGGGCGATCCCGAACAACCCGGAAATGGTCCAGGTGCTGCTGGCGGCCTCGCGTTCGGAAAACGTCGAACTGCGCCAGTCGGCGCTGGAACTGGGCGGCCTGCAGGCCAAGGTGATGGACGTGGAGGCCTTCGCGGTCGAGAACGCCTTCGCCCTGGTGGCCAGCGAGCTGCCGGTGTCGGCCGAGGGCGTGGTCGCGCTGGTCGATATCGGCGCCACCATGACCACCCTCAACGTGCTGCGTGGTGGTCGCAGCCTGTACAGCCGCGAACAGGTGTTCGGCGGCAAGCAGCTGACCGACGAGATCATGCGCCGCTATGGCCTGAGCTACGAGGAAGCCGGTCTGGCCAAGCGCCAGGGCGGGCTGCCGGAAAGCTATGAGATGGAAGTGCTGGAGCCGTTCAAGGAAGCCACGGTCCAGCAGATCAGCCGCCTGCTGCAGTTCTTCTACGCCGGCAGCGAATTCAACCGCGTCGATCACATCGTGCTGGCTGGGGGCTGTGCTGCCCTTGCAGGCCTGCCGGAGATGGTCGAGGAACAGCTGGGCGTGCCGACCGTGGTCGCCAACCCGCTGGCACAGATGACCCTGGGGCCGAAGGTGCAGGCGCACGCGCTGGCACAGGACGCCCCCGCGCTGATGATCGCGACCGGTCTGGCGCTGAGGAGCTTTGACTGATGGCACGCATCAATCTATTGCCCTGGCGCGCCGAACGGCGCAAGCAGCGCCAGCGCGAGTTCGGCATCATGCTGGGCATGGCCGCCCTGGGTGGCCTGCTGCTGTCGCTGTTGATCTGGTTCTACTACGACATGCAGGTCAGTGGGCAGAATGACCGCAATTCCTACCTGCAGACCGAAATCGACAAGGTCAAGGAACAGAACAAGGAAATCGACCGCCTCGACGAGCAGAAGAATCGACTGCTGGCCCGCAAGGCCGTGATCGAGCAGCTGCAGGCCAAGCGTTCGCAGATGGTCCACCTGTTCGATGCGCTGGTCCGCACCATTCCCGATGGTGTGGTGCTCACCGCTCTGCAGCAGGAAGGCGACGTGTTGACCCTGGAGGGCCGCACCCAGTCCAACGCCCGTGTCTCGGCGTACATGCGCAACCTTGAGGTTTCCGGCTGGATGACCAATCCGGAGCTGTCGATCATCGAGGCGCGTGAGCCGGAGAAGGACAAGGATGGGCGCGCGACCGGCCCGGTGGCCGACATCAAGGCATTGCCGTACGTGTTCAAGGTCAAGGTCAAGCTGCCTGCGCAGAGCGAGGAAGCAGGCGCCACGCCGGGCCTGAACCCGGATGGCAGCGTGGCCGGCACCGCGCCGGCAGCGCCGACGGTCGCACCGCTCAGCGCCGGGCCCGATGCCGCAGCGCCGGCTGTCGCCGCACCGCCGCCGGGATCGACACCGGCACCGGCAGCGACGCCTGCGACCGCTCCTGCACAGGCCCCGGCACCGGCGGCAACGCCTGCGCCGGCCAAGCCCGCGCAGGCCGCACCGGCCACCAAGCCTGAGGGCAGCCGCCTGGCGCAGCCGCCGCAGGCCTTCCACGCCCCGCTGCAGGGGGATCGCGCATGAGCAAGAAAGTCGACATCAAGAACCTGGACTTCAATGACATCGGCAACTGGCCGAGGAACGCGAAGATCGTGTTCTGCTCGCTGATTGCCGTGGTGATCATGTTCGTGCTCTGGATGCTGCTGATCAGCGGCAAGCGCGAGGAGCTGGCGGGCCTGGAGTCGCGGGAAACCCAGCTGCGTGCCGAGTTCACCAAGGAACAGGAGCGCGCGGTCAACCTGGAGCCGCTGAAGCAGCAGCTGGCACAGATGGAGCAGGTGCTGCAGCAGATGCTGCGGCAGCTGCCCAGCAAGACCGAAATGCCGGACCTGATCATCGACATCTCGCAGACCGCGCTGTCCAGCGGCCTGGCCAACGAGCTGTTCGAGCCCGAACAGGAGCAGATCAAGGAGTTCTACGCCGAGAAGCCGATCAAGCTGCGGATGGTGGGCAGTTACCACCAGTTCGGCGCCTTCGTCAGCGGCGTGGCCTCGTTGCCACGGGTGGTGATCCTGACCATGCACGACATCAACCTCAAGCCGAAGGACAAGACCGGCGGCAACATCCGCGCCGGTGCGCTGGAACTGTCAGGCACGGTCAAGACCTACCGTTACCTGGATGAGGCCGAAGTCGCCGAACAGCAGAAGGCCGAAGCGGGCAAGGAGGAGAAGAAGTGATCGGTTCCTTCTTTGCACGTGGTGGGATGGTGTTGACGGTGCTGCTGCTGGCCGCCTGCGGTCGTGGCGTGACCAGCACGCCGGGTGATGCACCCAATCTGGAAAAGTGGGTTCAGAGCGAGCGTGCGCGACCGGCGCAGCCGCTGGAGCCGCTGCCGGTGATGCAGCAGTTCGAGACCTTTGAATACTCCGCGCAGGGCATGCGCGATCCGTTTACCGATGCCTGGACCAACCCGCAGCAGGGGAATGGGGGACTGCGGCCAGATCCAAACCGGCGCAAGGAGCCGATGGAAGGCTTCCCGCTGGACGCGCTGGACATGGTCGGCACCATCGGAACAGGCGCCGGCACCGTGGCGCTGGTGATGGGGCCGGACAAGGTGACCTATCGGGTGCGTCCCGGCGGTTACCTGGGGCAGAGCGACGGGCGGGTCACCGCGGTCTTTGAAGACCGCGTGGAGCTGATCGAACTGGTGCCGGATGGCGCGGGTGGCTGGCTGGAACGTCCAGCAACGCTCGCGCTGGAAGATCAATGATCGTTTACTGGGGATAGCACGATGACCTTTCACCAAGCCAAGGGGCTGCGTCCCATCCGGCGCTCTACCTTGAACCGCATCAGCGCGCTGGGAGTCGCGTTGATGCTGGCCTGCGCTCCGGCGCTGGCCGCCGCACCGTCGGAAAAGCCGGCCGGCACGGCGCTGGCGGCCACGCCAGCCGCGGCACCGGCAGGCCTGTCGGTCGCACGCATCGATTTCAAGCGTGGCGATGACGGCGCGGGCCGCCTGATCCTGCAGTTCGACGGCCAGGGCGCCATGCCCGACCTGCGCAGCCAGGGCAACAGCGTGGTGGTCGATGTCGGCAACGCACGCCTGCCGGCCAACCTGCAGAAGCCGATGAACGTCACCGACTTCGCTACCCCGGTGCAGCGCATCGATGCCAAGCCGTCCGGGGCCGGTACCCAGCTGGTGCTCAGCACGGGCGGTCCGGTCGAGTCGCTGGCCTACCAGAGTGGCAACGAGTACGTGGTGGAGATCAGCCCGCGGCAGGCCCAGGCCGCCGTTGGTGCAGTCACTGCCGGCAGCGTGACCCAGGCTGCCAAGGGCGTGCCGCAGCGCGGCTACGCCGGCAAGCCGGTGACCTTCAACTTCCAGGACGTGCCGGTGCGCACCGTGCTGCAGTTGATCGCCGAAGAGTCGAATCTGAACGTGGTGGCCTCCGACTCGGTGCAGGGCAATGTGACCCTGCGCCTGGTCAACGTGCCGTGGGACCAGGCGCTGGATATCGTGCTGCGTGCCAAGGGCCTGGACAAGCGTCGTGATGGCAGCGTGGTGTGGGTTGCGCCGCAGTCCGAGCTGGCCAAGTTCGAGCAGGAGAAGGAAGACGCGCGCATCGCCATCGAGAACCGCGAAGACCTGGTGACCGACTACGTCCAGATCAACTACCACAGTGCCACGCAGATCTTCAAAGCGCTGACCGAGGCCAAGGGTATTGGCGGCAACAACGCCGGTGGCGGTGGCCAGGGTGGCAGTGGCTCGATGTCGCAGGAAGACAGTGGGTTCCTGTCCTCGCGTGGCCGAATCGTGGCAGATGAACGCACCAACACGCTGATGATCAGCGATATCCCGAAGAAGATCGCGCGCATGCGTGAGCTGATCAACGTGATCGATCGCCCGGTCGACCAGGTGCTGATCGAAAGCCGCATCGTCATTGCCACCGACACGTTTGCCCGTGAACTGGGCGCCAAGTTCGGTGTCAGCGGCAGCCGCGACAACGTGTACTTCAGCGGCAACCTGGACGCCAATGCCAAGACCCGCCAGTCGCAGGTGGACGCCGACAACACCAACGCCAAAGCCGAGCGCGATTGGATTGCCGGTGGTCGCGTGGGCCCACCGCCGGTATCGGTCGGGTCGGCCATCACCCGCGGCCTGAACTGGAACCTGCCGGTGGCTGCCACCAGCAACCCGGGCTCGCTTGCACTGTCCATCCTCAACGCTGGCTACCTGCTGGATGTCGAGCTGTCGGCCATGCAGGAAGAGTCGCGTGGCGAAGTGATCTCCAACCCGCGCGTGGTCACCACCAATCAGCGCGAAGCGTTGATCAAGCAGGGTAAGGAAATCGGCTACGTCACCATCAGTGCCAGTGGTTCGGGTGGCGTGGCCACCCCGAACGTGCAGTTCAAGGAAGTAGTGCTCGAGTTGAAGGTCACCCCGACCATCACCAACGACAACCGCGTGTTCCTCAACATGGCGGTGAAGAAGGATGAGGTCGAAAGCTACATCGTGCTGGAAGGCTACGGCCAGGTGCCGAACATCAACCGCCGCGAGGTCAATACCGCCGTGCTGGTGGAAGATGGCCAGACCGTGGTGATCGGTGGCGTGTATGAGTTCACCGACCGCAACAGTGTCAGCAAGGTGCCGTTCCTGGGCGACGTACCATTCCTCGGCAACCTGTTCAAGAAGCGTGGCCGCAACAAGGACAAGGCCGAACTGCTGGTGTTCGTGACTCCGAAGGTCCTGCGCGTGGCCCGCCAGAACTGAGGCATCGCATCTGTTGCATCCGACCGGGGCCGCCACGTGCGGCCCCGCGTCGTTTGTGCGGAAAGATCGACGATGGATCCACCGCATACCCAGTGGATCCACGCCTCGCCTCCCCAGTAGATCCACGCCATGCGTGGATAGGGCATGGGGGGATCCACTCCATGCCCAATGGATCGGCCATGCGCGGGGGCCGTTCAGCCGTTCTTGATGCCAGTAGCCGGACGGCCTGCGATGATGTGGGGAACCCGAGCCATCCTGCGCCGGTCAAAGGCCCCCATGAACCTGCCTCCGCCGATGCCCGAATCCATTTCTCCGCCGCCTGCCCCCACCACCTCGCGCCTGCTTGCGGCCTTCAGCAATCTGCGCGATGCACTGTCGGCCGAGATCGTCGGCCAGGCGGCGCTGGTCGAACGCCTGCTCATTGCCTTGCTGGCCGATGGCCACCTGCTGGTGGAAGGTGCCCCGGGCCTGGCCAAGACCACGGCCATCCGGGCCTTGGCGGCGCGGCTGGAAGCAGACTTCGCACGTGTGCAGTTCACGCCGGACCTGCTGCCGTCGGACCTGACCGGCACCGAGATCTGGCGCCCGCAGGAAGGCCGCTTCGAGTTCGTGCCCGGACCGATCTTCCATCCGATCCTGCTGGCCGATGAAATCAACCGCGCGCCGGCCAAGGTGCAGTCCGCGCTGCTGGAAGCCATGGGCGAGCGCCAGGTCACCGTCGGCCGCCACACCTATGCGCTGCCGTCGCTGTTCCTGGTGATGGCCACGCAGAACCCGATCGAGCAGGAAGGCACCTTCCCGCTGCCGGAAGCGCAGCTGGATCGTTTCCTGATGCACGTACGCATTGGTTATCCGGACCAGGCGGCCGAATCGGAAATCCTGCGGTTGGCCCGCGAGCGTGCCCGTGGTGCGCTTGGCGAGGCCGCAGCGGCGCCGGAAAAACTGCCGATGCAGGATGTCTTCGATGCGCGCCGCGAGGTGCTGGAGCTGCACATGGCCCCCGCGCTGGAACGCTACCTGATCGAGCTGGTACTGGCATCGCGTGACCCCTCGCGCTACGACGCGTCGCTGGCACGCCGCATCGCGTGGGGCGCCAGCCCGCGTGGCTCCATCGCGCTGGAGCGGTGCGCGCGCGCACGTGCATGGTTGGCCGGGCGTGATTTCGTCACCCCCGACGACGTGCGTGCCGTGGCCGCCGATGTGCTGCGCCATCGGGTTCTGCCCAGTTATGAAGCTACCGCCGAAGGCTGGGATGGTGAGCGCCTGGTGCAGGAACTGCTGGCCCGGGTACCGGCACCCTGAGTGCGCGCATGACCGGCACGACCAACGTACCCGCTCCGGGTGCCAGCGAAGGCGATGGCCTGCGACCGCAGCTGGCTGAACTGGTGGCTTTGCGCCGCCGGGCACAGCGTCCGTCGCCGCCTCGTCGTGGGCGCGCGGGCAGCGCCGGGCAAGCGCCTTCGCCGCTGCGCGGACGCGGCATGGAATATGCAGAATCGCGCGAATACGTGGCGGGCGACGACGCGCGCCACATCGACTGGCGCGTCACCGCGCGCACCGGGCGCACGCACACCAAATTGTTCCAGGCAGAACGCGAACGGGTCACCCTGATCGTTGCCGATACTTCACCTGCGCTGTACTTCGGTACCCGCGTGCGCTTCAAGTCGGTGCAGGCAGCACGCGCTGGCGCGGTTGCGGCATGGTCCGCACAGCGCCGCGGCGACCGCATCGGTGCATTGCGCGGTAGTGATCGCGAGGCGCCGATCGCGCCGGCCGGCGGTGCCCGCGGCGTACTGCGCGTACTCGATGCACTCACGCGCTGGTACGCGCAGCCACCTGCCGATGACCTTGGCCTGGAACGCGCGCTGGACCATGCCGGTCGGGTGCTGCGCCCCGGCGCCCGGATGCTGGTACTGGCCGATCCGCAGCAGGCGATCCGGATTCCGCCGGCGCGCTGGAGCGCGTTGGCCCAGCACCATGACCTGAGTCTGCTGCTGCTGGTCGATCCGCTTGAGTTGCAGCCGCCATCGGCGCCCCTGCAGTTTCTCGCCGCGCAGCAGCGCATCGGCCTGGACCTGCGCCGCAGCGACGTGCAGGCGCACTGGCAGGCGCATTTCGTTGAACCGCTGCAGCAGCTGCGCAGCCAGCTTGCCGCGCGTCGCGTCGATGTGCAGGTGCTGTCCACCGATGCGGCCAGCGACGCCTGGCTGGCACCGGCAGCGACGGAGGTGCCGGCATGAGTGCCTCCCTGCCACTGCGCGACGTGCAGTTGCCGCCCTCGCCAGCGTGGTGGCCACCTGCACCGGGCTGGCTGATGCTGATCGCATTGGTTCTGCTGTTGCTGGCCATCGTTGCTGCGGTGGCATGGCGTCGTCGCCGCCGCCGCCAGCAGTGGATGCGCGTGTTCGATCAGGAGATTGCGGCAGTGAACGGCGCGCCGTCGGAACTTGCGGCCATCGCCAGCCTGCTGCGGCGTGCGGCGCGTCAGGCGCGACCGGGAAGCGAGGCACTACGCGATGACGCGTGGTGGCGGTACGTCGATCCCAAAGACACCCTGCCGCGCGCGCAGCGCAACCTGCTGGCCGAGGGCGCTTATCGTCCACACGTGGATGCCGATGCCGTGGCTGACGTGCGCGCGTGGGCGCGGGCGCGCTACCTGGCCTTGCTGCAGGAGCGCCGCCGATGAGCGCGCTTGCGGCCTACTGGCCTTGGCCGGATCTGCAGCTGGCGTGGCCGCTGGCACTGCTGGCACTGCCGTTGCCGATCCTGATGCTGGCGTGGAAGCGGCGGGCCGATCCGGGCGCTGCGCTGCGTGTGCCGTACGCCGCTGCCGAACTGGAAGCACTGGCTGGGGGCGATCGTGTCGGCGTTTCCTGGCTGCGCAGTGGACTGCTGTGGCTGGGCTGGCTGGCGCTGTGCCTGGCCATGGCGCGCCCGCAGCAACTGGGTGAGGCGATCACGCCGCCGCAGGAGGGTCGGCAGATGATGCTGGCAATGGATGTGTCCGGCAGCATGAGCGAACCGGACATGGTGCTCGGCGCCCAGGCGGTGGAGCGCCTGACCGCCGCCAAGGCGGTGCTCGCTGATTTTCTCGACCGTCGTGCCGGCGACCGCGTCGGTCTGCTGGTATTCGGCGATCGTGCCTACACTCTTACGCCGTTGACCGCGGATCTGTCCAGCGTGCGCGATCAACTACGCGACAGCGTGGTCGGCCTTGCCGGGCGCGAGACGGCCATTGGCGATGCCATCGCACTGGCGGTCAAACGGCTGCGCAACCAACCCGAAGGGCAGCGTGTACTGATCCTGCTGACCGACGGCGTCAGCAACGCAGGTGTACTGGAACCCCTGCGCGCGGCCGAGCTGGCGCGTGCCGAAGGGGTGCGCGTGCACACCGTAGCCTTTGGCAGCGACGGTAGTGCACGGTTCTTCGGCATTCCCGTGGCCGCCGATCGCGATCCGGTGGATGAGGCAACGTTGCGCAGAATCGCCGAGATGACCGGCGGCCGCTTCTTCCGTGCGCGAGATACCGACCAGCTGGCCGGCATCTATGCCGAACTGGACAGGCTGGAGCCGATCGCGGCGAAGGGACCGACACTGCGTCCGCGCAACGAGCGCTATGCATGGCCACTGGCCGTCGCCTTGCTGCTGGGCGCATTGGCGTGGGCTTGGCCGGAGCGTCGCCGATGAGCGCCACTTTCCTGAAGATGCCCGACTGGAGCGCGTTCGATTGGAGTGCACTGCATTTCCTGCGGCCGGACGGCTTGTGGTTGCTGGCGGCACTGCCGTTGATCGTCGCGGTGGCCATCTACCGGCAACGGCGCAGTGACGCGTGGCGGCAGGCGGTCGACGCCCATCTGCTGTCGCACCTGCTGGCGGGCGAGGGCAAGCGACGCACGCGCCTGCCATGGGCATTGCTGCTGGGCTGGACCCTGGCGGCATTGGCGATGGCTGGCCCCAGCTGGCGGCAGCAGGCGCAGCCGATCTATCAGGCCAGTGCGCCGTTGGTGGTGGTGCTGGATCTCTCCAGCCGCATCACCGCGACCGACCTGCCACCCTCGCGCCTGCTGCAGGCGCGGGCAAAGATCGGTGCGCTGCTGCGCGCCCGTCAGGGCGGCCAGGTGGGCCTGGTGGTGTATGCCGAAGATGCCTATACCGTGGCGCCGTTGACCGACGACGCGGCCAACGTGGCGCTGTACCTGGACGCGCTGTCGCCGGAGGTGATGCCGCGTGATGGACAGCGCGCCGACCGTGGCATCGACTGGGCGGTCAGGTTGCTGCGGCAGACCGGTGCCCTGCGTGGCCAGATCCTCCTGGTCAGCGACCAGGCTGACAGCGAAGCGGCGCTTGCCGCAACGCAGGCGCGTGGCCTCGGCCTGCAGGTGTCGGTGCTGGGCCTGGGCACACCATCCGGCGCCGCTTATCGCGATGGTCAAGGCCAGATCGCACAGGCTGCGCTGGATGAAACCAGCCTGCGCGCCGTCGCCACCGCAGGCGGCGGGCGTTACCAGCGCATCGCCAGCGATGATCGCGACCTGAAGGCATTGGACGTGCTGGATGCCAGCGACGGCGGTGCGCTGCAGCGGCCCGGGCAGGCCCGGCAGTGGCAGGACGAAGGCTACTGGTTGTTGCCGCCGGTGATGCTGCTGGCACTGCTGGCGTTCCGTCGCCGCGCGGTGCTGGCGGCGGTGCTGGCCGTGGGTCTTCTGCCCTTGAGCGGGCAGTTGCAGGCACAGCCGCGCGCGCCCACAGCTGCGCCGGCCGCGGGCACGATGTGGGAACGTGCCGACCAGCGTGAGCATGCACGCCTGGCCGAGGGTGTGCAGGCGTACCGTCAAGGTGATTTCGCCACGGCCCGCAAGCAGTTCGAAGGCATCGACAGCGATGCGGGCTGGTACAACCTCGGCAATGTGCTTGCCCGCCAGGGCGACTACGACGGTGCCATCGCCGCCTACGACAAGGCCTTGGCGCGCCACCCGCAGATGGCGGACGCCGTCGCCAACCGTGCGGTGGTCGACGCCGCGCGCAAGCGCAAGTCGTCGTCGAACAACAGCCAGGGGCAGGGCAAGGGGCAGCAGAAGCCGCAGCAGGGACAGCAGCAGAATCAGCAAGGCCAGCAAGGTCAGCAGAATCAGCAGCAGGGCCAGCAAGGCCAGCAAGGCCAGCAGGGTCAGCCGCAACAAGGCACGCAGAATCCGCAACAGGGCCAGCAAGGCCAGCAGCAACCGCAGGGCCAGAAGGGCCAGCAGAACCCGGCATCTGCAGGTTCCGGCCAGCAGGGGGCGAAGCAGGAGCCGCAGGCAGCCGATGCGCAGGCCCAGGCGCAGGCCGATGCCCAGCAGCGCCAGCGCATGCAGCAGGCCCTGCAGCAGGCGCGTGCCGGCGAAGCCGGCAAGGCAGCAGTGCGCGGCGATGGCGGCACGCCGCAACAGCGTGAGGAACAGCAGGCCGTAGAGGCGTGGATGCGGCGCGTGCCGGATGATCCGGGGGCACTGCTGCGGGCCAAGTTCCAGTTGGAAAGCGAACGTAGAAAGAGGGAAGGGCGATGACAGGCATGGCGAGCAGGCAAATCCGGTGGCCCTTGCCTGTGCTGGCGATGCTGCTGCTGTGGCTGCCGATGGTGGCCATGGCGCAGACGCGCGCCTGGCTGGAGCAGGACAGCATCGCCGCCGGTGATGCGGTCACCCTGCACATCGAGACCGACCAGGGCGCGCCAGACTATGCACCGTTGAATGCCGATTTCGTGCTCAGTGCGCAGAGCAGCAACCGCCAGGTGCAGTGGAGCAATGGCGGTGTGCAGCAGCGCAACCTCTACACGGTTGCGTTGACGCCGCGCCGCACCGGTACGCTGCAGGTGCCTTCATTGCAGGTAGGCGCAGCACGCACGGTGCCCTTGGTGCTGCAGGTAAGTGATGCCGTGGTGGCCACCCCGCAGAGCAATGCCACCGCCTTCATCGAAACCGAGGTGGATGACCCGACGCCCTACGTGCAGCAGAGCGTGGGCGTGGTGGTCAGGCTGTACTTCGCCTCGCAGCTGGCATCGGGCGAACTGGTGCTCGACACACCCAGTGGCGCTTCGCTGCAGCGGGTGGGGGAGGATCGCAGCGAGGTGCGCCAGGTCAACGGCCGGCGCTACAACGTGGTCGAACGTCGCTTCCTGCTGATCCCCGAGCGCAGCGGGGCGTTGCGCCTGCCGGGCGCGCGCTTCACCGGCCGCAGTGCAGGTGGCTTCTTCGATGACTTCTTCGGGAGCGGTGGCGATGGCCGCATGAATGCCGTCGGTGCCGAACGCACGCTGCAGGTGCAGGCGCAACCGGCTCAGGCCGTGCAGCCGTGGCTGCCCCTGCACAGCCTGCAATTGCGCTACACCGCCGCACCCAGCAGTGCGCGCACGGGCGAAGCGGCCACCGTGATGGTCGAAGCGATCGCCAATGGCGCTACCCGGGCCCAGTTCACCGATCTGCCCGTGCCCGACCTCGGCGACGCCGCACAGGTGTTCGCCGAACCTGCCCAGTACGAGGAGACCTTCAACGGCAGCACGCCACGCCTGAAGATCACCCGTCGCTACTCGATCGTGCCGCGGCAGGTTGGATCCCTGCGTGTGCCGGGGCCGCGCGTGGCCTGGTGGAACGTGGACAGTGGCAGTGCCCTGCAGGCCAGCCTGCCGGATCTGGAACTGGCCGTGGCCGCAGGCGGGGCCGGCGCGCCGGTGGCACAACCGATCGATACCGATGCCGCGTTGCCGGGAGACGCCGCACCCGCCGCTGCATCCTCTCTCGCACCCACCGCAGCAGGTCCCCGGCCGTGGCCGTGGATGGCTGCCGCCGCAGGCCTGGCGCTGCTGTGGCTGTTGACCCTGGCATGGGGATGGCGACGTGGCCGCCGTGCCGTCGCCCACACCCGTCCGGTTCCCCGGCCAGGAGCCAGTGCCCCTGCAACGTCCTCGCGTGCCAGCGTGGCCGAGCTGCGCCGGGCGATCGATGGCGAGGGCTTTGACCAGGTAGAGGCGCTGCTGTGTTCGATGGCCGGCGTTGAACGCCTGGAACAGGTGATCGAGCGCCTGGCCGATCCGGCCCAGCGGCAGACCCTGCAGGCGTTGCAGCAGGCGCGCTGGGGCGGGATGGGGGATGTCAGCGCGCTGCGGGCCCGCCTGCGCGAAAGCTTCCGTGACGGACCGCACTGGTCGGGTGCCACCGGCGCCGTCGACACTGGGCTGCCGCCGCTGTATCCGCCGCGGCAACCCTGAACCGGCGCGGCTTGCGCGCTTTGTTAGAGTAGATTCATTTTTCGAGGAATCCCGCGCATGACAGCAGCTGCTGCCGACAAGAAGAAGTTGCCCCTGCATTGGAAGATGGGCATCGGCTTTGCGATCGGCCTGGTCCTGGGACTGATCGTGCATGCCCTGGGCGGCAGCGTCGACGGCCTGCAGACCGGTGCCAAGTGGGTAATGGACTACGTCACCACCCCGGCGTCGGGCCTGTTCCTCAACCTGATCTTCATGCTGATCGTGCCGCTGATCTTCTCGGCGCTGATCATGGGCGTGTCGGAGATGGGCGACATCCGCGCCCTTGGCCGCATCGGCTGGAAGACGCTGGCCTACACCGTGCTGCTGTCCGGCATCGCGGTGGGTATCGGCCTGGTGCTGGTCAACCTGCTCAAGCCCGGTGCCGGCGTCGACCCGCAGGTGGCCGCGCTGATGCTGTCGGAGAACGCCGAGCGCAGCAAGGAAATCGTTGCTGGCATCCATGGCACGCCGAAGGGCATGGACATGCTGCTGTCGATCGTGCCGAGCAACGTGCTGCAGGCTGCCTCCGACAATGGCGCGATCCTGTCGCTGATGTTCTTCGCGCTGATGTTCGGCATCGGCATGGTGCTGACCGACGAGGCCAAGGTCGCCCCGCTGCGTCGCGCCATCGAAGGCGTGTTTGAGATCTCGATGACCCTGATCAACCTGGTCATCCGCCTGGCGCCGTATGCAGTGGCCTGCTTCATGTTCAACCTGGCCGCGCTGTTCGGTTTCGATCTGATCATCCGCCTGGGTGCCTACGTGGGCGTGGTGGTGCTGGCGTTGGGCCTGCACATGGTGGTGACCTACGGCACCGCGGTATGGCTGTCGGGCCGTTCACCGCTGGCGTTCTTCCGCCAGACCCAGGAGGCCACGGTGATGGCCTTCTCCACCGCCTCCAGCAACGCCACCCTGCCGACCGCGCTGCGCGTGGCCGACCAGATGGGCCTGCCGCAGCGCGTGTCGCGCTTCGTGCTGACCGTGGGCGCCACCGCCAACCAGAACGGCACCGCACTGTTCGAGGGCGTGACGGTGATCTTCCTGGCCCAGTTCTTCGGTGTCGACCTGAGCATCGGCCAGCAGGTCATGGTGATGGCGGTCTGCATCCTTGGTGGTATCGGTACGGCCGGTGTGCCGTCCGGCTCGCTGCCGGTGGTGGCGATGATCTGTGCGATGGTCGGCGTCAATCCGCTGGGCATCGGCCTGATCCTGGGCGTGAACCACTTCCTGGACATGTGCCGCACTGCGCTGAACGTGACCGGCGACCTGGCCCTGACCACGCTGGTGGCCAAGGGCGAAGCGCCGGACACTCCGGCCGAGGCCGCTGCCGCCGCGGCCCGTCTGGACAACTGACCCAGGCAATACCTGATCGGGGTCGGATCCCTTTCCGCAGGAAGGGGCTCCGACCCCGCTTCATAGGCGGAATCCAGCGCAGATCACGACGTTGCCGGCCAACGGCCGGCACGACCGCCCCGGTCGACCTGACCCTGCCGGGCGTCTGTGGGACAATAGGCCGCCCGCAGTTCCGCGGCCGCCTCCCGATTCCGACAGAACCATGACGCAGCCTACCCGTCGCCAGTTGGCCAACGCCATCCGCTTCCTCGCCGCCGATGCGGTTGAAACCGCAAAGTCCGGCCATCCCGGCATGCCCATGGGCATGGCCGACATCGCCGAAGTCCTCTGGAACGACTATCACCGTCACAACCCGAACAACCCGCAGTGGTTCAACCGCGACCGCTTCGTGCTGTCCAACGGCCACGGCTCGATGCTGCAGTACGCGCTGCTGCACCTGAGCGGGTATGACCTGCCGATCGAGCAGCTGAAGGCATTCCGCCAGCTGGGCAGCCACACCGCTGGCCATCCGGAGCGTCACGAGACCCCGGGCGTGGAGACCACCACCGGTCCGCTGGGCCAGGGTTTCGCCAACGCCGTCGGTTTTGCCTTGGCCGAGAAGCTGCTGGCACAGCGCTTCAACCGCCCGGAGCTGGAAATCGTCGACCACCGCACCTGGGTGTTCATGGGCGATGGCTGCCTGATGGAAGGCATTTCCCACGAAGCCGCCTCGCTGGCCGGCACCTGGGGCCTGCACAAGCTGGTCTGCTTCTGGGATGACAACCACATCTCCATCGACGGCAACACCGAAGGCTGGTTCACCGAAAACACCCCGGAGCGTTTCGAGGCCTATGGCTGGAACGTGGTCCGTGGCGTCGATGGCCACGATCCGGAGAGCATCAAGGCCGGTATCGAAGCGGCCCTGTCGCAGCACGGCAAGCCGACCCTGATCTGCTGCCGCACCACCATTGGTTTCGGCTCGCCGAACAAGTCCGGCAAGGAATCCAGCCACGGCGCACCGCTGGGCAAGGACGAACTGGAAGCCACCCGCAAGGCGCTGGACTGGAACTACGGCCCGTTCGAGATTCCCGAAGAGATCTACGCCGGCTGGCGTGCCGGCGGTACCGGCACCCTGCGCCAGGCCGAGTGGGAGCAGCAGTTCGACAAGTACGCTGCGCAGTACCCGGCCGAAGCTGCTGAACTGACCCGCCGCTCGCATGGCGATCTGCCGGCCGACTTCATCGCCAAGGCCGACGCCTACATCGCCCAGGTTGCCGCCGAAGGCCAGACCATTGCCTCGCGCAAGGCGTCGCAGCTGGCCATCGAGGCGTTCGCGCCGCTGCTGCCGGAAATCGTGGGCGGTTCGGCTGACCTGGCGCACTCGAACCTGACCCTGTGGAAGGGCAGCAAGTCCGTCGCCACCGACGATGCCAATGCCAACTACGTGTACTACGGTGTGCGCGAGTTCGGCATGACCGCGATCGCCAATGGCCTCGCCCTGCACGGTGGTTTCATTCCGTTCGACGCCACCTTCCTGGTGTTCAGCGATTACGCCCGCAATGCCGTGCGCATGAGCGCGCTGATCCCGGCCCACGCCATCCACGTCTACACCCACGACTCGATCGGCCTGGGCGAAGACGGCCCGACCCACCAGCCGGTGGAGCATCTGGCCTCGCTGCGCTACATCCCGAACAATGACGTGTGGCGCCCGTGCGATGCCGTCGAGTCGGCCGTGAGCTGGAAGGCTGCGATCACCCGCCAGGACGGCCCGAGCTGCCTGGTGTTCAGCCGCCAGAACCTGCCGCACCAGCCGCGCGACGCTGAGCAGATCGCACAGATCGAGCGCGGTGGTTACGTGCTGGCCGACGCTGCCGGCACTCCGGACGTGATCCTGATCGCCACCGGTTCGGAAGTCTCGCTGGCGACCGAAGCGAAGGCGCAGCTGGATGCGGCCGGCCTGAAGACCCGCGTGGTCTCGATGCCGTCCACCGATGTGTTCCTGCGCCAGGATGCGGCCTACCGCGAATCGGTGCTGCCGAACGCCGTGCGCAAGCGCTTGGCCATCGAAGCTGGCGTTACCGGCTTCTGGCGCCAGTTCGTCGGCCTGGACGGTGCAGTGATCGGTATCGACACCTTCGGTGCCTCGGCCCCGGCCGACAAGCTGTACCAGCACTTCGGCATCACCACCGCGCACGTGGTGGAAGCAGCCAAGGCGCTGTAAGTCCCGCTGCAATGGAATAGGGAAAAGGCCGGCGAAAGCCGGCCTTTTCTTTTCCGGGCGAAACGGATCGCCCGCCGTGCCAGCAGCTCCACGCCACGCGTGGACGCGCGTTATATCGCGTCCCGCACGTCCATCAGCGCAAACCCCAGCAGATTCAAGCCGCGCCACTGCGCCGGGTTGTGTGCGTCGGCGTGATCCTTGGCCAGGCCGATTCCCCAGACCACATCCACCGGGCTGGCTTCCACCAGCACCTGGTCTGCCGTGGCGCGCAGGAAATCACCCAGCGCCGCATTCTGCGAGAACTTGGCCCGATTGCCTTCGACCACCAACGCATAGCGCGCCTGCGTCCATTGGGCATCGTCGAAGCCTTCGATCCTGCGGCCTAGTGCCTTGGCGCTCTCCGGCGTCGCACTGGCCAGTATCTGGTCGAGAATCTTCGTGTCGCCGAACAGTCGCGCTTTGCCGGCCATCATGTAGTGTTCTGCGGTGCGGTAGTGCACGCCATCGATGCTGAAACCCGCGTCATACCACTGGCTGAAACACGACGCCGACACGCCCATGCGCGGCGGCTGGTGGCCCCAGAAGCACAGATAACGCAGGTGCTCGCCATCGGCTTGGCGGCGTTGCAGGTCATGCAGGAAACGGGAATCGTCGTTCATCGGTACAGGATAGCGCGCCGCGCCAATGCGGTAGGTGCCAACCTTGGTTGGCGCTGATCGTTGTCCGCCGGGCATGGCCCGGCGCTACCCTCCGCGCGATCACGCGGTGCGCGCCAGGGCCAGCCTCAACAACCGTGCATTGAGCCGTTCGCCGAAGTCCTTGGGCGACTGCAGTTCCATCCGCTGCAGATACACCGCGTCACCATCACCTGCAGGCTGCCACAGCGCGTCCCACACGGTACGCAGCTTGCTGCCGCGCGTCTGTGTATTGGCCTTCAGCCAGCCCAGTGCCTTCACCAGTACCTGTTCGATCTCGGTGAAGTCGCTGCCCAACGGGTAATCGGGCAGGGTGCCATCGTTGCGGAACGGCGCCAGCGCCGCCGCCAGCGCCTGGGGTGTATTGCGCTGCAGCCGCTGCGCATCAGGTTGCGCCGTGGCGGCCAGCTTGCGTGCCGAAAAGGCCTGCTGCAGCAGGGCGCCCTGGAACGGTGCTTCGGTGATGGCCGTCATCGCGTGCACGCAGTCGTCGTCGGTCAGGCCACGCACGTCGGCGATGCCGTACTCGTTGAGATAGATGTCACGCAGGTGGCGCGGAATGGTCGTGTGCCCGTAGTTCCAGCGCACGTTGGATTCGCGCTGGCCGCGGTCATCACGGGCAGCGCGGAACATCAGCACACTGCGCGCTTCCGGCAGGGCGTGCGCCATCGCCACGAAGTTGTACTGGCCACCCACGCCGGAAACCACACGGCCATCTTCCAGTGCATCGGATACTGCCGCGCCAAGCGCGGTGGCCATCATGCAGGAATTGAAGAAGCGGGCGTGACGCCGCTGCAGGCGCTCCAGCGTTTCGTTGCCACCGTACAGCTGGTTGATCTCGCTGATGCGGCGCATGCCGATCGCCCGGCATTCGTCCTCGGGCAGGGTGCGCAGCCACTCATAGAATTCCGATGAGCCCAGGTAGAACGCGCCGTGCAGGTATTCGCCCTCAGCCTCCAACGTGGCATGGTCGATGGACAGCGTGCTGCCATTCTCGATGCGCTGCATCAGTGCCAGGTCGTCATGCACTTTGCGCTTGATCACACCGGTCTGCACCAGCCGGCGGAAACCCTCGTTGAGCATTTCGCTGCAGCCGTACAGGCCGATCTCGAATGGGTCCAGTCCGCCGATCTCCTGTACCAGCGGATGGCTGGCCAGTTGCGGATCCAGCGCGTTCAACACGCGGCGGTAGCGCGCGTTGTCGGTGTGGCGCAGTACCAATGCGTGGCTGAGTGCATCGGCCAGGGTGCCGATGCCGATCTGCAGGGTGCCCCCGTCGCGCACCAGGGTGCTGGCATACAGGCCGATGGCGTAGTCGGCGTCGGCCACCGGTTGCCGTGGCAGGCCGAACAACGCCGGATACGGCGCTGGCGGGGTGATGACCAGATCGAAGAAGGACACGTCGACCGTGGCGGTGCCGCCCAGATAGGGCAGCTGCGGATCGATCTCGGCGACCAGCAGCGGGCGCGGTAGGCCGCGTGCGGTCATCGCGTCCAGCGTGTCCTGGGTGATGTCGTTGTTGCAGGACAGCGAAAGGCGCCGGTCGTCCGGGCGCATCGCCACTTTCTGCACGATCACCTGCGGCGCACGCTGGGCGACGGCGTCGGCAGCGTGGGTGTAGTTGAGGCTGGTGTAGCTGGATTGCGCCTGCCGCGAAGCGAGCAGGGCACCGGACTGCATGTAGAACTCTTCCACCTGCACGTGTGCCGGCAGCGCGTCGCGGGCGATTGCATCGGCGTAGGCCAGGCGCGGGAAGTCTTCACCGAAATGGCGGGCCGCGAACGGCGCCAGGAAACGCGCTTCCAGGCCGTTGCCCTTTGCCTGCGGCGGGTTCAGTGACAGCGCGGTATACAGCTGCAGCGGCCGCGACGGGTCCTGTTCGACGCGCGCATACAGGGCGTTGAGCAGGCGGTGTGGTTTACCCAGCGCCAGCGGCGCACCGATCCGCAGCGGCCCATCCACGCGCGCAAACAGCCAGTCAACGGCGGCGTCGAGGTCGGTGAGGTGTTCGGTCATCCGGGGCGGTCCTGCTTTGGGGAGTGCTGGCATTACAGCATGTCGGGCTTGAACCGCCGTCGACGCGAGACTTCGGCACCGGACACCATGAACTGCCCATCGCCCCGGTAATGCACCGTGCGTGGCAGCTTGGGGCGAGGCGCAACATGGGCGCGCACGATTTCCCAGATGAACAGGTTGCTCGATTCGACCTGGCTGTCGTCATGCAGGCGGCACTCGAAGCTGGAATGGCACTGCCCCACCAGCGGCGCCCCCACCTCCCGCGCTGGCATCGCATCCAGGCCGAACCGTTCGAACTTGTCCACGTCACGGCCGCTGCAGTTGCCGATATCGACCACCGTGTCCAGCAGCTCCACGCCCGGGATGTTGATCACGCATTCGCCGCTGCTGCGGGCCAGGCTGAAGCTATGGTTCTCGTTCCACAGGTAGGTGGCCACCAGCGAGGGCGAGAAGCCCATCACCATGTGCCAGCCCATCGTCATCAGGTTGCGCTGGCCTTGCCAGGCGGTGCTGACCAGCACGATCGGACCGGGTTCGAGGAAGCGCCGGGCCTGCTCGACCGGGAAATCTTTCTTGGGCAGCGCCTTCATGCGGGGCCTGGAGCGGGAGGAATCGATGCTGGCGCAGGCGCGATGAACCTGGAGTCGAGGCTTGACAATTGATCCGATTACGCCCGTAATCGAATTGTCGATTACGGATGTAAACCATGACCCCGATCAGCGAAGCCGAAGCCGTTGTGATGGAGGTGCTGTGGCAGCAGGCACCGCGTAGCGCCGACGAGGTGGTGGCCGCACTGGCGCACCGCGACTGGGCCGAGCCGACCATCAAGACCCTGCTCAACCGCCTGCTGACCAAGGGCGCGATCGCCGCCGAGCGCGATGGCCGGCGCTACCTGTACCGGCCGCTGCTGCAGCGCCAGGCCTGGGTGGAGGCGCAGAGCCAGGACTTCCTCGGCCGTGTCTTCGAGGGCCGGGTGGCGCCGCTGGTGGCGCACTTCAGCGAACGCGGCCAGCTCAGCGCGCAGGACATCGCCGAACTGAAGAAGCTGATCCAGGAGCTGGACCATGAATGAGCTGCTCGACGGACTGTGGCAGGCCAGCTTGTGGTTGGCGGTGGGCGTGGTCCTGCTGGCGGTGACGCGGCCGTTGCTGGTGCGATTGGGCGGCGCCGGGCTGGCCTACCGTAGCTGGTGGCTGCTGCCCCTGCTGTCGGCCACGCTGTTGATTCCCCTACCACAGGTCGCGCTGTTGCAGCATGTGCCGACCTTGCCGCTGAAGGTGGTGCCGGGAGCAGTGGAGGGCCTGCCTGCGTCATCTCTGCAATGGCCCTTGCTGCTTTTGGTGGTGTGGGCGCTGGGCGCGGGCGTCTGCCTGTTGCGCGACCTGCGCGCACAGCGCCGCTTCGAACGCGGCATGGGCGCCCTGCAGGCACGCGCCGATGGCAGCTGGCAGGCCAGTGGCGATCCCGGGCTGCCGGCGCTGGTGGGCCTGTGGCGGCCGCGCATCGTGGTCGGCCCCGATTTCGACCAGCAGTTCACTGCACAGGAGCAGGCACTGATCCTGCAGCACGAGCACAGCCATCGTCGCAATGGCGATCACTGGGCCAACGGCGTACTGCTGCTGATGCGCGCGGTGTTCTGGTTCCATCCGCTGCTGCCATGGGCCGCACGCCGTTTCCTGCGTGACCAGGAACTGGCCTGCGATGCCCGCACCATCGCCCCGCAGCCTGCGCTGCGCGGCCTCTACGCCAGCACGCTGCTGAAGGCGCAGCTGGTCCACCCGGTTGCGCCGGCGGTATGCCACTGGCGCAGCCAACCCGTGTTGAAGGAGCGTATCGCCATGTTGAAGCAGTCCAAGCGGAAGGCATTGCCGTGGGTGTCGGGGCAGGTGTTGGTGGTCGGGTTGTGCCTGGGGGTGGGGGCGGTGGCGTGGGCCAGCCAGAGTGGCGCAATGGCGGCCGGCCCAACCGTGGCCGTCATGGATCGCGAGATCCGGGTCGACAAGATGCCACCACCGAGCTACCCGAAGAGCGCGTTCGAGCAGAGTCAGACAGGCGTGGTGGTGCTCCGCGTCGACGTTGATGCGCAGGGTGCTGTCAGCGATGTGCGTGTAGTGAGTGCCACCAATCCGGGCGTGTTCGAAGCGGTATCGATTGCAGCAGCGCGAAGCTGGACCTATCGCCCGGCGCTGAAGAACGGCAAGCCGGTGGCGGGCGCAGTACGCATTCCGATCACCTTCGCCATGGATGAGAGCGACGACGTGACGGAGACCGCCAGGTGATGCGCATCGCGCTGCTGTTGGCAGTGGGGATGCTGGCAGGCTGCGCCACCCAGGAACGGTTGACCACCGTCGATACCCGCAATGAGAGTGTCGGCCATCAGCGCCTGCATGCGGAAGGGAAAGGCGACAGCGGCCAGGTGCAGGCGTACACGCTGGGCGCGACCGAAGGCTATCGGATGCCGCAGCTGTATGCGGCGCCGGATCCGCAGATCGGTGATCGTGACCCGCGCACCGAGCTGGCGCCGACCACGATCTGCCTGCAGGTGGTGATCGATGCCGAAGGCGCTGTCGAGCGAAGCCTGGCGCTGGTCGACCGCAGCGAATGCGCGGCAGGCGCGGCGAGCGAGAATGCGCCGCTGTTGCAGGCTGCGCAGGAGGCGGTGGCGATGTGGAAGTATTCGCCCGCCGCGGTATGCCACTTCGCCCCCGGCAAGGTGCCGAGCGACCGTGGCGACTGCCATGGCGCCGAGCGCGTCGAACCGGTGCCGGTGAGCCTGCTGTATGCCTTCACCTTCGAGATCGTAAAGGGCCAGCATGTGGTGCGGAGGGAGGGGCGGTAGCGGCAGGCCATGCTGTCGGATACGGTGATGTAACGGTTGTTGACAATGGCCGGTTTCGGGCGTATGTAGGCGGCTGGGGCTTGGGGGCGCAACGCCCTACCCAGGGGAGCCGCCAGTGCTTGGCGGATCAATCGCAGTATCAACGTGTTGACGACGTCATGGATGGCGCGTGCGCGAATCCATGCGAGGGAATACGTATGGATTCGGCATTCCGCTTGATGTCCTGCCTCCTGCCCACTCGACGCACCCAGGGAGCCGCTACGTGGCGGATGTGTCGCGAACTCTATCCTTTTTCCGCTGCACTGTTGAGCGTCATTGTCTGCTTGGCATCTGCTGAGGCTGACGGGCGCATCATCCAGAATCAGCCGGGAGCGGGTGGTGCCGGCTCGGGCGCAGGACAGGGCATCACCAACCTTCCCCGTGTGGATGCTGTCCCCGACGGTGTAGTGCCTGGGCGACTGGATGGGTTCATGGCGCTCTGGGGCGTTCCTTCAAATCTTTTCCCTAGGCCAAATCAATGGGATGACTTCGTCGAACCCAGTAAGGGAGAGCCGGACCAGTCGGGGAAGGATGCCGCCGACGAGTGCCCCAAGAGTGGCAACCCGGTGGTTCTTCGCACCGGTACGAAGGTGGAAACCGAACTGGATTTCACCGGCGGTGGTGAGATGCCATTGACGCTCGAGCGCACCTTCAACTCGGCTGTGATGGATCGCTTCAACATCTTCGACACGTGGTACAGCAACCTTGATCGGCAGTTGGTCGTCTACACAGACTCGAACGAGGCGCGCATGCGCCGCCCCGACGGTCGCTATCTGGTATTCAAGCGAGGGGGAGACGGTATTTACCGGGAGGATGGTGCTCAGCAGAGTGGGCAATTGAAGTCAGTTGCGGGCGGAAAGTGGATCTACCTGAGCCCCGACCTGACTACGGAGACCTACGAAGGCACCAGAATGGTGGAGATCCGAAACGCCAATGGAGTGCGCTGGACCTTGAGTTACGGTGGTCCTGAAGGTGCCCAGCTGCAGCGTGTCACCCATAGCAATGGCCGCTATATGGAGTTCACGTGGATCCAGAAAAATGCGCAGACTGGCGTTGATCCGCGTGTGATCAAGGTGCGGGACCCGCAGGGAAACACCATTGATTACGGCTACACCCAGGACGTGTACGGGTTCCTGGAGTCGGTTACCTACAACGGCACTCCTGCCACCACGGTCAAGTATCACTACCTGTACAAGGAGTTGGGGCAGACCTACGGACTACCGCTGCTCACGGGGAAGTCGATCAATGGTCGCCGCTACTCAATGTTCACGTACGACGAGAAGAACCGAGCGACTTCGACGGCGCATACGGGGGGCGTCGAGCGGTTTGGTTTCGCGTATGAACCGGGAGCCAATGGAGAGAGCGTTACCGTGGAGACCAACCCGCTGGGAAAGGTCGCCCGCTATCGTTTCAAGGACAGGAGACTGGTCGCCATCGAAGGACTTCCGTCGGCCAATTGTGCCGCAGGGGTTGGCGAGACACATTACGACGACAATGGGAATAAATCGCTCACGTCCGATTTCGAAGGGAACCTGACCCGCTACCAATATGACGCCCATGGGCACCTTCTTCGTCGCGAGGAGGCGAGTGGAACTCCCGTGGCGCGTGTAGCGATCTACGAGTGGGACGAGCAGAGCAATCGGATCTCCTCCGAGACTCTGCAGGGCGTGCTGGAGACCAGTTACGCCTATGACGGCAATAATCGATTGACCTCCAGGTCTGAGAAGAACCTGGTACCCGGCAATGCACAGGGGGAGGTTCAGACAACTACCTTCAGCTATCAGCTGCATCCCAATGGCCTGGTAAGCAGGATGGTCGAGGATGGGCCGGGCCCAGGGGCAGGTGATGCGGTGATATCGACCTATTCGAGCATGGGCGATCTGGTGCGGATCGAGAACAGCCTTGGGCACGCCGTCGTCATGGGCGACTACACGGGCTACGGATATCCCGGCTATTCGATTGACGAGAATGGCGTGCGTACGAATTTCACCTATGACTCACGAGGACGACCTGCCGAGGTGCGGCTTGAACTGGCCGCTGGAACGCGGACTACCCGGTACGAGTACGATGCCTTTGGCAAGCTTGCCTCAGTAACTGGCCCGGATGGTGTCCGCATTTCCAATCTCTACGACGTGGCCGGGCGCCTGCTCTCTACGTCAATGCCGGAGCCAGGCGGGAGTTTTGCGGAGACCCGGTACACGTATAACGCACTGTCACTTCCTGTCAGCGAAACCATACAGCGGGTGTTCGCCGATCCGGGCCGAGGGACTCAGCCATGACCGCGCTTTTCCGCATTGTTCTCGGAGCCCTGCTGTTGATTGTAGCGGTTGGAAGTGCCTCCGCCGAGGGATGGATCAGGCTGGACGGCCCTCCAACCAACAGCTACCAGGCCCCCGCAGTGTTCGAGTTGAAGGTGAATTGGGGAGTCACCACCACAGGTCCCAAGGCGGAGTACATCGATGGGCTGAGGCTGTTGCGCAATGGCATTGTGGTGACCATCCAGGCGGGTGGTGTATATCGCGAGGCAGGTCTCAGCCCGGGGACCTATTACTACGAACTGCGTGCCGATGCGGTGCGCAATCTTCCCGATGGCGATCAGACTCGACGGTCGTTGGTATCGGCGGTCGGTCCAATTACGGTCAATGCACCTCCGGCACCTTTCGACGGCGCCGAGTTCGTCGGTTCGACAATCCCTGGTCCCCTGCAGCATCGCACGCCCTATACGTTCACCGCGACGGTGCGCAACAGCGGAAATACCACTTGGCCGGCAGGCAATGAATATCAGCTGGGAGGAGCGCATGATAGCTACGCCAGCACGTGGTCATTCTCCAATGTTCCTGTGCCGCAGCCGGTCGCTCCAGGGCAGACGGTCACTTTCAATATCAATGTGACCACTCCCCCACCTGGCGAATATGGATTCCAGTTGCAGATGATGCGGAACGGCGTCGGGCGCTTCGGTGCTTCGTCAGGTCTGGCGACACTGTGGGTGAATGGTCCGATCAACAAGGCGCATTTTATTGATCAGAACGTGCCTTCGCAGATGGAAGCAGGGAAGACATACAACGTCTCCCTGCGCATGAACAATGCCGGAAACACTACGTGGAGTCCGGCCGCGGGCTACGCGCTGGGCGCGCTGAACAATAGCACCGTATGGGGCAGTCATCGCCTTGCGTTACCTGGTGACATTGGTCCAGGCGCCACGGCGGTAATCAATGCCCAGCTGCGTGCCCCAACCACGCCAGGCGTGTACAACTTCCAGTGGCAGATGGTGCAAGACGGGGTGGAGTGGTTCGGTGTCTACACCACCAACGTGGCTGTCACAGTGACCGCGCCTCCTTCGGTCGTCACCGGCAACATTGATGGACTCTCAAGTGATGGAACGTCATTGCGTGGCTGGGCTTGCAGCACAAGCCGCAATGATCCCATCGACGTTCATCTGTATGTCCGTGGTGCGGCAGGGCAGGGAGGAGTATTTCTCGCCAGTGCCCGCGCCGATCAGGTCAGTGAACCCGCCGTAGCCACGGCATGCAAGGCGTCCGGCACAAATTACCGCTTCACCATTCCGCTGAACTATGCCCAGCGTCGTGAGCAGGTTGGGCAACCGCTGTATGTCCACGGTATCTCGCCTGTTGGAGGAGCGAACAGCCTGATCGGTTCGTCTGGCACGTATCGCGTCCAGCCGGCACCGGTAGGCAGCATCTCTGCGAGCCCGAGTCCGTGCACGATTCCATGGGGACAGTCGACCTGCTCCACGACGGTCCAGTGGCTCGTCTCCGAAGGCGATGCGCAGCTTTGGGGGGCTGTTGGCAATGGAGCGGGCACTCAGTTGGCGTCTGGGCCGAGCGGCAGTGTCGCTCTGACCAATGTAACTACCGCCGGCATGCGCCTGTGGCTGATGAGTCGGGGTGAGAATATCGCGGAGACGGCCGTGTCGACGGTGGCCGGTGTCCAGCCAGGGGAGGTGCTCTCGCGGATCACCTACAGTTACGACGAGCTCGGCCGGATGATTGCGCGTGTTGAAGGTGATGGAACAATTTACCGTCAACGATTTGATGGCAACGGTAACGTTGTTGAGCGGATCAACGGGAAGGGTGAAAGCGAGGTCTACACTTACGATGCACTCGGGCGGCGCGCGAGCTCGAGGAACGGTGCCGGAGCAATCATTCGCTACCAGTACAATGCGTTGGACAGCATCACCGCACTCACCGATGCCAAGGGCCTGATCACGCATTACGTCCGCGATGGATTCGATCGTCTCTGGCGGCAGGAGAGTCCAGATACTGGGGTAACCACCCTTTCATACACTCCGCCGTCGAGAGTCATGAGTACCACGCGGGCTGATGGAGTGATCGTCAGTGCAATCTATGATGCGCTCGGCCGTGTTCGTTCAATCTCGTCTGGTTCTGATGAACGAATACTGGACTACGATGCATGCCCGAATGGCGTGGGCAGGCTATGCACTGCCACCGTTGCCGACTCTACATTGAAAATTGGATACGCTCAGGATGGACAGATGGCCTATCGCGAAGAGCAGCCTGCGGTTCCTGGTTTGGCAGTTGCGCGAACGGCTTTCTCCTACGATGCTGCGGGAAGGTTGTCTGAGATGGTTTACCCGGACGGCATGGTTGTAACGTATGGATACAACGGCGCATGGCTCAGATCACTCTCAGCGCGTGGTGCTGGCTGGAACAAGGAGTTCATCACCGATGCGACTTATGCGGCGAACGGTGGTTTGACTGGATGGATCATGGGTAACGGGGTGGCACATCGACGACATTATGATTCGGCAGGAAGGTTGGATGGGCGTAGGGTGCTTTCCGCGAACCAAACGACTGTGCTTGATGACATCTCCTATACTTATGACGGCGCGGGAAGGATAAGTTCCATCATTGACAACATCGATGGCGCAATGAGCCAGTCAATCGCCTACGATGCAGCCGGGCGAATTGGCACCCTTCAGCGCAACGGCGTTTCCCATTCCATGACCTATGATGGAAACGGAAATTGGTTGAGTCATTCCGACGCGGGATCATTGCGAACTTACCAGTTCGCAGAAACAAGCAATCAACTGGTGGGCTATGTAACCAGCCGTCTAGGGGATGTCGATCGCCACTACATCTACGACTCAGTGGGGAACCGAGTTGGAGAAAGCGCTGCCGGGGATCAGCGAGTCTTCTACTATGATGGATTCAATCGCCTGCAGCGCGTTGAAGTCAATGGCGTGGAGACGCGCTACACAATAAACGGAACAGGGCAGCGTATCGGAAAGTCGCGTTCCGGGGGGATGGCCACCTATGCTTACGGTGGGCAGAATCAGATTGTTGCGGAGAAGGACGGCACTGGAGCGTGGAAGAACTATATCTGGTTCGGCCAGGTGGTGGTCGGTGTCACGCAGGGAGACCAAGCCTATCAGGTCCATGCTGATCATCTTGGCCGTCCCGCATTGGCAACGGGTGCGTCTGGTCAAGTTGTGTGGCGCGCCTTCAACTATGCCTATGGAAGAACGGTCACCTTGGATCAGATGGGAGGACTCAACCTTGGATTCCCGGGACAGTACTATGATGCCGAAACGGGGTTCTGGTACAACGGCTTCCGTGACTACGACCCTGGCATAGGACGCTATCTCCAGAGTGATCCCATAGGGTTGGGGGGCGGTGTCAACCCCTATACCTATGTTCGCGGGGATCCCATCAATCTGGTTGATCCATTGGGTCTGGCTGATCGCTATGTATTCGACGGAGAGAGTTTGGTTGGTTACAACCGCTATGCGCCTCCGTCGCTCGATTCATCGCTGAAGGGTTCTGGATTGCCGGAGTGGAGGCAGGAGATACGCGTACCTGCCGTCTCCGGGCCTTGGGGCAAGGGAAAGCTGCCTGAAGGAAAGTACGGTGGTCGAAATTTGAGGAACCGCTCCGGTACAAAAGCAATGACCTGTCCAGATGGCAATGGTTGGAGTTTGGATCTGGATGACAAGGACGGGAGGAAGTTATTGCGAATTCATCCGGACGGAAATGTTCCGGGAACCGAAGGTTGTGTAGGTGTTGTATGCGGATACCATAATCAAGTTCATGACTCATTGATGAATGGTCTCCTTAGGAATGGGGGGCAAATCGAACTGGAAGTGGAGTACAAGCCATGATAATGGGTGAGAAATTGCTGCTGTTTGGGCTTGTTGCAACTCTCGCGTGTCCTGCTCTAGCGCAGCCGCGTGATGCGGGTGCCGACCTGGTGGTCATCGGGACTAGATTGATTGCCGAATACAACAGGAAGGACCATCGTTCGGATGAATCGAGCGGTGAGTTCATTGAGGATGTGGTGATTCCTGCTGTCCACAGCGTTGTTGATCGGGGCGCGGGCAAGCTCTCCGGTGCTCAATTGGATGCGTTGGCTGAATTTTTCTGGGTGGCCGACGGTCTGGCGAGTGAGGAGGTGAGCGAGATCGCAGCGGAGGTCTATTCGGTGCAGAAGGCAGGCATATGCCTGTCGCTTGCGAAGCTTGCGAAGGCGAAGCGCGCGATTGTCATCGAGCGTATCGTCAGCGGAGTGAATGCCTCTGGCGCCAAAGCAACACCAGGAACTGTGTGTCGGTAGTCGCGTGTGATCGCTCAGGAGGCAAGCAGAGCTCGCCTCCTGAGCGTCTTGTTGGCATTCCTCACGCCCCGCCCTGGATGTTCGCCTTCACCGCCGGCTGCATCAGCGCCGGTTCGGCCAGCGTCGCGTCACGGGCCTGGCGCACGCTGACGAACTCGGCTTCGGCCACGCCGTCATGCACGTGGATGTTGTGCGCGCGCTGTTCACCAATGGTGGTTTCGTTGGCGAAATCGCGTCCGCCCGGGCCGTAGTCGTGGCAGACGAATACGCGGGTGGCATCGGGCAGGGCCAGCAGGCGCTGGATCGAGCGGTACAGCTGCGCAGCATCGCCGCCGGGGAAATCGCAGCGTGCGGTGCCGCCATCGGGCATGAACAACGAATCGCCGGTGAACAGCGCATCGTCGATCAGATAGGCGATGCTGTCGCTGGTGTGGCCGGGTACGGCGATGATGCGCCCCTGCAGTTCACCCAGTGCGAAGGTCTCGCCATCAGCGAACAGGTGATCGAAGACGGCATGTTCCTCGGGCAGCTGCAGGCCATAGCGCGGTGCAAACGTGGCCTGCACCGCACGGATGCCTTCGCCGATGGCCAGCGTCGCCTGCGGGAACCGTTGCTTCAGTCGACGCCCCGCCGACACGTGGTCGGCATGGGCGTGGGTTTCCAGCAGCCAGCGCACGTGCAGCTGCTGTTGCGCGATGGCATCGAGCATCGCGCGCACCGGCGATTCGCTGCTGGCGTCGGTATCCGGGTCGTAATCCAGTACCGGGTCGATCAGCGCGGCCTCGCTGCTGGCCGGGTCGCTGACCAGGTAGCTGAAGGTGTTGCTGTCACGGTGGAAGAACGATTGCACCTGGACCGACATCGGGCACTCCTCAGCGTGTGGCGAGCACGCGGTTCAGCAACTGCGCCAGGTTTTCACCGGCCAGTCGCAGCTGCGCTTCGGCCACCGGCCGGTAGCGCGCGGTGTAGTCGTCGCCGATCTTACGCGAGGCAGGGTAAACGCCAGGTTGCACCGAAATGCGGCAGCTGGCTTCAGCCCAGCTGACCGGATCGCGCTGCGGGTTGGACTGGCGTGCCAGCTTCGGCGCCGGCAGTGCGCGCAGCACCGGCAGGTAACCGGCATCGTCGACCTTGCGGGTATTGAGCATGCCGCTGTCCCACAGCGAGTGCAAGTTGGTACCGCGGTTGCCGAACTGCAGCTGGAAATCGTTGCCGCCCTTGTCGTGGCCGTAGCCGGCGTGCATCGGCTGGTGGATGTCACCGACCAGATGCACGACGAACTTCAGTGCCTGCAGGCGCTCGCCATCGGTCAGGCTGCGGTCGCCGAGGATCGCGCTCTGCGCCTTCAGCGCTTCGACGATGCAGTTGCCGCTCTTGCAGTGCTTCGGCGCCTCGTAGTGGCAGCCATCTTCGGCGATGTTGACGTAGTGCCAACCGGCCGAGCGACGGCCCAGGCCCGGGTCCTTGGCGCGCAGCTGGTCGGCCCAGGGCGCGATGCTGGCAAGGGTGGCGCCGGGTTCGGTGGCCAGCAATCGGTCGACTTCAGCGCGCGTGGTCGGGTTGAGGCGGCTGTCGGCGACTTCGGCGACCAGGCGGTGGCCTTGCGCGCCCCAGGCATGGGCGGGGGCGGACAGGGTCAGCAGGGCCGGCGCGAGGGCGGCGGCGAGGAACAGGGAGTGCAGTGCTTTCATCCGCTCATTCTAGCCAGCGGGGAAGGTGGGTGGTTGATGGAAAGCGGCGCGTTCCTGTTCGCTGGGCAGGTGGCTGCAGGGGCAGGCGCTGCGGGACACGCCGCAAGTACGTCCCTGTAGGCTCGGCCGCGGCATTCATGCCGCGGACGGTCCCGCAGCGCCTGCCCCTGCAGCCACCATCCAACATGGCCGCGTTGGCGGATGCAAACGACAAAAGCAGAATCACAGTCAAATGCAGGATCGCATCCGGCCGATGGCAACTGGGGTCATGCGGGTGCCGGCTTCTGCTTGCGCCTGCGCGCGCGCGGAAAATGGAAGGGGTGGGGCAAGTGAATTGCTCAGGACCGTTCGCCGCATGGATGCGGCGATCGAGCCTACATGGACGTATTTACGGCGTGTCCTGAGCAATTCACTTGCCCCGCCCAAACGCAGATCCACGCTCTGCACCAACAAAAAAGCCCCGGCACACACATACCGGGGCAACATGCTGCGAGGGTTTTGCCTGTCGCGGGGGAGCGGGGGCGCAGCCCCCGCCAATCAACCCCTTAGAACTTGAAGACGTAGGACGCGCCGTAGACCAGCGGATCGATGTTGACCGTACCGATCTTTTCGCCATCCAGCTTCACCTTGCTGTCGATGTCGATCCAGCGCATGTCCACGCGCAGGGCGCCCTTCTCGCCAATCGCAAAGTCGATGCCCGCATGTGCGGCCAGGCCCCACGAATCCTGCAGCTTCAGCTTGCTGCCCGCCAGCGCACCGGTGGTGTCTTCGCTGAAGAAGGTCGTGTAGTTCAGGCCGGCGCCCACGAACGGCGACACCTTGCCCTTGCTGTTGAAGTGGTACTGCAGGGTGACCACCGGCGGCAGCTGCTTGGTGCTGCCCACTCGGCCCAGGCCGTTGATGTTGATGTCGTGCTTGAACGGCAGCGCCGCGAGCACTTCGATGCCCAGGTTGTCGGCGATGAAGTACTCACCGGTGATGGTCGGCTTGACGTCGTTGTCGACGTCGACCTTCAGCGTGCCGCCGGCCAGCCAGCCGTTGTTCGACTTCGGGGCGACCTGGTGCACGCCAGCCGAAACGGTCCAGTCGCCCTTGGACTGGGCCATGGCCGGGGCGGCGGCCAGCGACAGGGCGGCGGCCAGGCTGGCCACGATCAGGGGGGAGGTCTTGCGCATGGGGGTGATCTCGTTGCGGGGTGGATGTGGCCAGTCTCGGCCTCACGCCGCGCTAACGCTTTGATCCGGATCAAATCCTGTCCGGCCCCCGTCCCGGCGGCGGGCTTGGCCGGCGGTGGTCAAGGCCGGCCTGCTAGACTTGTGGGCCCTATCCACCCCGCCGCACCTGTCGCGGCTGCAGGAGCTTGAGAACATGGCAATCAAGGTTGGTATCAACGGTTTCGGTCGCATCGGGCGTAACGTCCTGCGCTCGGCGGTGCTGAACTTCGGCGACGACATCGAAATCGTGGCCATCAACGATCTGCTGGAGCCGGATTACCTGGCCTACATGCTCAAGTACGACTCCGTGCACGGCCGTTTCAAGGCCGACGTAGCCGTCGATGGCAAGGATCTGCTGGTCAACGGCAAGAAGATCCGCCTGACCCAGGAACGCGATCCGTCCAACCTGAAGTGGGACGAAGTCGGCGTTGACGTCGTGCTCGAAGCCACCGGCCTGTTCCTGGACAAGGTCAGTGCGCAGAAGCACATCGATGCCGGCGCCAAGAAGGTCATCCTGTCGGCACCGTCGAAGGACGACACGCCGATGTTCGTGTTCGGCGTGAACGACAAGACCTACGCTGGCCAGGCGATCATCTCCAACGCCTCGTGCACCACCAACTGCCTGGCACCGCTGGCCAAGGTCATCAATGACAAGTGGGGCATCAAGCGCGGCCTGATGACCACCGTGCATGCGGCCACCGCCACGCAGAAGACCGTCGATGGCCCGTCCAACAAGGACTGGCGCGGCGGCCGCGGCATCCTGGAGAACATCATTCCGTCCTCCACCGGTGCCGCCAAGGCCGTCGGCGTGGTCATCCCGGAGCTGAACAAGAAGCTGACCGGCATGAGCTTCCGCGTCCCGACCTCGGACGTGTCGGTGGTCGACCTGACGGTCGAGCTGGAAAAGGAAGCCACCTACGCCGAGATCTGCGCCGAAGTGAAGGCACAGAGCGAAGGCGCGCTGAAGGGCATCCTGGGCTACACCGAAGACAAGGTGGTGGCCACCGATTTCCGCGGTGAAACCCACACCTCGGTGTTCGACGCAGACGCCGGCATCGCGCTGGACGGCACCTTCGTCAAGCTCGTGTCGTGGTACGACAACGAGTGGGGCTATTCCAACAAGTGCCTGGAAATGGCCAAGGTCGTCGCAGCCAAGTAAGGCCTGCGAAGATCGTCGCGCGAACCCCGGCCTGGCCGGGGTTCGTCGTTTAAGGGGCCCGGCCTGACGTAGCATGGGCCCGTCGACCGCCGCCATCGTGGCGCGGGATCGCATTGGAAGGCGAGGAATGGAAGCACTCTTGGTCCTGGCAGTACTGGTCCTGCTGGCGATACCGCTGCTGCTGGTGGTGGCGCTGGTGATGATTGCCGGCCTGCGCCGGCGGGTCGCCGCGCTGGAGGCCGCACAGAGCGTGCAGGTCGCGCCCACTTCGGCAGAGACACTTGGCCGTGCGCCCTCGGCCGTGGCCGCGCCGCCGCGCGTGCCTTCGACATCGCGCGAGCCCGGCAGCGAGCCCCCGTTCCTGCGGCCCACGGCGGCCACGGCCCCGCCGCCGGTTGCCGCCCGCGAGGAGCTGGCGCCGCCGGCCCAGCCCGCGCGTGCGTCGCCGCCACCGCCGTTGCCACCTGAGCCCGCAGTGCCGCCCTTGCCAGCGGAACCGGCCCTGCCGAACCTGGTCGAGCGCGCGATCGGTGCGGTCAAACACTGGTTCACCCAGGGCAACGTGCCGGTCAAGATCGGCATGCTGGTGCTGTTGGCCGGCGTTGCTGCGCTGCTCAAGTACGTCAGCGACCAGGGCTGGCTGGTGGTGCCGGTCGAGCTGCGGCTGGCGGGCATCACCGTCGGTGCGCTGGGCCTGCTGGCCTTCGGCTGGCAGCAGCGCGAGCGCCGGCGGATGTTCGCGCTGGCCCTGCAGGGGGGCGCCATCGGCGTACTGCTGCTGACCATCTTCGCTGCCTTCAAGCGTTTCGATCTACTCGCGCCCGGCTTCGCCTTTGCCAGCTCGATCGCGCTGGTGGCGGGGCTGTGCGTGCTGGCGGTCGTGCAGAACTCGCGCACATTGGCGGTGCTGGGCATCCTGGCCGGCTTCATGGCGCCGCTGTGGCTGTCCACCGGCAGTGGCAACCACGTCGGGCTGTTCAGCTACTACGCCGTGCTCAACGCGGGCATTTTCGCCATTGCCTGGTATCGCCCGTGGCGTGTGCTGAACCTGCTGGGTTTCGCGTTCACCTTCGGCATCGGCACCTTCTGGGGCGTGCTGCAGTATGACGCGGCCAAGTTCGCCAGTACCGAGCCGTTCCTGCTGCTGTTCTTCGTTTTCTATCTGCTGATTCCGTTGTTGTATGCGCGCCGGCAGCCGGCCGGGCGTCGCGATCTGGTCGACGGCAGCCTGGTGTTCGGCACGCCGCTGATCGCCTTCTCGTTGCAGGCCGGCATGCTGCACGAACAGCCGATGACGCTGGCACTGTGTGCGCTGGGCCTGGCAGCGATCTATGCGCTGCTGGCACGGGCCCTGATCGCGCGTGCATCGTATACGGTGCTGGCGCAGTCGCATGCGGTACTGGCGGTGGGCTTTGCGACGCTGGCGGTGCCGTTGGCATTCTCGGCGCGGGCCACCGGTGCGGTGTTCGCGCTGGAAGGCGCCGGCCTGGCGTGGCTGGGGTTGCGCCAGAAGCGCTGGTTGCCGCAGGTGACCGGTGCGCTGCTGCAGCTCGCCGCCGCGTTCGCATTCGTGGTGGGCGCCGACCATTGGCACCAGGACCAGCGTTTCCTGCTCAACCCGACCGCGATCGGCGCACTGCTGCTGGCCGTGGCGGGTTTCGCGGCGGCGTGGAGCTATCAGCGCAGGCAGCGCCATGACATCGCCCTGGCGTACTACCTGTGGGCCCTGCTGTGGTGGTTGGGCGGTCTGGTGCATGAAATCGGCCGCTTCTTCCAGCATTCGGCGCAGGCCGACGCGGTGTTGGTGCTGGCCGCCGTCACCGCCTGGCTGACCTCGGAGGTGCAACGCCGCATGCCGGCGCGTGCGCTGGGCGTGACCGCGCTGGTGATGCTGGCAGCGGGCTTCCCGTTGGCGCTGCTGCAGAGCGATGCACACCAGCAGCCGTTTGCCGGCTATGGCGCATTGGCATGGGCAGTGTTCGCCGTGCTCGGCGTGCGCAGCCTGCTGTGCCTGCGGCAGGGCAGTGGTGGCGTGGCCCGTATCGCGCAGTTCCTGTGGTGGCTGCTGTGGCCGTCGCTGCTTTCGCTGCTGGCCCTGTGGGGCGGCGGCGACGCGCGCCTGGCGCAGGGCTGGACCGCGTTGCTGGTCACCCTGCCGTGGTTGCTGCTGGCAGCGCTGTCGCTGTGGCGCTGGAACGTGCTGCGCTGGCCGCTGGGTGCTGCGTTTGACCCGGTGCGCCTGCCGCTGCAGTGCGTGATTTTTGCGGTGCTGGCGCTGGCCTGGTTGTTCGGCCTGACCCTGGCGGGCGATGCCACGCCGTTGCCGTGGTTGCCGCTGCTCAATCCTGCCGAACTGGCACAGTGGGTCAGCCTGCTGCTGATCGCGCGCTGGCTGTATGACCCGCAGGGACCGGCGCAGCTGCAGCGGTTGCGTGTGCCGGTGCTGGCCGTGGCCGGTTTCATCGCGTTGACCAGCACCGTGCTGCATGGCGTGCATCATTGGGGCGGTGTCGCCTGGAATCCGACGATGGCCCGCTTCAGCCTGGCCCAGACCAGCCTGACCGTGTTGTGGAGCGTACTGGGCGTGATCGCCTGGGTGTGGGGCTCGCGTCGCGGCCAGCGTGTGCTGTGGATGGTTGGTGCCGTGCTGATGGCCGTGGTGCTGGCCAAGCTGGTGCTGATCGACCGCCAGCATCTGGGCAACCTGCTGGGAATCGCATCGTTCATTGCCTACGGCCTGCTGTGCACCGTCGTGGGCTACCTGGCGCCCGCGCCGCCGAGCGCGCCGCCAACCGTGGAGGAAAACCAATGAGTAAGTGGAGCCGAGCGTTGCTGCCGGTCCTGTTCGGCGTGGCCGGTGCGGTTGCCGCGCAGGCCACCGACTACCGCGCGCAGTACGCCGAACAGTGGCCGCTGAGCCTGTCCAGCGCGCAGTCCGGTGCCTATCGGGTGGTGCTGGAGCCGGCGATCTACCGCCGCGCCGGCGCCGCTGATCTGGGCGATCTGCAGGTGTTCAACGCTGCCGGCCAGGCATTGCCATCGGCGCTGCTGGCGCCGGACCAGCCGTTGGCGCAGCCGCCGGTGCAGCGCGAACTGCCGTGGTTCGCGCTGCCACCACTGGCCGAGGCCCAGCGCAACGACCTGCAGCTGCTGACCGAGCGCGATACCGACGGCCGTGTGCGCCGGGTCGAGGCCAGGCTTGGTGGTGGTGCGGTGGCGAACGGGCAGGGCGGCTGGTTGATCGATGCCAGCGTGCTTGGCCAGCAGCCGCTGGCAGCGCTGGTGCTGGACTGGGCCGAAAGTGGCCAGCCGCTGCAGGCGCAGGTACAGCTTGATGCCAGCGATGATCTGCAGCGCTGGCAGTCGATCGCCCGTGATGTCCCCCTGGTGGACCTGCAGCGTGCGGGCAAGCGCCTGCTGCAGCGACGCCTGCAGGTCGACAGCAATGTGCGCTACCTGCGGATCCTGCCGCAGGGCGAGGCGCGACTGCCGGAGCTGCGCAGTGTATTGGCCGAACTGCCGCCGGCGCCGGCAACGGTGCCCTGGGAGTGGCTGTCGCTGACACCGACCGCGCAGGGCAAGGGGGAATTCACCTTTGAACTGGATGGTCGATTCCCGGTGACCCGGGCCGACGTGGCCAGCACCGACAACAGCCTGGTGCAGTGGACCCTGTTCAGCCGCGACGACGAAAGCGCCGAATGGCAGCGCCGCAGCGCGCCCTGGATCGCCTATCAGCTGCAGCAGGGGGCGCCGGGCCAGCGCCAGCAATCGGCGGCACAGCCGTTGGGCGGCATGTACCGCGACCGCTACTGGAAGCTGGTCGCGAGCCCGTTGGAGACCACCAGCGCCCCGACCCTGCGCTTGGGCTATCAACCGGAAGTGATGGTGTTCCTCAGCCAGGGCGCAGCACCCTACGCGCTGGCCGTGGGCAGCAGCACCGCGCGCCGCGCGGAGGCGCCGATCGCGGTGCTGATCGAGGAACTGCGGCAGCGCAATGATCCGTCGTGGCAGCCGACGCTGGCACGCTTGGAGGGCAGTCCGGAGACGCTCGCCGGTGACGCAGCGCTGAAGCCGCAGCACGACTGGAAGGCGTGGTTGCTGTGGGCGTTGCTGGGGCTGGGCGTGCTGGTTGTGGGTGGACTGGCGTTGAGCCTGCTGAAGCAGAAGCCGTCGCCTTCGGCGTAGTTTGCGGCGAACGGCGCAGCCCCTCGTGGGTGGGCAGTCGTTGAGAGCAGAAGCCGTGGTCTGGCCGGGCGGGTGGACTGTGCAGGGGACGCCGCAAGTACGTCCTTGTAGGCTTGGCAGCCGCATCCATGCGGCTGACACCCCTGCCCAGCCCACCCGCCCGGCCTCTGACAGTTTCCGTGTGCGTCCACCCACGGAAGAGAAAAAAAGAAGAGCAGGAGCCAAAGCGGGTCGCTTCGCTCCACGGCCGTCGGGGGGGGGGGGGGGTGTGGGGGGGGAGAAGGGGGCGCCCCCGCGTGGTTTTTTTTGGGCCCCCCCCCCCAAACCCCGGGGGGGGGG